>JAGQTO010000304.1 GCA_020439025.1 Mycobacterium sp. | reverse complement strand
AAGGGCGGCGAGTGCCCGCTGCAGAACCAGGCGATGGCCACCGGCCGGGCCGAGACCCGGTTCACCGACATCAAGCGCACCTTCCCCAAACCGATTCCGCTGTCCAGCGAGGTGCTGCTGGACCGCGAGCGCTGCGTGCTGTGCGCCCGCTGCACCCGCTTCTCCACCCAGATCGCCGGCGACCCGTTCATCGAACTGCTCGAACGCGGCGCGCTGCAGCAGGTCGGCATCGCCCCCGGCGCCGCCTTCGACTCCTACTTCAGCGGCAACACCGTGCAGATCTGCCCGGTCGGCGCACTCACCGGGGCCGCCTACCGCTTCCGCGCCCGCCCCTTCGACCTGGTGTCCTCCCCCAGCGTCTGCGAACACTGCGCGTCGGGCTGTGCGCAGCGCACCGATCACCGCCGCGGCGTGGTGCTGCGGCGGCTGGCCGGGGACGACCCGGAGGTCAACGAGGAGTGGAACTGCGACAAGGGACGCTGGGCCTTCGCCTACACCCGGGTGGGCGACCGCATCGACACCCCGATGGTGCGCGACGACGGCACCCTGCGCGCGGCCTCGTGGTCGGAGGCCCTCACCCGGGCGGCGGCGGGGCTGACCAACGCCCGCACCGGCGTGCTCGTCGGCGGGCGGGTGACGAACGAGGACGCCTACGCCTACGCCAAGTTCGCGCGAATAGCGCTGCGCACCAACGATATCGACTTTCGATCGCGCCCCCATTCGGCGGAGGAGACGCAGTTCCTCACCCACCTCGCCAGCCGGCCGGCGAGGTTGACCTACGACGACCTGGAGACCGCACGGGCCGTGGTGCTCGCCGGATTCGAGCCCGAGGAGGAGTCACCGATCGTCTTCCTGCGGCTCCGCAAGGCGGTCCGTCGGCGTGGACTGCCGGTGGTCACACTCGCACCGTTCATTTCGCGGGGGGCGGCCAAACTGTCCGCCCGGCTGGTTCCCGTCGCTCCCGGCGGCGAGGCGGCGGCCCTGACCGAACTGGCCGAACAGATGCCCGAGGGCACCGTCATCCTGGCGGGGGAACGGTTGGCCACCAGTCCCGGGGCGTTCTCGGCGGCGGCCCGGGCCGGGGTACGGCTGGCGTGGATCCCACGCCGTGCCGGCGAGCCCGGGGGACTGGCGGCAGGCTGCCTGCCGACCCTGCTTCCCGGCGGCCGCCCGGTCGCCGATCCCCGTGCCCGCCAACAGATCAGCGCCGCCTGGGCGGGCGCACACCTCCCCGATGAGCCGGGCCGCGACACCGCCGGGATCCTGGCCTCCGCCTCAAGCGGCGAACTCGACGCGCTGCTGATCGGCGGAGTCGAGCCCGCCGACCTTGCAGACCCGCAGGCCGCTCTGGCGGCCGTGGAGGCCGCCGGGTTCGTCGTGAGCCTGGAGGTCCGCGAGTCGGCGATCACCGAACGGGCCGACGTCGTCATCCCGGTCGCCCCGGTCGCCGAAAAGGCGGGTTCGTTCACGAACTGGGAAGGCCGGGCGCGCCCCTTCGGCGCGGCGCTGGACTCCAACGCCGCCCCCGACCTGCGCGTGCTACACACCCTGGCCAGAGAACTCGGCGTTGACCTGGGCGTGCCCAGCACCGAGAAGGCCCGCGCCGAGATGGCGGCTTTGGGTGTCTGGGACGGCGCACGCCCGGCCGCCCCCGACGTGCCGCCGGGCGCGCCCCCCACTCCGCAGCCCGGCGAGGCGATCCTGGCCGGCTGGCGGATGCTGTTGGACCGCGGCCGTTTGCAGGACGGCGAACCTCATCTGGCCGGCACCGCCCACCCCGCGGTGGCGCGGATCTCGGCGGCGACGGCAACCGCGATCGGCGCCCAGGACGGCGGGACGCTGACGGTAGCCAGCGACCACGGGGCCATCAGCCTGCCGTTGGCCGTCACCGAGATGCTCGACGGGGTGGTGTGGCTGCCGCTGAACTCGACGGGGTCAGCGGTGCACGACGATCTGGGCGTCACAGCCGGGGCGGTCGTCCGCATCGAAGCGGGAGGACTCCCATGACCTATCCGGATCCCACCGTGTTCGGGCTGGACCCGTGGTGGCTGATCGTGGTCAAGGCCGTCGGCGTGTTCGCCTTCCTGCTGCTCACCGTGCTGGTGGCGATCCTCGCCGAACGGAAACTGCTGGGCCGCATGCAAATGCGGTACGGCCCCAACCGGGTAGGACCGCTGGGACTGCTTCAGTCGGCCGCCGACGGCATCAAACTGGCACTCAAGGAGGGCTTGGTCCCGGCTGGGGTGGACAAACCCATCTACCTTCTCGCGCCGGTCATCTCGGTGTTCTGCGCCATCATGGCCTTCGCCGTCATCCCGCTCGGACCTGTGGTGTCGATCTTCGGCCACCGGACCCCGCTGCAGTTGACCGACCTGCCGGTCGGGGTGCTCTACATCCTGGCGATCACCTCGATCGGGGTGTATGGAATCGTGCTGGCGGGCTGGGCATCCGGGTCCACCTATCCACTGCTGGGGGGCCTGCGTTCCAGCGCCCAGGTGGTCTCCTACGAGATCGCGATGGCGCTGTGTTTCGCGGCGGTGTTCCTGTATTCGGGCACCATGTCCACCTCGGGAATCGTCGCCGGCCAGACCCAGACCTGGTATGTCTTCCTGCTGCTGCCGTCCTTCGCGATCTACCTCACCGCGATGGTGGGTGAAACCAACCGGGCACCGTTCGACCTGCCCGAGGCCGAGGGCGAACTCGTCGGCGGCTTCCACACCGAGTACTCCTCGCTGAAGTTCGCGATGTTCTTCCTCGCCGAGTACGTCAACATGGCCACCGTCGCGGCGCTGGCCAGCACCCTGTTCCTCGGCGGCTGGCGCGCCCCCTGGCCGATCAGCCTGATCGGCGCCGCCAACACCGG
>JAGQTO010000004.1:1227-2050 GCA_020439025.1 Mycobacterium sp. | reverse complement strand
TTCAATGACCGTCACGTTCGCCGTCCCGCCGCCCTCGCACATGGTCTGCAGCCCGTAGCGGCCGCCGGTGCGCTCCAGTTCGTTGAGCATGGTGGCGAACAGCTTGGCCCCGGTCGCGCCCAGCGGGTGTCCCAGCGCGATGGCACCGCCGTTGGGGTTGACCCTGGCCGGGTCGGCGCCGGTTTCCTTGATCCAGGCCAGGACCACCGGGGCGAACGCCTCGTTGATCTCAACGACGTCGATGTCCTCGATCGACAGGCCGGTCTTGTCCAGCGCATAGCGGGTGGCCGGGATGGGCCCGGTCAGCATTAGCACCGGGTCGGCGCCGCGGCAGCTGATGTGGTGGATCCGGGCGCGCGGCACAAGGCCGTGATCGGACACCGCCCGCTGCGAGGCCAGCAGCACCGCGCTGGCGCCATCGCAGATCTGGCTGGCCACCGCGGCGGTCATCCGCCCGCCCGGTGACAGCGTGGGCAGCCCGGCCATCTTCTCCAGTGAGGTCTGCCGCGGCGTCTCGTCGACCGTGAACCCGTCGACGGCGACGATCTCGCCGTCGAAATGCCCTCCCCTGATCGCCGCGAAGGCCTTCTGGTGGCTGGCCAGAGCGAAGCGTTCCATGTCCTCCCGCGAGATGTCCCACCGCTCGGCGATCATTTCCGCCCCTCGGAACTGTGAGATCTCCTCGTCCCCGTAGCGCCGGCGCCAGAAGTGTGACTCGGCGGTGGGAGTCGTGAACCCGAATTCCCTGCCGGCGGTCATCGCCGAGGAGATCGGGATACGGCTCATGTTCTGCACGCCGCCGGCCAGGATCAGATCGGCGGTT
>JAGQTO010000004.1:0-1184 GCA_020439025.1 Mycobacterium sp. | reverse complement strand
CGGTCGACGGTGACGCCGGGCACCTCCTCGGGATACCCGGCGGCCAGCCAGGTGAGCCGGCCGATATTGCCGGCCTGTCCGCCGATCGCGTCCACACAGCCCATGACGACGTCGTCGACTGCCGCCGGGTCGACGCCGTTCCGCTCGAAGATCCCCCGGAACGCGTGGACGCCCAGGTCGATCGGGTGCAGCGCGGCCAGCGAACCATTGCGCTTGCCGACCGGGGTGCGCACCGCGTCGATGACATACGCCTCAGCCATGTCCGATCTCCTTACCTGGTGCGTTGATTCCCCCGAGCACGATCCCGAGGTACTGCCGCCCGACCTGTTCGGCGGTCAGCGGTCCCCCGGGCTGATACCACCGGACCGAGACCCACGTGGTGTCGCGGATGAAGCGGTAGACAAGGTCGACGTCGATATCGGGCCGGAAATAGCCCTGGGCGATTCCCTCGGTGAGGACGTCGACCCACATCGTGCGCTGGCGGACGTTGAGTTCGGAGATGTAGGCGAACCGCGGCTGGTCCGACAGCCGTTTGGCCTCGTCCTGGTAGATGACCACCTCGGCGTGATGGTGTTCGATGGCGTCGAAGGAGGCCATGAACAGCCCCGCGAGCCGGGCCAGCGGATTGGGCTCGGTGTCGATGATCTCCTGGTATCGCGCGAAGAGCCAGTCCAGGAATCCGCGGAGCACCTCGTCGATCATCGCCTCTTTCGAGGCGAAGTGGTGGTAGAGGCTCCCCGAAAGGATCCCGGCGGCATCGGCGATATCGCGGACGGTGGTGGCCCGCAGACCGCGTTCGGCGAACATCGACGCGGCCAGGCTGAGGAGTTCGCCGCGCCGGGTCGCCGGCTGTGGCCCGCTCATGGGTGTTGACTCGACACCGAGATCACCTCACCGGTGAGATAGCTGGCGTAATCGCTGGCGAGGAAGGCGACGGTGGCGGCGACCTCCCACGGCTCGGCGGCGCGGCCGAAGGCCTCCTGGCCTGAGAGCCTGTCGAGCAGTTCGGCCGAACTCGTCTTCTCCAGGAACCGGTGCCGGGCGATGCTGGGTGAGACCGCATTGATCCGCACGCCGTAGTCGACGGCTTCGATTGCGCTACAACGGGTCAGCGCCATCACCCCCGCCTTGGCGGCGGCGTAGTGGGATTGCGAATGCTGGGCCCGCCAGCCCAGAACGCTGGC
>JAGQTO010000303.1:1415-2376 GCA_020439025.1 Mycobacterium sp. | reverse complement strand
CTTGATCTTGCTGGTGGCGAGGTGGGCGGGACGGAAATCCGCCACCGCCGCGGCCATCACCAGGACGTGCGCGTCTGGGGCATGCTTGGACACCGCCTCGTGCATCTGCGCCGCTGAGGTCACCCGCACGACGTACACCCCGGCCGGGTCGGC
Source organism: Mycobacterium sp. (assembly GCA_020439025.1). Lineage (GTDB taxonomy): Bacteria > Actinomycetota > Actinomycetes > Mycobacteriales > Mycobacteriaceae > Mycobacterium. The sequence continues at coordinate 2,223 of JAGQTO010000303.1, read as the reverse complement.
CAACCCGGCGGTGTTTCCGGCTATCAGGGTGACCTCCGCCCCGCGCTGAGCCGCCACCCGCGCCAGCGCGTAGCCCTGCTTGCCCGAACTCCGGTTGCCGATGAACCGCACCGGGTCCAGCGCCTCGCGGGTGCCCCCGGCGGTCACCAGAACCTTGACCCCGCTCAAATCGTGCGGCAGGGCGTCCCCGCGCGCCAGCAGCAACTCCGCGAAGGTGCTGATCTCTTCGGGCTCGGGAAGCCGTCCGGCCCCGGTATCGGCCCCGGTGAGTCGCCCGAACGCGGGCTCGAGCACGACCGCACCACGGCTGCGCAGGGTGGCCACGTTGGCCACGGTCGCCGGGTGCTGCCACATCTCGGTGTGCATCGCCGGGGCGAAAAGCACCGGGCAGCGAGCCGTGAGAAGAGTTGCGGTCAGCAGGTCGTCGGCGCGCCCGGACGCCGCCCGGGCCAGCAGGTCCGCGGTGGCCGGGGCCACTACGACCAGGTCGGCCTCCTGCCCGAGACGGACATGCGGCACCTCCGGCACGTCTTCGAACACCCCGGTGCGAACCGGGTGTCCGGATAGCGCCTCGAACGTGGCGGCGCCGACGAAGCGCAGTGCGGACTCGGTGGGGACGACCCGGACCTGGTGCCCCGCCTCACCGAGATGGCGTACCACCGAACAGGCCTTGTAGGCGGCGATGCCGCCCGCGACTCCGACGATGATCCGCTTGGAGTTCATGGGAAGCCCGCGCCCGCCGCGATTACTCGCCTTCGGTGTGTTCGAGAAGGTCGCCGTGAATCTCGCGCAGCGCGATCGACAGCGG
>JAGQTO010000303.1:0-1366 GCA_020439025.1 Mycobacterium sp. | reverse complement strand
TGGTTGTAGTAGTCGTTGATCTGGCGCGCGCGCTTGGCCGCGTAGATCACCAGGGCGTACTTGCTGGAGACCCGCTCGAGCAGCTCGTCGATGGGCGGGTTGGTGATGCCCAGCGGAGTGTCGTAAGCGGTGGCCGCTCCGGGGGCCGGATCGTAGTGATCCGCAGTGGTTGTCACGTAAACCTTCTCCTGAACTTCACCTGGCAGTTCCGACCGTCGCCGGGCAGTGGATGTGTGATTCTCACGCCGACTCCGGCGCGTTTCCTAGCAGCAACGATACCAATTCGGCGCAGGCCGATTCCAATTGGCTGTTCACCACGACGGCGTCGAACTCCCCCTGGGCGGCCAGTTCGGTGTCGGCGGTGGCGAGCCGGCGGGCCATGCGCTCGGGCGTCTCGGTCCCGCGGCCCACGAGCCGCTCCCGCAGCGCCTCCCGGCTGGGCGGCGCGAGGAACACGCTCAACGCGTCGGGCAACGCGCGCTTGACCGAGCGGGCGCCGGCGAGGTCGACTTCGATCAACACCGGCAGACCGGCGTCTGCGGCACGGCGGACCGGGGCCGAGGGTGTTCCCGACCGGTGCAGACCGCCGTGGATCTCGGCCCACTCCAGCAACTCGCCACTGTCGATGAGTTCCTGGAAGCGCTCGGGGGTGACGAAGTAGTAGTCCACACCCTCGACCTCCCCGGGGCGCGGTTCGCGGGTGGTCGCCGAGACGCTGAAGTGCAGATTCGGCAGTCTTTCGCGCAGTGCACGGACCACCGTCGACTTGCCGACAGCAGAAGGGCCGGACAGCACGAGCACGCGTGGATGCGTGGCTCCGGAACGAGCGGTGCCGTTCTGGCCGTCCGGCCCTCTACTGGCGTTCATGGGTCTGGTCAGACCGATGTCCCAGCGGAAAGGATCAGGAGAACTTTTCCAGCAGGGCCTTGCGCTGCCGGTCACCGAGTCCGCGCAGACGGCGGGTCGGGGCGATCTCCAGCTCGGTCATGATCTCCTGGGCCTTGACCTTGCCGACCTTGGGCAGGGCTTCCAGCAGAGCCGAAACCTTCATCTTGCCGAGGACCTCGTCGGTCTCGGCGTCCTTGAGCACCTGGGTGAGATTGGTGCCACCGCGCTTGAGCCGATCCTTCAGCTCAGCACGTGCTCGACGTGCGGCGGCTGCCTTTTCCAAGGCGGCGGCGCGCTGCTCGTCGGTCAACTGGGGAAGGGCCACGGGTTCCTCCGTCTCATTTCCATTTCTGGACCATCAGTTACTTGCCTGGGCCGGGTTCTTCAGCCAGCGACGACGACCGTACCCACGCTCTCCGACGAAATCTAACCCGACCCCCGCTCAGAACGCGAAAACCCGCAGTACAGCGGCGGCTGG
>JAGQTO010000302.1 GCA_020439025.1 Mycobacterium sp. | reverse complement strand
CCGCCTGCACCGCCGCCGCCGCCGAAGCCCCCCCGACCGCCGTCACCCAGGACGTCGCCGCCATCGCCGCCTGCACCTCCGCGCCCTCCTGCCCCACCGGCAGAACCGTCACCGCCGCCCTCCCCGGAGGCCATGCCATCGGCCCCGGAAAGTCCTGCCGCACCTGCCCCCCCGTTGCCACCGGCACCGCCGTTGCCGACTCGCCCGCCGTCACCTCCGTCTCCGCCGTTGCCTCCCGAAGTCCCGGACACGACGGCTGTCCACCCGTCACCGCCTGCCCCGCCGTTGCCCGCCGGACCAACAGGCCGGCGGCCGCTGACTCCAGAGGCACCCGCGTCGCCAGGCGAGCCGGATCCACCTCCGCCCGCGCCACCCGTTCCTCCAACTCCGCCGAGACCCTGCTCACCCCCGTCACCCCCCCTGCCCCCATCGGGACGATGGGCGTCACCGTCGCCGCCGTCACCACCGTCACCCGGGTTGCCCGCAAGACCTCCTTCGCCACCCGCACCCCCGCTCCCGCCAATTCCGCTGAGAATGCCCAACAAACCGCCCGCGCCGGCGTCGCCGCCAGCACCGCCTACCCCGCCGCCACCACCGTTTCCGCCGTTACCACCGGCACCGCCGTCCGCGCCGGAAATGGCGGCGTCCGCACCGCGGACACCGGATCCACCTGTTCCGCCGGCACCCCCGGCTCCACCGGTACCGCCGTTGCCGCCAACAGCAAAGAGCCAGGATCCCGAACCTCCGTTGCCGCCGACGCCGCCAGTGCCGCCCCGACCGCCATCGCCGCCGTCCTGACCCGGCAGAAGCCCGTCGGGGCCTTTGAGGCCATCGCCACCTGCTCCACCGTTGCCGCCGTCACCGGCGCGGTCCCAGATTGCGAGGAGACCGGCGTCGCCACCGGCCCCTCCGTTACCGCCGACGCCCCCGGCGACGACGGCAGAACCTCCATCACCGCCTGCACCGCCGCGGCCGAGCAGCAGACCGCCCCGCCCGCCGTCAGCGCCATTGCCGGCGACGGCCCCGATGCCGCCGTCGCCACCGGCACCACCGTGGGCGAAAAGCGAGAGCGGGCCTGCACTCCCGCCACGCCCTCCGGAGCCGCCAAGTCCGAATCCCGCGCCGGAACCGCCGACACCGCCGCTGCCGCCACTACCGGACAGGGAGAAGAATCCCGTATCGCCGCCGTTTCCCCCTTGGCCGCCGTCACCGCCGGAGAGCGCATTTCCCCCGGCTCCGCCGTTGCCGCCGTTTCCGAAGAACAATCCGCCCGCGCCGCCGTTGCCGCCAGAGCCGCCCTCAGACCCGGCCCCCCCATCGCCGCCTCGTCCGAACCAGCCCGCTGCTCCGCCATCGCCACCGTTGAAGCCCGAGCCTCCATCGCCGATCAGACCACCGCGTCCACCGTTACAGGCACCACTGGTGCAGGCCCCTTCGTAGCCGGTGTAGCTGTAGCCCGTGCCGATCAGAAGACCGGCGTTGGGGTTGTCGGCTGTTCCATCTCCGATGAAAATCCGGACGAGGTCGGCGATCGGGTTCGAGCCCACCTGCATCGGGGTCGATGCGGCGGTGGGCTGACCGGGCGGACCGCCGCTCGTGACGGAATCCGCCAACTTCCCCGCGCTGAAGCCTTCGTCGGTCTCACGACGAACAAACGCCAATGCTCCCCACAACAAGCCCCCGGCGCCAGGGCTACCGGGGTCGCTTCCGGCTCCGAACCAGGACAGCAGGGTCCGACTCAGTCCGTTGATCGAGTCACGCCCCTGCGCTTGGGCGATAATCGGCGCTTTCGGCTCCGCGGCTGCAGCGATGACGGCGCTACCGGTGGCCGAACTCTCCAGCGCAGAGACCTCTTCGATCGACCGCAGCGGCGCTGTCGGAGAAGCGGCCTCCCCGGCGCTGGCGCCGGGAAGTGCGGGTCCGACAGTAGAAACCGGATCGCCAGGGGTATCGGCTGCGGCTGACGCCGGTGGGCTTCGGCGCGACGGTTCATCCGGAACCGTCTCGGCTGCCTTGACGGGGTCACTCTTTCGTGGCTGTCGTGCGGGCCTGTCCACCATCGGCACGTCCAGGGATGACCCTCGAGCCGACAGCGGTGGTTCGTCGGTGGGAAGTTCCAGATCGTCTCCCGTCGCCCTGGAGACTCCGCCACGCACGCCCCCCGACGGCGCGCGAGGGGCCGTAGCGCGAGTTCCAGCACGCGGTCCGCGGACGGTCTTGCTCGAAGGCACCGACGACGACTCCGTAGACGTGCCGCTGGATCCCGGCGAGCCGGTGTTATCGGCATAGGCCATCGGCATCGCGGCAACGACAGAACCCACGCCAAGCGCTATGGCTAGCACACCGATGCGACCGACATACCGGGAGTTGCCCGCGCCGAGGGGCACCGGCCTCTTCCAGAAGCCGTACTCGATGTCACGCACCATTCCGCGCGTAACTCGGTGCTTACCCATTGCGGCCGTTCCCTGTCTCAATCTCGCCAACACAAATAGACCCGGGGGTCTACCGGCTCGCGAGCTAATTGAAACGCAACTGTGTGGCTCTATTCACACTTTCGGTCGAACTGTTATCGCGACGATTCCTACCGTGATCCAGCTTGGCGATTTCTGACGGGCCCAAGCGGGCCGGACCGGTGTTCGAACGGCAGCATGAGGAATTACGGAACCCACCGATTAAGGTGCTGTGGTTGGCCACACCAACAAGCCGATAAACAGATGGGCGAATTCATGACCGCAGCACCAGAGGCGTCGGCGATCGAGTCCCGGGTCGGCCACTACTACCAGATGGACGGCAGCTACCTCGTCGGCCGGGAGAAAGTACGCGAGTACGCCCGCGCGGTGCAGGACTACCACCCCGCACACTGGGATGTCGCCGCCGCCGCCGAGTTGGGCTATTCGGGTCTGGTCGCACCGCTGACCTTCACCTCCACCCCGGGCATGTCCTGCAACCGCCGGATGTTCGAGTCGGTGGTCGTCGGTTACGACACCTACATGCAGACCGAAGAGGTCTTCGAACAGCATCGCCCGATCGTGGCCGGGGACGAACTGCTCATCGACGTCGAACTGACCTCGGTGCGCCGCATCGCCGGCAGAGACCTGATCACCGTCACCAATACCTTCACCGACACCGCCGGGATGCGTGTGCACACCCTGCACACCACCGTCGTCGGCGTCACCGCCGAGGACATCAACCCGGCGATCAAAGAGGCCGTGCAGAAGGCGATGATGCACGACGTCGACATCATGGGTGTCGGCGAATCATCGGCCGCCTACCGAAAGACGCTTCGTCCCGACACCGAGGTCCGGATGGCCACCGACACCGCCCGCGCACCGGGTACGCCGTCCTTCGACGATCTGAAGGTCGGCGACGAGCTACCGGTGCATCACACCCGGCTCTCCCGGGGGGATCTGGTCAACTATGCGGGTGTGGCCGGTGACGCCAACCCGATCCACTGGGACGAGGACATCGCCAAACTCGCCGGCCTGCCCGACGTGATCGCCCACGGCATGCTCACCATGGGCCTCGGTGCGGGATTCGTCTCGGCATGGTCCGGCGATCCGGGCGCGGTCACCCGCTACGCGGTACGGCTGTCCGCGCCGGCGGTCGTCTCCGCGGCGACGGGAGCCGATATCGAGTTCAGCGGCAAGGTCAAGTCGCTGGACCCGGAAACCCGCACCGGCGTGGTTCTGGTCGCCGCGAAGTCCGATGGCCGCAAGATCTTCGGCCTGGCGACGCTGGACATCCGCTTCAACTGAAAGACCGCGGGCATGAGTGCTCCGGAGGCGGCACCGACCGGCGACGAGGACTCCCCCGCCGGTAGCCGGCGGCGACACATCCTGCGGCTTGCGCTGTTCGTCGCCTTCCTGCTGACGCTGTTCTATCTCGTTGCGGTCCGGCGGGTGCTGGACATCGACGCGGTGCGCGCGGCTGTCGCCGCCAGCGGACCCGTCGCCCCGCTGGTCTACGTCGTGGTGGCCGCCGTCCTAGCCGCGGTCTTCGTTCCCGGGCCGCTGCTGGCGGCCGGCAGCGGGCTGCTGTTCGGCCCGGTTCTGGGCACCTTCGTGACCCTCGCCTCCACCGCCACAACCGCCACCATCGCCGCGCTGGGGGGCAGGCACGCCGGCCGGGACAGCGCGCGGGCGCTGATCGGTGCGGACTGGGCCGAGCGCATCGACGCACAGATCAAACGGCGCGGGCTGTGGGCGGTGGTCGGTCAGCGGTTCGTTCCTGGCATTTCCGACGCGCTGGCCTCCTACGGCTTCGGAGCGTTCGGGATGCCGTTGTGGCAGATGGTGATCGGGGCCCTGATCGGTTCGGCGCCACGGGCGTTCGTCTACACCGCTCTGGGCGCGTCGATCTCCGACCTGACCTCACCGTTAGCCTATGTGGCGGTCGCCGTCTGGTGCGCCACCGCGATCATCGGTGCCTTCGCCGCCCACCGGGTGTACCGGAGATGGCGTCGCCCCGGGCGCTCCTGACCCCGCCTTGCTCGCGGCGGTGAGGACAATCCGTTGGCAGTCGAATTGTCCGACGTCTTCGTGGGTCGCCACAACGACGGTGCGCGCTGGTTCGAGTAGCGAGCCGGCCGGATCGAGAAGCGCCCCGAGCAGGCGGCTTCCGTCGACGGCGTCGAGGTGTTCGGTGGGCTCGTCGAGGAGCAGGACAGGCGCCGGGCACAGCAACGCCCGGGCAAGCAGCAACCGACGGCGCTGACCCGCCGACAGTGCCTCCGCACCTCCGGCCAGGACGGTGGACA
>JAGQTO010000049.1 GCA_020439025.1 Mycobacterium sp. | reverse complement strand
TGTAGGTTCCGCTTTCCATTGGCGAATGCCAACCGATCTGATCAGCGCAGCCGTCGGGATTCCGCCGACGATGGCGAAGTGCTTTTTCCGGTTTTTGTGGCGAATCTTAGAACCGCACGGTTGTCCAGGTCATGGCTGCCGCGGAAATTGCGGCACCGGTGGGCCGTCAGCGCTTACTCGCTAACCGCCGACCGCTCATTACGTCCGCGCCCGGTGAGGAGGTGATCGCGTCGCCAGGCTCTCCCGGGCTCGGCGATCATCGCGCGCGGCCAGCTGGCCCCGCGCTGAGATGACGTTTACCGCTGTCCGGCCGGCGCCATCGGCATCGGCATTGACGAGGGCGGGGTCGATGCCCGGGAGCTACCGGGTGCCATCCCACCGGGTCCCATGCCGGGCATACCGCCGGGACTCATCATCCCGGGGCCCATTCCGCCGCCCTGCATCATCGGGCAGCCCGCGCCCATGGGCCCGCCCGAACCCATCTGGCCGCTCTGGACGCCGCGGTGCCATCCGTACCCGCCGGTTGCGCGGGCGGCGAAGAAGCCGGAGAAGAAGACCACGGCGACGATGAACAAGATCCCGGCGACGATGCCCACCCAGGCCAACACCTGGTACAGCCGGGTGTTGGGGCGGCCCATGGGTTCGGTGGTGTCGGTCGGGTCCAACGTCGCGGTGGTTGGTGTCGATTCGGTCATGGTGGCGATCCCTTCGGGTTGAAGATCCGAGCCTTCGGCCCGGGATTTCTGATGGCGCGCTTGTGTCTAGCTGATTCGGCGCTGCTCGTGCCCGCGGCGCCGAACGGCGATCGGCAGGCGGAAATCGTCGCGGCTCACGGAAACCACCGCCCTCTGCCGTGTCAGCGCCGCGGGGTGCTGTGCAGCACCTCAAGGCGGTTGCGGTACTCGGTGTCCTCAATCTCCCCACGAGCGAACCGGCAGGCCAGCACTTGCTCGGGTGTCTCGTAGTCCCTGTAGCGCGGGGTCGCGGTGACGCGGGTTTGGGTGGCACCGGTGGTGTAGCGGATCAGGACGACGATGCCGACGATGATCAGGACCCAGAACAACACCATTCCGATCACCATGCCTGCGTATCCCCATCCGCTCATGTCGTGGTCGGACCAGAACATCATGAAACGTCTCCTTTCTCTTCCATGTCGATCTCTATCCGGACGCTGCGATGTCAGTTGCTGTAGTTGAGGGTCGTCATCATCCCGGCATCCATGTGATAGCCGTTGTGGCAGTGCAGCATCCAGACGCCGGGGTTGTCGGCGACGAGCCGGACCGACACGGTCTGCATGGGTGTGACGATGACGGTGTCCTTGCGCGGACCGGGACTACCGTCGGCCTTGATCACCTGGAAGGTGTGCCCGTGCAGGTGCATGGGATGCCACATCGCGGTCTGGTTGGCGAAGGTCAGGGTGGCGCCTGGGGACAACCGGGCGGTCACGGTCTTGCCGGTGTGGGGGCGGGCGGCCTCGGCCGCGGCAATCGCCTCGGTGGTGCCGCTGGCGGTGGTGGAGCGGCTACACCCGACCAGGGATGCACCGCCGACGGCGGCGGCCACCAGAAACCCCCGCCGAGTCAGCGGCATCGCCGCCGGGCGCGCTTGGGTCATCGCCGGGCCTTTCGTCGTGGGCCTGCGCGTTCCACTGTCGCCCCGGGGCTGCGGGGGTTTGGTGTTGGTTGTGTGAAGATTCGCTCAAGCTGCGGTGTGCCGCGGCACGCGCGGCACGATGTGGGGATGGATTCCTTACCCGGTGCCGCCGGGGGTGGCGCTGACTTCGGCTATCGCGCGTTGGTGGTCGATGACGAGGCCGCCCTCGCCGACGTGGTCGCCAGTTATCTGCAACGCGAACATTTCGAGGTTACGGTCTGCCATGGCGGGGCCGAGGCGTTGGCGGTGGCCCGCGAGGTCGATCCCGACGTGGTGGTGCTGGACCTGGGGTTGCCGGGTATCGACGGGCTGGAGGTGTGCCGACAGCTACGGACGTTCTCCGATGCCTACGTGGTGATGCTGACTGCCCGTGACACCGAGATGGACACCATCGTCGGGCTCTCGGTGGGGGCCGATGACTACATCACCAAACCGTTCAGCCCGCGGGAGTTGGTCGCCCGGATCCGCGCCATGCTGCGCCGGCCACGCACGGCCGCGGTCGCGATGAGTCCCGCTGGCGCCGGTGCGCAGATGCCACCCGCCCGCAGTTTCGGGTCGCTGTCGATCGAGGTGGCCAGCCGTCAGGTATTCCTCAACGGCGATCCGATCCCGTTGACCCGCACCGAGTTCGACATCCTCGCGGCGTTGTCGTCGCGCCCGGGTGCGGTGTGGAGCCGCCGCCAGCTCATCGACGCGGTGTGGGGCGAACCGTGGGTGGGCAACGACCATCTGGTCGACGTCCACGTCGGACACCTGAGGCGCAAACTCGGCGACGACCCGACCGAGCCGCGGTTCGTGTTCACCGTCCGCGGAGTGGGCTACCGGATGGGAACCGGGCGATGACGCCGCGGCCGGGGATGGGGATGCGCGGGCGGCTGCTGCTCGCCCAGACACTGGTGCTGCTCGCCGGAGGAGCCACCACCTGGGTGGTCGCCTCGGTGGTCGGGCCGCCGCTATTCCGCGAACATCTGCACCAAGCCGGAGTGGAACACAATTCCAACGAGCAGTTCCACGCCGAGCAGGCTTATCAGCACGCCACCGCCCTGTCGATCGCGGTGGCGATCACCGTGGCCGCCTCGACCGCGTTCGTCGTCACCGCCTATTTGAGCCGGCGTCTGCAACACTCCATCGCCGAACTGTCGCACGCGGCCGGGGCGATCGCTGAGGGCCGCTACGACATCCGCGTCGCCCCACCGCAACTGGGAGACGAATTCGAGAACCTGGCCGGCTCGTTCAACCAGATGGCGCAGCGCCTGCAATCGGTGGAATCCACCCGCCGCCGGATGTTCGGGGACCTGGCGCACGAAATCCGGACCCCGGTTGCGGTCCTGGAGGCTTACCTGGAAGCCGTCGAGGACGGCGTGAAAACCCTTGACCCTCAGACGATTGCGATGCTGCGCGAGCAGACCGGGCGTCGGGTGCGGTTTTCCGCCGACGCCGGAGCACTGGCCCAGGCCGAGGAATCCCACACCGCGATCGCCCGGGGACCGGTCGACACGGCCGAACTCCTCACCGCACTGAAGGCGGCGTTCGCCGACCGCTACGCCGCCAAGGCGGTTGCCCTGCACACCGAAGCCGGCGATACCGCGCGGATCTGGGCCGACCGGCAACGGCTCACCCAGGTACTGGGCAATCTGCTCGACAACGCCCTGCGGCACACCCCCGCCGGCGGGCACGTCACTTTGACCACCACCCGGCGCGGACCGGAAGTGG
>JAGQTO010000301.1:654-11984 GCA_020439025.1 Mycobacterium sp. | reverse complement strand
TACGCTTCCACTGCACCCGCGCCCAGCGGGCCAGCACCAGATTCACCACCGCGCAGCTGGCCGGTTAACTTCGAAGAGCCGGTTAAGTGGTGAAACGCACGTGACTTTCGAACTGACGGGGCCCGGGGAGGAACTGAGCAGCGTTGATGAGCCGGGTGCCCTCAGCGGGTTCTGATCTGTTTGACTAAATCTCCACTGGATCCAAGAAATAACCTGGCCCCGCCGCGAGCGGGATGCACGCCAGCAGTACCAGTACTGCGATGAACCATTTCATCGTCCGCGCGGTGATGGGACGCTCGATCTCGTCTTGCGATGCGGCAAAGACGAGGTACACCACCGCCACGTTCATTAGGATTAGCGCCCACCATCGGATCCAGTCGGTTCCAGTCGCGAAAATCGGGATCCAGAGGACCAGCGCCAGCATGGGTGGCACCAGCCCCCCGCGGATACCTCCTACGAATTTTCTCCACTTCACGGTGGTGAAGGCCTGGATGAGCCAGATCGTCCCGATGAAGACGAGTAGACCGTGCAGAAAACCCGCGGACAGGGAGAGTGCGCCAATCTTCTCGACGGATCGCACGGCGCTGGAAAACTCAGCGTCGAAAAATGGGATGACGTTTTTGCAGACCCAGTCGTGATAGTCCGAGAAGCTCTCGTACCTGCCGAGAATGTAATCGCCCACACGATCGGGAGGGACCTTCATCGAATCCTTGACCATTCGGTGGGGCAGCGCCGCGCAGAGTTCAGGTCCAACGCCGCGGCGGCTGAGCTTGAGGATCAGGGCGGTGGCTAGGAATCCCGGTCCGATGGCAAGCGCGAGGTAGACGGCCTGTACGGATCGTTTCGCTGAGCGGGCCAGCAGCAATATCGCCAGTACCGACCCGAGAGCAAACTCTATGGGGATCAACTCGTGGAAGAACGCCATGACCGCCATGGCCGCCCCATACAACGCACAGGCCAAGGCCGCGAAGCGTGTGTTGTCAATCCGCGAAATGGCTAGCGAGAAAAGGATAAATGCGGCGGCACCGAACAGTTCCGGACGACTCCCGAAAACGGCGAATGTGACGGCGAACGGGAGGACCGGGAGAAGCAGCGCGACGAGGATTCGGCGTTCGGCCCGGTTGCCGCGGTGAACCACGTACCAGGCAAGTGCCCCGAGTGCCGCGCAGTAGACCGCGAAGGACGCCCACACCAGCGTGTACGTAACTTGGATGTAGTACCGCTCGGGGAAGAGGCTGACCACTTCGCCGGCGAGTCCACGACGGACGAATCCCGCGCGGTAGCTCAAGGCGTAGTAAGAGGGAATGTAAAGACTGGGCGGTGTGACGTAGGAGATCAGGAATACATAGCCGGCGAACCAAACCGCCAGAAACGCCGCCGCGATTCGATAGATGACAGCCCGCTTTTCGGGAATATCAAGATATCGATAGTGGTTTGCGATCTTCTGTCCCGGGGGCTCCTCGGGTATTTCTTCCCTCAGCACCGGAGGAGTATATCGACGGCCCGATTACGGCCTGCTGACTCCGATGGCGACCCGGAAAGGCCCGGTAACTACTAGAAATGCTGCGTAGCGTCGGCGGTTCGATTCAGAGACCAGTGGCGCAGCCCGGAAACGCCCTCCGTCATTCTTTCTGGAAGAGGGCCCTTTCTGGCAGAGCGCCGCGATTTGCGCTAAGGGGTGTGGCTCCGGACCCCGCAATCAGAAGCACCAAGGCCAGATGGCCGGTGGAGAAGAAACGACCTGGGGCTGAGCGGCTAGAGTTATTGTCAACGGCGTCGATCCGGCCATCACCGGGGAGCCTTCGGAAGAACAGCCGGTGGGGTATGCGCCTCGGCCCAGTAGAGCCGAACGGGTAACGGCCCGTCATAGCCGACACAATGAGCGGCGCGCCGTCAGTGTGCGCAAGCGGGGTGGTACCGCGGCGCTCGCGCACCCGCGCGTCGTCGTCCCCGTGCCCGACGGCACAGGAGAGCGCCCCGAATGAGCGACAGGCCCCTGAGTGATAGGACGCTGCCCGGCTATCCCAAACCGCCCGGCGGTTCGCCGGATTTCCCCGCCCTCGAGCGTCAGGTCCTGGACTACTGGGCAGCCGATGACACCTTCCGGGCCAGCGTGGCCCGCCGCGATGGTGCTGCGGAGTACGTCTTCTATGACGGACCGCCCTTCGCCAACGGTCTTCCGCATTACGGTCACCTGCTGACCGGGTACGTCAAGGACATCGTGCCGCGTTACCGCACGATGCGCGGCTACAAGGTGGAGCGCCGGTTCGGCTGGGACACCCACGGCCTGCCGGCCGAACTTGAGGTGCAACGCCAGCTCGGCATCACCGACAAGGCCCAGATCGAGGCGATGGGCATCGAGAAGTTCAACGACGCCTGTCGCGACTCGGTGCTCCGCTACACCAACGAGTGGCGTGCCTACGTCACCCGTCAGGCCCGCTGGGTGGACTTCGACAACGACTACAAGACCCTGGACCTGTCCTTCATGGAGTCGGTGATCTGGGCGTTCAAGCAGTTGTGGGACAAGGGCCTGGCCTACGAAGGCGTGCGGGTGCTGCCGTACTGCTGGAACGACGAGACCCCGCTGTCGGCCCACGAACTGCGGATGGACGACGACGTCTACCAGAGCCGTCAGGACCCCGCCATCACGGTCGGATTCCGGGTTGCCACGCCGGGTTCCGATCTCGATGGCGCCTACCTCGTGGTCTGGACCACCACCCCGTGGACCCTGCCGTCCAATCAGGCCGTCGCGGTCAACCCCGAGGTCGAGTACGTCATCGTCTCGGCGGCCGGCCGCCGTCTGGTGCTGGCCAGAGCCCGACTGGCCGCCTACGCCCGGGAGCTGGGGGAGGAGCCCGAAATCCTGGGCAGCTACACCGGAGAGCAACTGCTCGGTCTGCGCTACCTGCCACCGTTTCCCTACTTCGCGGACTCGGGGAACGCCTTCCACGTTCTGCGCGGGGATTTCGTCACCACCGAGGACGGAACCGGCGTGGTGCACATGGCCCCGGCCTACGGCGAGGACGACAAGGCCACCACCGACACCGTCGGCATCGTGCCGGTCACCCCGGTGGACTCCAAGGGGCGTTTCGATTCCCAGGTGCCGGACTACCAGGGCCAGCAGGTGTTCGAGGCCAACGCGGCGATCATCCGGGACCTGAAGAACGGCACCGGGGCGGCCTCGGTCAACGCACCCGTGCTGATCCGGCACGAGACCTACGACCACCCGTACCCGCACTGCTGGCGCTGCCGCAACCCGCTGATCTACCGCGCGGTGTCATCTTGGTTCGTACGTGTCACCGAGTTCCGCGACCGGATGGTTGAACTAAACCAGCAGATCACCTGGTATCCCGAACATGTCAAGGACGGGCAGTTCGGCAAGTGGCTGTCCGGGGCGCGGGACTGGTCGATCTCACGAAACCGATACTGGGGCACGCCGATCCCGGTGTGGGTTTCCGACGACCCGGCCCACCCGCGCATCGACGTCTACGGCAGTCTCGACGAACTGGAACGGGACTTCGGGGTGCGCCCGGAGAACCTGCACCGACCCTATATCGACGAGCTGACCAGGCCCAACCCCGACGACCCCTCCGGTGAGTCCACCATGCGCCGGATCGAGGACGTCTTCGACGTCTGGTTCGACTCCGGTTCGATGCCCTACGGCCAGGTGCACTACCCGTTCGAGAACTCCGACTGGTTCGCGGGCTCGGCGAACACCGAGGCGCACTTTCCCGGTGATTTCATCGTCGAGTACATCGGCCAGACCCGGGGCTGGTTCTACACACTGCACGTTCTGGCCACCGCGCTGTTCGATCGACCGGCGTTCAAGACCTGCGTGGCGCACGGCATCGTGCTGGGCAACGACGGTGCGAAGATGAGCAAGTCGCTGCGCAACTACCCGGATGTCAACGAGGTGTTCGACCGCGACGGCTCCGATGCCATGCGCTGGTTCCTGATGGCCTCGCCGATCCTGCGCGGCGGCAACCTGATCGTCACCGAGCAGGGCATCCGCGAGGGCGTGCGCCAGGTGCTGCTGCCGCTGTGGAACGCCTACAGCTTCCTGACCCTTTACGCGCCGCGGGTGGGGGCCTGGCGCACCGACTCGACGCACGTGCTGGATCGCTACATCCTGGCCAAGCTGGCCGTGCTGCGCGACGAACTGACCGAGGCCCTGGACGTCTGCGATATCTCCGGCGCCTGCGAGCAGCTCCGCCAGTTCACCGAAGCTCTGACGAACTGGTACGTGCGGCGGTCCCGCTCGCGATTCTGGGAGGAGGACGCCGAGGCCATAGACACCCTGCACACCGTGCTGGAGGTCACCACCCGGCTGGCGGCGCCGCTGCTACCGATGGCGACCGAGGTGATCTGGCGGGGCATCAGCGGCGGCCGTTCAGTGCATCTGACCGACTGGCCGGAAGCCGGCGTGGTTCCCGCGGACCTTGGACTGGTCGCCGCCATGGATCAGGTCCGAGAGGTGTGTTCGGCGGCGTCATCGCTGCGCAAGGCCAAGAAGCTGCGGGTGCGCCTGCCGCTGCCGAAACTGACGGTCGCGGTGGAGGATCCCGAGCGGCTGCGGCCGTTCGCCGATCTCATTGCCGACGAACTGAACGTCAAGGCCGTCGAGTTGACCGGGGATATCGCCGCGCACGGCCGTTTCGAGCTGACCGTGAACGCGCGGGTGGCCGGCCCGCGTCTCGGCAAGGCGGTGCAGGCGGCCATCAAGGCGGTCAAGGCCGGGACCGGGGTGCTCAACGACGATGGCACGCTGAGCGCCGGGGAGGTGGTACTCAACCCGGGGGAGTACGACTCCCGCCTCGTCGCGGCCGACCCGGGCTGCACCGCGGCGCTGTCCGACGGGGCCGGACTGGTGGTGCTCGACGACACCCTCACCGAGGAACTGGAGTCCGAGGGCTGGGCCAAAGACCGCATCCGGGAACTGCAGGACCTGCGCAAATCCTCCGGTCTGGAGGTCAGCGACCGCATCACCGTGGTGATGGCGGTGCCCGCTGAACGGGCCGGGTGGGCGCGCGCACACCGCGAACTGATCGCCGGGGAGATCCTGGCGACCGGCTTCGAGTTCGCCGAACCCGCCGACGGTGTGGAGATCGGCGACGGTGTCCGGGTGGCGATCGCCCGCGCCGAGTGAGGAATCTTGCAGACGAAGCGCGAGTGGCTGTCTGCAAGATTCCTCACTCGACGCACAATGATTGAGTGTCCCGCTGGGTGCTGCACTTCGATATGGATGCGTTCTTCGCCTCCGTGGAGCAGCTGACCCGGCCCACCCTGCGGGGCCGGCCGGTCCTGGTCGGAGGCCGCGGCGGACGCGGGGTGGTGGCCGGGGCCAGTTACGAGGCACGCGCCTTCGGTGCCCGGTCGGCGATGCCGGTCCATCAGGCCCGCCGGCTGATCGGCGCCGGCGCAGTGGTGCTGCCGCCGCGTGGTGCGGTCTACGGCGTCGCCAGCGCCACGGTGATGGACACCGTCCGCGCGGTGGTGCCGGTGCTCGAGCAACTGTCCTTCGACGAGGCCTTCGCCGAACCGGCGGAACTGCACGGTGCCTCCCCCCGACAGGTGGAGGCCTTCTGCGCGCAGTTGCGGCTGCGGCTTCGGCAGCGCACCGGGCTGGTGGCGTCGGTGGGGGCGGGGTCGGGCAAGCAGATCGCCAAGATCGCCTCCGGGCTGGCTAAACCGGACGGGGTACGGGTCATCGCACGTTCCGACGAACCGGAACTTCTCGCCGGACTGGGGGTCCGGCGGTTGTGGGGCATCGGCCCGGTCGCGGAGGAGAAGCTGCGCCGGCTCGGGATCGAGACCGTCGGCGGTTTCGCGGCGCTGACCGAAGCCGAAGCCGCCGACATCCTGGGTGCCGCGGTGGGGCCGGCGCTACACCGGCTGGCCCGGGGCATCGACGACCGTCCGGTGGTCGAACGGGCCGAGGCCAAACAGATCAGCGCCGAGTCGACCTTCGAGGCCGATCTCACCACGGTGGAGAGACTTCGCGCAGCGGTCGGGTCGATCGCCGAGCACGCGCACCGGCGGCTGGTGCGCGACGGCCGCGGTGCCCGGACGGTCACCGTCAAGCTCAGAAAGTCCGATATGTCGACCCTGACCCGCTCGGCGACGCTGCCCTATGTCACCGCCGAGGCGGCCACCCTGACGGCCACCGCCCGGCGGCTGTTGCTCGACCCCCGCGATGTCGGTCCGATCCGCCTTGTCGGCGTGGGGTTTTCGGGTCTCAGCGATGTCCGTCAGGAGTCGCTGTTTCCCGGACTGGAAGAGTACTGCGCAGGACACGACGGTGCGGAACCCCACGGCGCGGCGACGTCCAGCGAGTCCGCGGCCGCCGAACCTCCCGAGGAAGCGGCGGGCTGGCGGGTCGGCGACGACCTGACCCACCCGGTGCACGGTCACGGCTGGGTTCAGGGCGCCGGCCATGGCGTGGTTAGCGTGCGGTTCGAGACCCGGGCCACCGGGCCGGGCTTGATGCGGACCTTTGCCATCGACTCCGCCGAACTGACCCCCGCCGACCCGGTTGACAGCCTGGCCTGGGGGTCAGCCCCAGCGGGTGACGATGTCGTCGACGGGTAGACCCGCCCCGAGCGCGGCCATCACCAGCACCCGGGCCTGGCTGCTGCGCAGCCGCGGCACCATGATCGCGCCCGCCTCGGCGAGGTCGTGTGCCGGACCGTAGACCGCCCTGGTCTGCCCGTCGAAAACCCGGGTGGTGACCGCCACTGAGACACCGCGCCGGCAGGCGCGGGCGACCGCGTCGAGGACGGCGGTCCCGGCGTTGCCGGCGCCCATCCCCTCCAGCACCACGGCTCGCGCGCCGGCGGCGATGAAGGCGTCGAAGGCGGTCCCGTCCGCGCCGGGATAGGCCGCAGCGATGTCAACACGGGGGGCCGATGCGACCCGCCCCAGGTAGGGGCGGTCCTTGTCGGCCTGTTTCGTGAAGACGCCGCCGGACACCGACCCGACCGCGTTGCCGGTGAAGACGGCCTCACCGCCGAACTTCGTCGCGCCCAGTGGTGCGAGCACCATGCCGCCGAAGCTCAGCAGGACGCCCATGCCGCGGGCCAGGGGACTGGCCGCAACGGCCAGCGCGTCACGCAGATTCGCCGGACCGTCGGCTTCGGGGTCGTCGGCGGCGCGCGCCGCGCCGGTCAGCACCACCGGCACCTCGCCGTCATATCCGAGCTCCAGCCACAGCGCGGTCTCCTCCATGGTGTCGGTGCCGTGGGTGACCACGATGCCGTCCGCCCCCGAGGATGCCGCCCGGCTGACGGCCGACGCGATCCGAATCCAGTCCTCGGGGGTGAGTTGGGAGCTGTCCACGCTGATCAGATCGACCACGTCGACATCGAGTCCGGCAGCCAGGTCGGCGCCGCTGCGCGCTGGGCGCAGGGCCCCGTCGGGGCCCGCGCTGGTGGCGATCGTGCCGCCGGTGGTGATCATGACCAAATGAGGCATGCCGGTCATCATTGCAGCTTGGTCAGCGGTGTGAGCGCACCAGGCAATGCCCTAAGGAATGATGGGGGCGTGATCGACGAACCAGCGCGGGCCGCCGAAGCGCCGGCGCCGCCGCGTCGGCGCGTGCGTCTACTCTTCGCCGTTGCCGCCGTGGTGCTCGCCGTCGACGTGGTCACCAAGGTGCTCGCCGTCATGTTGCTTACCCCGGGACGGCCGGTCTCGATCATCGGCGACACCGTCACCTGGACGCTGGTCCGCAACTCCGGCGCGGCCTTCTCAATGGCGACCGGCTACACCTGGGTGCTGACGCTCGTCGCCATCGGCGTGGTGGCGGGCATCGTCTGGATGGGCCGGCGCCTGGTCTCGCCGTGGTGGGCGCTCGGCCTCGGCATGATCCTCGGCGGGGCCGTCGGCAACCTGATCGACAGGTTCTTCCGGTCGCCCGGGCCGTTGCGCGGTCATGTCGTCGACTTCCTGTCGGTCGGGTGGTGGCCGGTGTTCAACGTCGCCGACTCTGCGGTCGTGGGCGGCGCGATCCTGCTCGTCGTGCTCTCTTTCCTCGGCTACGACTTCGACAACCCCGGCCGGCGCAGGCCCGGCGCCGAACCGGACGCGGCCCTATGACCGAGCGTTCGATGCCGGTACCGGACGGACTGGCCGGGATGCGCGTCGACGCCGGGCTGGCCAGGCTGCTCGGCCTGTCGCGGACCGCGGTCGCCGCGGTCGCCGAAGCCGGCGGCGTCCAGATCGACGGAACCGCCGTCGGCAAGTCCGACAAGCTCGAAGCCGGCGCGTGGCTGACGGTGACCCTCCCGGAGGAGCGGCCACCGGTGCAGAACACCCCGGTCGAGATCGAGGGGATGGAGATCCTGTATTCCGACGACGACATCGTCGCCGTCGACAAGCCACCCGGGGTTGCCGCGCACGCGACGGTGGGCTGGCACGGACCCACCGTGCTGGGTGGGCTGGCCGCTGCGGGCTTCCGGATCTCCACCTCTGGCATCCACGAGCGGCAGGGGATCGTCCACCGCCTCGACGTCGGCACCTCCGGCGTCATGGTGGTTGCGCTCTCCGAGCGGGCCTACACGGTGCTCAAACGGGCGTTCAAGCAACGCACCGTGGACAAGCGGTATCACGCGGTGGTGCAGGGGCATCCGGACCCTTCCAGCGGAACCATCGACGCCCCGATAGGCCGGCACCGCGGCCACGACTGGAAGTTCGCCGTCACCGAGAACGGACGGCACAGCATCACCCACTACGACACGCTGGAGATGTTCCGCTCGGCAAGCCTGCTCGACATCCACCTGGAGACCGGCCGGACCCACCAGATCCGGGTGCACTTCGCCGCGCTGCACCACCCCTGCGCCGGCGATCTGACCTACGGAGCGGACCCGGTGCTGGCCCGGCGTCTCGGCCTGGAACGCCAGTGGTTGCATGCGCGCTCGCTGGCGTTCGCGCACCCTGGCGACGGACGCCGAATCGAGATCACCAGCCCGTACCCGGCTGACCTGCAGCATGCCCTGGATGTGCTGCGAGCGGAGTCTTGACGACGCCGCGCCCCTTGGCGGCACCGGGCTCGTTGACGACACCGCACCGCGTCGGCGACCCCCGCGGCCTGCTGTTCGGTCTCGGCGCCTATGGCCTGTGGGGCGTATTCCCGGCCTTTTTCACCCTGCTCGCCCCGGCCGGGACCGTGGAGGTGCTCGCCCACCGCATCGTGTGGACCTTGCTTCTCCTGGCCGTGCTGCTGGTGGTTATCCGGAGGCTGGGTGACCTGGCGGCCATCACCGGCCGGACCTGGCTGCTGCTGGCCTGCGCCTCGGCACTGATCTCGACGAACTGGCTGATCTACATCTACGCCGTCAACGCGAACCATGTGGTCGACGCAGCGCTGGGTTACTTCGTCACTCCGCTGGTCAGCGTGGTCCTCGGGGTCGCGGTCTTCGCCGAGCGACTCAACCCCGGCCAGTGGGTGGCCCTGACGATCGCGATGGCCGCGGTGCTGCTGCTTTCGGTGGGCCTCGACGGCCCGCCGCTGATCGCGATCGGACTGGCCCTGTCCTTCGGCCTCTACGGCGCCGTCAAGAAGATCGTTCCGACCGATCCCCGGGTCAGTGTCGCGGTCGAGACCGCCATCGCCGCTCCCTTTGCCCTGGCCTACCTGGTGGTCTTACAGCTCAGCGGGAGCTCACACTTCACCAACCACGGTGCCGGCCATGCGCTGCTGATGGCGCTGTGCGGGCCGGTGACCGCGGTGCCACTGCTGCTGTTCGGCGCTGCCGCCCAGCGGCTGCCGCTGGTGACCCTCGGCCTGCTGCAGTACCTCACCCCGTCACTGCAGATGGCTTGGGGGGTGCTAGTCGACCACGAGCCGATGCCGCCGGTGCGCTGGGCTGGGTTCGCGCTGATCTGGGCGGCGTTGGCGATCTTCAGCACCGACGCGCTATCCCGCGCGTTCGGCGGGCGGCGAGCCGCCCGGGTGGATCGGCCAGGTAACTTGCAGGGATCATGACCGAACCCAGACGCCGGAAACGGAAAATCCTGATCGCCGTTATGGCAGCGCTGTCCTCGGCGGCGATCGTCGTGCCGGTGCTGCTCGGGCTGCTGGCGCCGCGGCTGAACCGGCAGGCCGACATGCCGACGACCCCGACCACCACGACGGCACCGGTGCTGACCATCAAACCGCTGCCGGTGCGCCCGGTGATCAGTGCCTTCGTGACCACCCCCGAGCAGTGTCCGCCGCCGGCGCCCACGCCGCCGGACAAGCAGATCAAGGTCTGCGATATCGAAAAGACCGCTGTGTACGAACTGGCGCCCGAGGGCCTGCGGGTTCAGCTGACCGACGTCGACTCCTTTCTCAACCCGCTGACCGGCGTCGAGATCGTGCAGATGTCGATGACGCCGGAGTCGGCCAAGGAGTTCGGCCAATTCACTGCCGGACAGGTGGGCAAGCAGGTCGCGTTCGTCCGTGACGGCACGGTGGTGTGGGGCCCCAAGATCTCCGGCCCGATCGACGGTCAGGTGCTCCAGCTCTCCGGGGAACTGACCCCCGAGCAGGCCAAGGAGATCGCCCGCAAGCTGCGCGATGACGCCTGATCGGTAGACACGGCTCACCGACACGCCGAGGGCGTCGGCCCGCGCCCCTAGACTGTCGGGCCTATGGGCAATCAGACCGGCGCCTTCGTGCACCTGCACAACCACACCGAGTACTCCATGCTCGACGGCGCCGCCAAGATCACGCCGATGCTGTCGGAGGCGCAGCGGCTGGAGATGCCGGCCATCGGGATGACCGATCACGGCAACATGTTTGGGGCCAGCGAGTTCTACAACTCCGCCACCAAGGCCGGGATCAAACCGATCATCGGGGTCGAGGCGTACGTCGCGCCCGGTTCCCGCTTCGACACCCGCCGGATTCTCTGGGGAGACCCCGGGCAGAAGTCCGACGATGTGTCCGGCAGCGGCTCCTACACCCACCTGACGATGGTCGCCGAGAACGCCACCGGGTTGCGCAACCTGTTCAAGCTGACCTCGCTGGCATCCTTCGAGGGCCAGCTGGGCAAGTGGAACCGGATGGATGCCGAGATCATCGCCGAGCACGCCGAGGGCATCATCGCCACCACCGGATGCCCGTCCGGGGAGGTCCAGACCCGGCTGCGGCTGGGCCAGTTCGACGAGGCCGTCGCCTCGGCCGCCAAGTGGCGGGAGATCTTCGGGGCCGACAACTACTTCCTGGAGTTGATGGACCACGGCCTGTCGATCGAGCGGCGGGTCCGCGACGGGCTGTTGGAGGTAGGCCGCAAGCTGGGCATCCCGCCGCTGGCCACCAACGACTGCCACTACGTCACCCGCGATGCCGCCCA
>JAGQTO010000301.1:0-551 GCA_020439025.1 Mycobacterium sp. | reverse complement strand
CTGTGGGACGGCGAGATCCCGGGTGCCTGCGACTCGACGCTGCTCATCGCCGAGCGGGTGCAGTCCTATGACGAGGTGTGGACCCCGCGGGACCGTATGCCGATCTTCCCGGTGCCCGAGGGCCATGATCAGGGGTCCTGGTTGCGCCACGAGGTCGAGGCGGGTCTGCGCCGGCGTTTCCCGGCCGGCGTGCCGCCGGAATACACCGAACGGGCCGGTTACGAGATCGACGTCATCTGCGGCAAGGGTTTCCCCGCCTACTTCCTGATCGTCGCCGATCTGATCAACTACGCGCGCTCCATCGACATCCGCGTCGGTCCCGGCCGGGGATCGGCCGCCGGCTCGCTGGTGGCCTATGCGCTCGGGATCACCAATATCGACCCGATCCCGCACGGGCTGCTCTTCGAGCGCTTCCTCAACCCGGAACGGCCTTCGGCCCCCGACATCGACATCGACTTCGACGACCGCCGCCGCGGCGAGATGGTGCGCTATGCCGCCGAGCAGTTGCGCAGCGACCGCGTCGCCCAGGTCATCACCTTCGGCACCATCAA
>JAGQTO010000048.1 GCA_020439025.1 Mycobacterium sp. | reverse complement strand
GTGTTCAACGGGCTGTTCGAGACGTTCTGGCCCAGCGACACCGCGATCGCCGTCGACATCGCCAACCCCAACAGCGCCACATCGGCCTCAACGGGCAGGGTCACACTCTCCAGGGTCTTGCCCTGCGCCACCGCATGGGAATACCCGTACACATAGGTCGTCGTCGAGTCGGTGCCCCCCGAGGCCGTGTTGCGGTAGCCCTGGGAGGAGATGATCGCCTCATTGGCGAAATACCCCGGATCGGTCCAGTCACTGAACGACTGCTCCCAGATCTCGCTGGTCCCGTCGGTGTAGTTCAGCCGGATCGCCACCTGCTCCTGAGCGCCGTTGGCCGCCGCCCCCGCCAGATTCAGCACATTCACCGCCTGATACACACCCCGGTCGCTGGTGTCGAACTGGGCATCGACCATCGACTGCGACAACACCAACGTCTGACCGGCGAACCGGGCCACATTCGGCTGATTGGGCTGCGACCCCCCAGCCCCGGCGGTGGCCAGGCCAGCCACCCGACCCAATCCGAAGCTCACCCCGTTCCAACTCAGCGTCGCCGACTCCGAACCCGGGATCGCATTCCACGAATAGGCGTTGCCCCACCCGTCGAAGCCGCCGTTGGTGAACGCCGTTCCGTCGGTGACCGCGCCCACGCCCAGACCCTCAGTCGGCAACACCGTGGTGCCGTCGGCGGCCAGCCACAACTGCCCGCTGGCGACCTGGCCGTTGGCGGTGCTGCTGGTGCCCAGCACATTGGTGTCACTGACCGTGAAATAGGTAGTGCCGCCGTTGGCTTGCAACCCGGTGAACGCAGCCTCGGTCCCCGAGGTCGTCACACTCTGGGAGGTGTCCCCCGCATAGGCCCGCGCGGTGTAGGAAATCACCGACGAACCCCGCAACGTGGCCGGCGGCTGCCAGCTCAGCGTCGCCGACTCCCCGTCGACGTTGCCGACGATCGGAGGCGCCGAGCCATCACCGCCGGGAACCCCCGGCACGGTCGGCACGAACGCCGCCCCACCGAACTGGCCGTTCTGAACGAAGATCCCCTCCGGCGCCCCCGTCGGCAGGCCCGTCTTCGGATCCACCGTCACCGGCGAGACGAACGGATACACCTGCCCGAAGGTCTGAATCCGCGGGATCGACCCGAACTCGAGCGGAGTACCGGGCGTGTCCAGAAGACCCTGCGTCGGCGTCCACACCTGCGAGACGAACGCCGGCGCATACTCGGTCTTGTATTCATACGCCCGCCGGTACGGGTCGATGACGGAGTCGTTCGCGCACTGATTGAAATCCACGCACGCCACCACGTTGGCGTATTCGACCAGACCCCAGACAGCCCTGAAAACGGTGAACAGCGTGCCCAATTCGAGGTAGCTCAAGGGGTTGAGGCTCGCCACGTCGGCCTTGCGCACCGCGCCGTGCGCTCCCCGGCCACCCATGTAGATCGACCCGTCCGGGCCAAGAGCCAGACTCTGCGGACGGCCCGCGTCCGGCATCAGCGACTCGTTGGTACCCAGCCAGTCGGTGGGAATCTCCAACGTCTCGCTGACCGTGAGGAAAGCAAGCCCGTTCGTGCGCTCGCCCCCGTTATCGGCCTGATAGGCATTCGGGTTGTACGACACCTCCTTGATGTGACCGCTGCCCTGCTTCCACAACTTCGAGATTTCCGTCCCCACCAGCGAGCCGCCGGTTCCACAGATTTCAGCGCCGCCGCAGAGCCAGGCCCCCGCACCGTAGCCGACCTCACCCAGCAACGATGTCGTGCCCACCGCCACCAGGACCGCATCCTCGCCCGGAACCGCGATCAGACCCATCGCACCCCGGCCCACATCCTGGCGGTTCCCACACCCGGTATCGGTGCATGAGGAATCAATTCGCACAACCGTCGACTTCAGCTTCAGATTCTGCGAATTGTTCAGGTGGACCACGTTGGACAATGCGGGAACGGCGAATTCCCGGCCGTTGGCGGTGGAGTCGTTGACCCACAGAGCGTAGGTGTCGGCGGCCATCTCGATACCGTCCGACCCACCCACCGTCTGATCGCCGACCGTCGAGCTGAGCTCATAGGTGCCCACCCCACCGGTCGTACCGGACAGCTGTTTGCCGATCGTCGTGCCCGTCGCCACACCGTTCCCGGTGATGTACTGACCCTCATACAGCCCGGTCCCCACGACGAGTTGGTTCGCGTCATTGACCGCACCCGATTCGACCTCGGTCACCGTCAGCGTCGTGCCCGAGATGCTGCCCACGAACCGCACCGGGGCGGCGCTGGTCTCGGTGATCGCGAACCCGGCCGGCGGATGCATGAACGTGTATTCGACGTCCTGGGTGGTCCACGACCCGTCAGCGGTCGGAGCTAGCTGCTGGAGCGCACCGTTCTTAACGCTCCGCGCAATCCCCACAATCGGCGAAACCAGTCCTGCGATGCCCGGATCGCGGCCCAGGTTGCCCAGATCGTTGATCCCCACCCACAGCGTGCCGTCAGGGGCAGCGGCCATGGTGCCCCAGGTGGCCGAGCCATCCAGGTCGATGGTCTGCGCAGACAGCTGATGCATGTCCCTCGAGTCGAGCGCAATCGGCGCGCCCGCGATCAGATAAGTGCCCACCCCACCCAGATCATCTGGCCGCTGGTCGGCATTGCCGACCTTCAACCCCTCCGAGCCGTAGGTGAGCTGGCTCATGATCCGGGTCCCCTCGGGCAGACCCTCCGCCGACAGGGTTTGACCGACCACGATCGGATTACTGCCCGCACCCATCTCGGTGACCGTCAACACCACACCCGGCAGCGAACCCTCCGACCCGGAAGACCCGGAGCCGATGCTGCCGGTGAACGTGATCTCCTCGCCGCCGAGCCGGTGAACGTAACCCACCTGCTTGCTCCAGCCCGGCGAGAACCGCGCCCACCCACTGCGGTTGTTCGGCTCAACAGCCCCACCGGCCAAACCCCGGCTGGCGACAAAAATCTGACCATCGGCGGCCTCCACCAGCGCATGCGGAACCGCCACCGACCGCGTGCCCGAGTTGGTATTACCGGTGTCCCCGCCCCCGGTGCCGTTGACGCCGTTCATCGTCGTGACGAAACTCTGGGCGAGCTGCCATTTGCCATCGACGAACTTGTACTGCCGCACCTGATTCTCCGGCAACGGCTCAGCGAGCAATCGCAGAAACTCCGCTTTGCGCTCCGGAGAGTAATCCTCGATCGTTTTCACCTCTTTCCGGAATTCCTCGAGGTTTCCGGTGATGAGCGCGCCGGCACCCAAGGTCCACCTCGTCACATCAGCCCAGATGCCGCGCAGTTTCGTCGGCGTCGCCTGCAGGAGAACCGGCGTCGTCCACCCCGTCTCGGCCGATCCGGTCGCAACGCCAACCGGGGTCGCAACGCCAGACCCCTTGGCGAGGGGGGTGTAGTCGAGGTAGAAGCTCTCGCTGGGGCCACCGCCGTCGCCGATCCCGAATACTTCGGAGAAGACTGAGGTAGTGCTCTTACCGACCACAATGGTCGTGTCCGTGCTCGTGCAGGTGTTCCCCGAACACACCGGGACCGTGTCGAAGGGCGGTGTACCCCAGGTCTGCGTCTGCGTCTGCCCGTCTACGGTCACGGTGGGGACGAGGGTGATCTCTTGCTGGGAATTCGGCCGGACCGTGCCCCCGTTGGCAAGGTCGCACTGCCGGCTGCCTCCCGGCGCGCAGCCGGTGACGGTCAACACATTGCCGGGCCCGGTGCCATCCTCATTGCTGATGTAGCCCCAGAACTGCGTCGACTCTCCGATCGCATACGGATTCATCGCATGAAGAACACGTTCCATGACCTTGGCGATCGGCGAGCGCTGATAGCTCACCCACACCGAACCATCCGAAGCGGCCAGCATCGCGGTGGGATCCAAGAACAGCCCAGCCAGAGGATCAATATCCTCGATCCCGCTCCAGAACCTGACGTTCGATAGGCCCTCGGTGGCGTCGTTGGGCAACGCCGCGGAGAACACCGGCGTCACCTCGAACTGCATCCGGGCCGTGAGGTTCGGGGTCACCTCGCTGGCGATCCAGCCGCCAAGAAGGGTCTGCTTGCAACTCTTGTCGACGGTGCAGTTGAACGGCCCTGCCGCGCCCCAGTTCAAGTCGAAGGCGTAGCTCTGTGTACCGGGGGCGGTGTAGACGGTGCTCAGGCCGGGAATCACCCCGATAGGCGTTGACCCGTCCACGGGAACCTGCGCGAGAACAACACCGGTGTTGAACGGCCCCGCCGGGTCCGAGCCGGCGTAAACGGTGGCCACCGTGGTGTCTGCCGCCACCGTCACCGGGTTGCTGAGTTCGAAGACGCTCGGCGCGCCCGCCGCACCGACGGAGTGCACGCCGACGATCGTGGTGCCGGTCGGGATGCCGTCTCCGACAATCAACCGACCGACGAGATCCGCGGCGGGGGTGTCGCCGATCTGCA
>JAGQTO010000300.1 GCA_020439025.1 Mycobacterium sp. | reverse complement strand
ATTCACCCCCGAGTTCGGCCCGGGCCCGCCCTCGCCGGCGAACCTGCAGATCGCGCAGGATATGGGCAAATACGTCAACAGCTTCAGCTGGCGGGGTGACTCCCCGCGCTGACGGGTGCCTCCGCCGGTCCGTGATCAGGGCGGAGGGGGTCTTCTCGGCTCCTCGGTGTCGGGATGTTCGGCGGGCGGCACCGGCGGCTGCCGGTTGAGCCAGTCCCTGAGCCGAAAAAGCTGGCTGGCCACCAGCCCGAGGGCCAGCAACACAACACCGCCCACGATCACCGCGGTCGTCATGACTCGCCCCTTCCCAACCATCCTGAGGCCCCAACTATCCTGAGCCCAGTGTCCCAGGCCACCCGCGACGAGCTCCGCGCCCTGCGCGCCCGGCTCGACGGCCTGACCCTCGCCGACGCCGCCCGTCTAGGCCGGCGATTGCGGTCAATGGGTGCTGACCCCGACGCCGCGGCGGTGCAGCGGATCGCCGAGCGGGTCGATGCCGCCGAGGCCCTGCTGGCCGCGCGGGCGGCGGCGGTGCCGGCGATCACCTACCCGGACCTCCCGGTCAGCGCACTGCGCGAAGATCTGGCCGACGCGATTCGCCGCCACCAGGTGGTGGTCGTGGCCGGCGAGACCGGATCGGGCAAGACCACCCAGTTGCCAAAAATTTGCCTGGAGCTCGGACGCGGCGTGCGGGGAGTGATCGGCCACACCCAGCCGCGCCGGCTCGCCGCCCGCACCGTCGCCCAGCGCATCGCCGAGGAACTCGACACCCCGCTCGGTGAGGCGATCGGCTACAGCGTGCGCTTCACCGACCGGGTCAGCGACCGCACGCTGGTCAAGCTGATGACCGACGGGATTCTGCTCGCCGAGATCCAGCGCGACCCAAGGCTGTTGCGCTACGACACGCTGATCCTCGACGAGGCGCACGAGCGCAGTCTGAACATCGACTTCCTGATGGGCTACCTGCACCAACTGCTGCCCCGCCGTCCGGACCTCAAAGTGGTGGTCACCTCGGCGACCATCGACCCCGGGCGTTTCGCGGCGCACTTCGGCGGCGCCCCGGTGGTGGAGGTCTCCGGGCGCACCTACCCGGTCGAGATCCGTTACCGCCCGTTGGAAGTCCCGGCCCCCGACGATGATGGCGATGACCCCGACGACCCCGACCACGAAGTGGTCCGGATCGAGCCCCGCGACCAGACCGAGGCGATCGTCGACGCACTCGAGGAGCTCTTCACAGAGCCGCCCGGCGACGTGCTGGTGTTCCTGTCCGGGGAACGGGAGATCCGGGACACCGCCGAGGCCGTCCGGGCCGCGAGCCGCGGCTGGAGGACCGGCGTCGAGGTGTTGCCCCTGTATGCCCGGCTCCCGACCGCCGAGCAGCAGAAGGTTTTCCGGCCCAACACCAGTCGGCTGTCGCGACGGGTCGTGCTGGCCACCAACGTCGCCGAGACCTCGTTGACGGTGCCGGGGATCCGTTACGTCATTGACCCGGGCACCGCGCGCATCTCCCGCTACAGCCGGCGAACCAAGGTCCAACGTCTGCCCATCGAACCGATCTCGCAGGCTTCCGCCGCCCAACGGTCCGGCCGGTGCGGGCGCACCGCCCCCGGGGTGTGTATCCGGCTGTATTCCGAAACCGACTTCCAGGGCCGGCCCCGCTACACCGACCCGGAGATCCTGCGGACCAACCTGGCCGCGGTGATTCTGCAGATGTCGGCGTTGCGGCTCGGGGAGATCGAGAGCTTTCCGTTCATCGATCCGCCGGAGCGGCGCAGTGTCAATGACGGGGTGGCGCTGCTTCAGGAACTCGGAGCGTTCGACGCCGCCGGGGCCATCACCGACCTCGGCCGGCGGTTGGCCCGGATCCCGGTCGATCCGCGGCTGGGCCGGATGATCCTGCAGGCGGACACCGAGGGATGCCTGGCCGAGGTGCTGGTGCTCGCCGCGGCCCTGTCGATTCCCGACCCCCGGGAGCGCCCGGCCGACAAGGAGGAGGCGGCCCGGCAGAAACACGCCCGCTTCGCTGACCCGGCCAGTGACTTCATGTCCTTCCTGAACCTGTGGAATTACCTTCAGGAACGGCGTAAGAGCCTGTCCGGCAGTGCGTTTCGGAGGCTGTGCCGCGAGGATTTCCTGCACTACCTGCGCATCAGGGAGTGGCAGGATCTGGTCGGTCAGCTGCGCGGAATCGCCGCGGGGATCGGCCTGCGGGCCACGGCAGGGGAGGCGGGGGAACCGGCGGACCCGGCGCGGGTGCATGCCGCCCTGGTCGCCGGTCTGCTCTCCCACATCGGCCTGCGCGAGGGTGAATCCCGCGACTATTCCGGGGCGCGCAATGTCCGATTCGTCCTGGCGCCGGGGTCCGCGCTGGCCAAACGCCCGCCGCGCTGGATCGTGGTCGCCGATCTAGTGGAGACCAGTCGGCTCTACGGGCGCACCGCGGCGCGCATCGACCCGGAGGTGATCGAGCGGGTCGCCGGGCACCTGGTGCAGCGAAGCTACAGCGAGCCGCACTGGGATGCCCGCCGGGGAGCGGCGGTGGCCTTCGAAAGGGTGACGCTCTACGGGCTTGCGCTGGTGGCGCGCCGACCGGTGGGTTACGCCGCGGTGGACCCGGAGGCGTCCCGGGAGCTATTCATCCGGCACGCCCTGGTCGAGGGCGACTGGCAGACCAGGCACCACTTCTTCGCCGACAACGCCCGGCTGCGGGCCGAAGTGGCCGAACTTGAGGAGCGCGCGCGTCGGCGCGACCTTCTTGTCGGTGACGACGAGATCTACGCCTTCTACGACACCCGCATCCCCGCGGAGGTGGTCTCGGCGCGACATTTCGACGGCTGGTGGAAGAAGCAGCGCCACCGCACCCCGGATCTCCTCACCATGACCCGCGCGGATCTGTTGCGGGTCACCGACGCCGAGGCCGACCGCCCGGACCACTGGCGCTGCGAGGATCTCTCGCTGCCCCTGAGCTACCGCTTCGAGCCCGGCGCTGCTGACGACGGCGTCACCGTCCACGTCCCGGTCGGGGTGTTGGCCCGGCTGGGCGGCGAGCAGTTCGGCTGGCAGGTGCCCGCCCTGCGAGAGGAACTGGTGACCGCGTTGATCCGGTCGTTGCCGAAGGACCTGCGGCGCAACTTCGTTCCTGCCCCGGACACCGCCCGGGCGGTGCTGGCCGATCTGGAACCCGGGGACCAACCGCTGCTGGAAGTGCTGCAGAGGGAGTTGCACCGACGCACCGGAGTGCTGGTCCCGGTCACGGCCTTCGACCTCGGAAAGCTGCCCGCCCACCTGCGCGTGACCTTCGCGGTCGAGGGTCCCGACGGGGCGGAGTTGGCTCGCGGCAAGGATCTCGAGGCCCTGCAGGACCGGTTGGCGGGCCAGACCCGCCGGGCCGTGGTCGCCGCGGTCGCCGACGGGCTGGAGCGCGACGGGATCCGGGACTGGCCCGAGGACTTCGAGGAGTTGCCCCGCACCGTGGAGCGCGGTGGACTACGGGGTTATCCGGGTTTGGTCGACGCTGGGAAGGTCGTGAACATCCGGGTGTTCGCCACCGCGGCCGAACGCGATGCCGCCACTCCGGCAGGTTTGCGGCGGCTGCTGCGGCTGGCGACAGCGTCCCCGGTGAAATCCCTGGAGAAGAAACTGGATACCCGTCGCCGGCTCACGCTGGCCGGCAACCCCGACGGTTCGCTGCAGGCATTGCTCGACGACTGTGCCGACGCCGCTGTCGGCGCCCTGACACCGACCCCGCTGTGGACCCGCGCCGAGTTCGAGGCCGCCCGCAAACGGGTCGGCGAGGCTCTGATGGCGACCACCGCCGAGGTCCTCGCCCGCACTGAGAAGGTGCTGGCGGCGTTGCAGCAGGTCCAGATGCTCCTGCCGGAGGCCCCGCCACCCGCGCAGGCCGAGGCGCTGGCCGACGTCCGCGCCCAGTTGGCGGCTCTGGTGGCGCCGGGATTCGTCGCCGCCACCGGTGCAGCGCATCTGGGCGACCTGGTCCGCTATCTGACCGCCATCTCCCGGCGCCTCGAACGGTTACCGCACGGCCTGTCTGCGGACCGGGAGCGCATGCAGCGGGTCCGGGCCGTTCAGGACGCCTATGACGAAGTGGCGCAGGCGCTTTCCCCCGCGCGTGCGGCGGGGCCCGATATGGTCGACATCGCCCGGATGATCCAGGAGTTCCGGGTCAGTCTGTGGGCCCAGCAGCTGGGTACCGCTCGTCCGGTCAGCGAGCAGCGGATCTATCGCGCGCTCGATGCGGTGGTGGGGTAGCACCGCGAACAACCTCCCGCGGGAAGGCCAAAGGCTATGGTCAGCTGAGAAGGCCAAAGGCAATGGTCAGCGTTGGATGACCGCCGCAGCGAACAGCTAGAAGGGATCCGCCGTTGACCGAGACCCTGCTGATCCGGGAAGCGCACCTGCTCGATCCCGCCGCCGGGACGCTCAGCGACCGATCCTGGATGGAGATCTCCGGGGGCGTCATCGCCGACTCCGGCACCGGGACGCCACCGGCCGCGGCCGCTGACACCAGGGTCATCGACGCCGCCGGTGGCACCGTCATGCCGGGCTTGGTCGACGCCCATGTCCACCTCCTGCTGACGACGTTCGATCTGGTGGACGCCGCCTCCTGGACCGCCGGCTACGCGACGGTGCGGGCACTGGCCGAGGCCGGGCGGATGTTGCGGCGCGGCTTCACCACCGTTCGCGATGTCGGCGGCGCCGATTGGGGGATGGCCCGGGCCCTTGACGAGGGTCTGGCGGTGGGGCCACGGCTGGTGTTCGGCGGCAAGGCGCTCTCCCAGACCGGCGGCCACGGCGATCTGCGCGCCCGGGGGGATGAACGGTTGCCCTGCTGTCAGGCCCAGCCCTCCTTCGCCCGCATCGCCGACGGGATCGAGGCGGTCCGTCACGCTGCCCGCGAGGAGTTCCGCAACGGCGCGGCACATCTGAAGATGCTGTTGTCGGGCGGCGTGGCGTCGCCCCTCGACGACGTTTCGGAAGTTCAGTACAGCGACGAGGAGATGCGCACGGCCGTCATCGAGGCCGACAACCACAACCGTTATGTGACGGTGCACGCCTACCATCCGCGCGGGGTCAACCGGGCCCTGCGGGCCGGGGTGCGCTGCGTGGAACACGGCAACCTGCTCGACGACGAGACCATCACGCTGTTGCTGGACAACGACGCGTTTCTCGTTCCGACGTTGGTCACCTACGACCAGATGGACAAGTTCGGCCGCCAGACCGGGATCCCGGCGCGGTCGCTGCAGAAGAACGCGCAGGTGCGGGATGCTGGGCTCGCGGCGCTGGAGAAAGCCCACAACGCGGGGGTGAAC
>JAGQTO010000047.1 GCA_020439025.1 Mycobacterium sp. | reverse complement strand
GTCCCAGTTCAGGTTGGTGTTGAGATCAACTGTCCCGTCGAGATTGGCGGCGGTGGGCCCACCCTGATTGACCGGGTTCGCCTGCTCGGCCACGGTCCCCCAGTTGCCGGCGGTGAAACCGGTGAAGTACTGCGTTAGCGCGTTGCCCCACTGGTTGTTGGCCGAGACGTTGAACTGTCCCGGGCCGGGCGCGCCGGTGCCTGGCGGTGTACGGCCGGGAATGTCGTAGGGCGTACCGAGTGCAGTGATGACGCCGTCGCTGACCGTCACGCTCTCGTAGAGGGCGGCCAGTGCGCTGCCCCGGCCCGGTGCGTACAGGTTCTTGCCGACGTCGGTCTGCTCGATGAGCATGTAGCCCCGGGTCTGGCTGTTGGCGTCGGGGCTGAACAGGTAAAAGCTTGTGCCGCCGGTGTCCCGGACGGCCTGCACGCTGTAGGAGTAGTACTGCCCGTTGTGCCAGATTCCGGCGGCGTCCCTGGCCCCGGCCGTGGTTCCGGAGAACGACATCGCGCCCGGCGGCAGCGCGTCGATCGTCTCGGTGAGGTAGTCGTCCCAATTGGATTCGGGGTAGTAACCGGCGCCGAACGTGCCGTTGGACGGCGAGATGACGATCGAGGGTTTGCCGTCCAGGGGGCTGTACGGGGTGCTCGACTCCGGGGCGCTGGGATAGGTGAACACGGCCTGCGGGCTCACCCCGGCGTCCAGGAGGCCGGCGATGAAGTCCGTGGCGTTCTGCGCCAGTCCGCGGGTGTCGCAACTGCTCGGCGTCGCGCAGACCTTGACCGCGACATGCGGGCCGAATCCGGGGATGTAGGTGATGTCACCCTGATCGCCGGCCTGGCTGAGCAGGGCGTACTCGAAGGCGGTGTATCCGTAGTTGTAGTCCTGAACCTTCTGCTGGACAAAGGCTTCCTGCCAGTCCGCAACCTGGGTGAGGTCGGTATGGCAGTCGCTCTGCCCGCCGGCCTGGCACGGCTCGGGGTTCTCGCTCTGCACGATGAGATAGATGGCGCCGCCGTTGATCAACTGGTGCTGGGCGTTCAGGGCGACGTTGACCCAGTAGTCCGGGTGCTCGGCGTCAGGGGCGTTGACCGACTGGGTGATTCGGCCGTTGTCGATCACCTTGGTCCAGTTCGGTGCGCCGTCGGCGGGCTGCGGCTGATACAGGTAGACGTAGCTGCCGCCCAGCGTGCCGCCGCCAGGCTGGCCGGTTTCGGTGCCCGTGACGTCCTTGAGGAAGGCCGAGCGAAGATTCACCGTCAGCATCGTCGCCGGTGCCGGGCCGGCGATCTTGACGGTGTGCAGGGTGGCGGGGGTGCTGAAGGGAAAAAACAGGTTGAACCCGCCGTTGGAATCGGTGGCCCGGATGGTGAAGCTGTCCGTCCCGGCGAAATCCGTTCCCGGGGTGTAGAGGTAGCGGCCGTCGGCGGCCAGCGTCGCGACGCCGAATTCCGGTGCGGCCAGGATCTCGAACTCGACCGGGTCCCCTTCCGGATCGGTCGCGGTGAGCAGCCCCTCGGTATTCAGGGCCGAGTTGAGCTGCTGGGTGGAGACCACAGCGGGGGCCTGGTCGAACAGGTTGCGGCGCACCAGCAGCAGCGCCCCGGCGAGCACATCGGTGAGCGGCCCGGCCGGCAGGCCCGAGAGCAACTCCGAGGCCGCGTCGAGGATGCGAACCACTGCGGTGTTCAGTTGCTCGAGGACGGGCGCCGAGTGGATGGCTGCCTGCTGCGCCGCCCGAAACTCCTTGGCGCCGAGCGTGATCGGTGATGCCACCGGACTAAAGACGTTGGTGGACAACGTCTGTCGCCCATAGCGGGCTGTGGGGGCCGCTATTTCATCGATGGTCGGATCCGTCACCGCCGCGGCCGCGAACGGGCCGATCTGTGGGCTGGGTGGGCTCGCCGTCGGTGTGTTGATCGGAACGTCCACGCTCCGGTCGGCCGGCGCACGCTGAAGCTTGAATTTCGTCGCCTGAGCGGCCGGGACGCCGGCGGCCGGGCGCGGGCCGTTCACCGCGCGGGCGGAAGTCTCGCCCCGTCCGGCGCTGGGGGATCGGCCCAGCCGCGGCGCCGGCGAGGGCGCCCGGGTAGCCCGCGCCCCCCGGGCCGTGTCGGCGGCCGCCCCGGCCGACACCATGGGGCCGTCACCCCCGCCGTCATCTGCCGCGGCGAGACCCACCGAATGGGGGCTCGTCAGTGAAACCCCCAGCAGGATAACGGCCGCGCCGATCGGGACACCCCTGTTGACCATGCCCACCCCACTGACAAACCGTTGACGTTTGAAACTATCAGCTGGCGCCCAGAATGAGGAGACGGCCTCTCCGCACTCCGATGCGGGGGACGGCGGGTCCCCGGCTGCCTGTCTGGCAGCGCCGCTCGACCAAGGTTTCAAACGCTTCCAACGTGCCAGCGGCTCTGATGTAACCAGTGCTATCCGTGTAACCAGCGCTATCCGGCTGTTCTCAGTTGGCAGTGGCATTGGTGCCGGCTGGGCGTGACCTGCCGTGATCGGCGGGTGCGGGCTCAGGCACACGGGGCGGCGTTGGTTGTCGGGGTTGCGGAAGCCGAAGGCGATGGGTCCGAGGTGCTGTCACTCCCTGGACGTGAGACGAGTCGGGTTCTGCCAGGTGATCCAGTGCGGGTAGTTGACGCGCTGGTGGAAGCCTCGATGCTGTGCGGGGGAGTACGGTTTGTGCGTGGCGGTGAAGGCAGGCGCGTCGGCTGGCTCGCCGAAGGGCCGCGGACGTGGCCGTCGCGGCGGGGGCAGCGACGCGCGGGCGGATATCGTGCGCGAGGCGAAGGCGCAGTTCGCGGTGCGTGGCTACGAGGCGACCACGTTGTCGAGCATCGCGGCGGCTGTGGGTGTCGATCCGACCCTGATCACGCATTTCTTCGGGGGCAAGGAGCAGTTGTTCGCTGCCACCTTGGAATCGCTGGGTGAGGCCTTCTTACGGATGGGTGAGGCTTTCGGCGGCGGCCGCCCCGGTCTGGGTCGCCGGATGGCGGAAACGTACTTCGATATGTGGGAGTCGGAATCGACTCGGCCGGAATTGCTTTCGCTGTTGCGCTCGGCGAGCACCAACGAGCAGGCGCGCAGCGTCTTCGTCGGCGCGATGGAGGCAGGCCCGTTGCGGGCCGCTGCGCTGGAACTGCCCGCGCAGACTGTGGCGCGTATACCGTTGGCGATGAGCCAGTTGATCGGCGCCGGGTTCGCCCGCTACGTGCTGGCCGCGCCGTCGATCCTGGCCATGACCCGCGATGAGCTCGTGGAGGCGCTCACGCCGGCACTGGAGAGCATTCTAGGCTGAGGCCCGTCCAGTGGCGGGATCCATCTGAGCGTTGACCGGGCGCCGCGACATGTGCATTAATTCAGGTGTGCCTGAATTTGTGGGCTCGGAAACGGAGTGGGCATGGACTGGCTCAGACGGAACTGGCCGCACTCGACGATCTTTCTGGCCGTGTACATCACCATCATGTTGGTGTTGTTCGTCCGGAACGACTTTCCGTTGCTGCTGATCTGGGCGCAGTTGCCGGTGTACTTCGTGCACGAGTTTGAGGAGTACGTACTGCCAGGCGGTTTCGTGAAGTGGTTCAACAACCACGTGATGGATTCGAAATTAGATGACTGGCCGCTGACGCCGACGGCATCGCTGTGGATCAACGTGCCGATCATCTTCACCGCGTTCCCGATCTGCGGCATTCTGGCCACTGAGTTCGGCCTCGGTTGGGGATTGTGGATGGCGTACTTCTCGATCGTGAACGCGGCCGGCCACGTCGTGTTCGCGATCCTGTTCCGCGGCTACAACCCCGGGGTGGTAGTCAGTCTGCTGCTCAACATCCCGATCGGTGCGTTCGCGATCTGGTACCTGAGCTCACATCATCTGGTCTCGACGACCGCCAACGTCGTTGGCCTGCTGATCGGAGTCGCCATTCAGGCCGCGGTGATGTTCTACGGCTTCGTAATCCTCAAGCCGCGGGTCCGCGCCACCGGAAACCTGCGGGGCCAGCCCGCCGATGCCTGAGTCGGTGCCAACCCAGCTGAGGATGCGGGTTCGGGCCCAGGCGAACCGCAAGACTTTTCCGGCACCGTCAACGGTCCCTTCCTGCTGGGATCGGATTGCGTTGCTTAACAGATGAATCGACAGTGCGTGCGATCTGCGTGAGCTGCGGCTCGCGGCTGCTCGCGCTGGTGAAAGGACGGCACCATGGGTGAACTGGGCGGGTCCGATACCTTATCCGTCGTTTGGCAGTGTTATTCGTATTCCGATCTATCATATTCGTATGCGAAAGAAAGTTGTCACCGTCGGCACCTCGGCCGCTGTCACCCTCTCCCGTGAAGAGCTGGCAGCCCTGGGAGTCGGAGCAGGTGATTCGGTCGAGGTCACAGCTCGTGACGGTGTGGTCGAGATCCGTCCGGTGAACCCGTTCGCCGGGATGGCCCATGAAGAGCGCGTGGCGCTTCTCGATCGATTCGGCGCCCGGGAATGACGCTGGATCGCGATGCGTTCCTGGCGGCGGTGAGCGCCTCCGGGCGGCTGTCCGCCGCCTATGCCGAGGACGTCCTGGTGCGGTTGGCCCACCATTCCGCGGCGATCGAAGGCAACACATTCACGATCTCTGAGACGGTGACGCTGCTGGTCGACGAACTCTTACCACGAGGCGGATTGTCTGTGCGGGAGTTCTATGAGCTGGCCAACCATCGGGGTGCGGTCGTTCGCATTGTTCAGGCCCTCGACGGCGACGAACCGCTGACCGATCCGCTGGTGCGGCAACTGCACTCGCTGTTGATGGATCACCTTCTGCACGATCGCGGTGAGTACAAGCAGTCCAGCAATGCCGTCATCGGCGCGACGTGGCAGCCGACGGCACCCCACCAGGTTCCCGAGGCCATGCGCCAATGGGCCGAACAGAGCGACTGGCAGGTCCGAAATCTGACCGGGGTCGACCGGCTGGAGGCCATCGCGCGGTCGCATATCCAATTCGAGCGCATCCATCCGTTCACCGACGGCAACGGGCGGGCTGGCAGGGCGGTGCTGGCGTTGCAGACGTTGCAGGCATACGGGGTGCCGGCGATCGTGCCGGAGAGCGACCGCTCGGAGTACCTGCGGTTGCTCGATGAGGCCGACGCCATTGGGTTCGCCGAGATGCTGTCCGTTCATCTGGCGACCGAGACCGCGCGAGCGGCACGGTTCGGCTGAGCCTCAACGGCGGGGTCGCAGACAATGCGCCATCGCTGGCTCACCACAGCGTCGGCACACCCCGGCAGCCCGTGAAGGCGGCATCGCCGGTGATGATCACCAGGGACTCGATCATCGCCTGGGCGGCCAGCATCCGGTCGAACGGATCGCGATGCTCCCACTCCAGCCGGCCGGCCAGCAGCGCGTGGTCCTGGCCACCGGCAGCCGAAGGACGCCCAGTCGATCCAGGTGCTGGGTGTAGGCGCCCAGCAGGACGTCGGCTTGTGGGAGCTTTCCCAGTCGGTGTTTGGTGGAGAGTTCCCAGGCCGACACCGCCGAGACGACGAGGCGCGAGGAGCGGCTCTCGATGACGCGCCGCGGGGCCCAGGCGTACCGGCTCGGTCAGGGTCCACAGCATGGCGCTGGTGTCGAGCAGGTAGCCCGTCAACCGGCGCCTTCCCAGTCCGCCAGTTCTTCCTCGCGGAGCGCGTCGAAGAATTCCTCGGGCACGGAGTAGGCGACGAATCCCAGATCTCGCCGTTGCTGCGGTTCCACCGGAACCAGCCGGGCGGCCGGGTGGTCGCCGCGCGCGATGACGAACTCTTCGCCGCGTTCGACGGCGGCGAGCAGCTCCGACAGGTGCGTCTTCGCGTACTGCACCTCGACCTGCTTCATAGGGGAAACCTAGTTGGTCAACTCTGGTTGGTCGACCCTGATTGGTCAACCTGGCAGGGCCTCAGGCTCCTGGCCCCGTCCCGGTTCAGCCCGAGCTCCGCCCGCAGCCGTTCTGACGTGTTCCCGTAGGTGAGTCCAGGTGGGCCGACCACCGGGACCGCTCACTTCGTCGACGCCATCTCTCAATTACATGACCAAGACCTTGATGGCCCATCGGAGTTGAAACCGGGTGTAGTTGCAGGCTTCCCGCTAGTATTCGGCGCGTGGTAAATCACCGAAATAGCCTGTGAGAATTGACGAGTCGAATCCGATGAACGGGGGACCGCCGGGCACCTTGCTGCGCCAGGAACCGATTTCCACCGGCATC
>JAGQTO010000299.1 GCA_020439025.1 Mycobacterium sp. | reverse complement strand
GCCGAGGAGATCGTCGGCGCCTACGGCGATCCCGCGCAGGATGACACGGCCGAGTTGTTGCGCTGGCTGGACTCCCAGACCAAGCGGAATCTCGTCATCACCTTCGGCGGCGGGGTCAACGAGGTCATGCGCGAACAGGTGGCCGCGGCCGGCCTCGGCGTTCCGAGGGTTCCGCGGTGACCCCGACCGAGGACATCCTCACCGCCGCCGAGCGGATCAAGGCCGAGGGTAAGAGCGCACCCCGGCGTGGGCGGCATCCGGTCAACCAACCGATGATCGACCATTGGCTCGACGCCATCGGCGACCGAAACCCGATCTACGTCGACGAGTCGGCGGCCAAGGCGGCCGGCCACCCCGGAATAGTCGCGCCGCCGGCGATGATCCAGGTCTGGACCATGACCGGTCTCGGCGGCGTCCGTCCGGATGACGACCCGTTGGGCAGGATCCTCGGATTGTTCGACCAGGCCGGTTACATCGGTGTGGTCGCCACGAACTGCGAGCAGACCTATCACCGCTACCTGCGGCCGGGGGAGGAGGTCAGCGTCACCGCCGAGTTGACCGACGTCATCGGTCCCAAACAGACCGCGCTCGGCGAGGGGTTCTTCATCACCCAGAAGATCAGCTGGTGGGTTGGCGACGAGAGTGTCGCCGACATGATGTGGCGCATCATGAAGTTCCGGCCGCGCGACGCCGCGGCACAGGCCGCGCCGGCGGTTCCCGCGGATCTCGACCCGGAACTGATGATCCGGCCTGCGGTATCCAAGGACACCGAGTTCTTCTGGGACGGGGTGAACGCGCATGAGTTGCGCATCCAGAAACGCCCGGACGGGTCGCTGCAACACCCGCCGGTGCCGGCGCTGTGGAACGACAAGGACACACCGACGGACTACATCGTCGCCTCCGGCCGGGGAACGGTGTTCAGCTACGTGGTGCACCACGCGCCGCAGATCCCCGGCCGCATTCTCCCCTTCGTGATCGCGCTGGTCGAGTTGGACGAAGGGGTGCGAATGCTGGGTGAGTTGCGCAATGTCGACCCCGCCGAGGTCCGGATCGGAATGTCCGTCCGCGCAACGTATATCGACTTTCCGGCCGGAGAGAGCGGCCCGGCCTGGACGCTGCACGCGTGGGAGCCGATTCCATGAGCGCGCCGCAGCTCGGCACCACGCTGCCCCCGCTGTCGCTGTTCGGCGATCCCACCTTCATCGTGTCCACCGCGATCGCCACCCGCGACTATCAGGACGTCCACCACGACCGGGACAAGGCGCAGGCCAAGGGATCGAAGGACATCTTCGTCAACATCCTCACCGATACCGGCCTCGTGCAGCGCTACATCACCGACTGGGCCGGCCCGAACGCGCGGATCAGGTCCATCTCGCTGCGCCTCGGCGTGCCCTGGTACGCCTATGACACCGTCACGTTCACCGGTGAGGTCACCGCGGTCGACGGCGACCTGGTGACGGTGAAGGTCACCGGCGCCAACAGCCTGGGCGACCACGTCATCGCCACCTGCACGCTGACGACGGGGGATGCCGATGCTGTCCGATAAGGCTGCGCTGTCCGGAAAAGCTGCGATCGCCGGCATCGGCGCGACCGACTTCTCCAAGAACTCCGGCCGCAGCGAATTGCGACTGGCCGCCGAGGCTGTCCTCGACGCACTCGACGACGCGGGGCTGACGCCTGACGACGTGGACGGCATGGTCACCTTCACGATGGACTCCAACACCGAGGTGGCCGTCGCGCGGGCCACCGGCATCGGTGAGTTGAAGTTCTTCTCCAAGATCCACCACGGCGGCGGGGCCGCCTGCGCGACCATCCAGCAGGCGGCCATGGCGGTTGCCACCGGCGTCGCGGATTGCGTTGTGGCGTATCGAGCTTTCAACGAGCGCTCCGGAATG
>JAGQTO010000298.1 GCA_020439025.1 Mycobacterium sp. | reverse complement strand
CTAGCCTATTTCGGTGAGGGGGCGGCCGCCCAACTGGCCGGCACGCGCCGGTTGATCCTGGCCGGCGCCGCTTCCCCAGTGACGTTCTTCGGCTATCCGGGTGTGCCGAGCGACCTGGTGCCACAGGGGTGCACGGTGCACACCTTGGCCGGACCGGTCGGCGCCGCAGCGGCGCTGGAGGATCTCGCGGACCGGCTCGCGCCGGATACCCCGGTCCCCGCCACGCTGCCGTCACGGCCCGCACCCCCCTCCGGGGCGCTCACGGTGCAGACGACGGCCGAGGCCATCGGCGCGCTGCTGCCCGAGCGGGCCATCGTCGTCGACGAGTCCAACACCTCGGGACTGCTGCTGCCGATAGCCACCGCGGGTGCCCCCGCCCACGACTGGCTGACGCTGACCGGCGGCGCGATCGGGTACGCGCTGCCGGTGGCGCTCGGCGCGGCGATCGCCGCACCGGATCGTCCTGTGCTGTGCCTGGAATCCGACGGTTCGGCGATGTACACCATCTCCGCGCTGTGGAGCCACGCCCGGGAGAACCTCGACATCACCACCGTCGTCTACGCCAACCACGCCTATGACATCCTGCGCATCGAACTGCAGCGGGTCGGCGCCCAGAATGCCAACCAGCGCCCGGGGCCGAAGGCCGAGTCGCTGCTGGACCTGACCCCGCCGGCGCTGGATTTCGTCAAGATCGCCGAGGGGATGGGCGTCCCGGCCCGCCGCGTCACCACCGCCGAGGAACTCACCGCGGCGCTGCAATGGGCGTTCGCCGAGCCCGGGCCGCACCTCATCGAGGCGGCCATGCCCTCGATCGGCGGCTAGCGGGGGATCTCGAAGACCGGGTCGTCGCAGTCCAGTGCCTCGGCCGCGAGGTGGCGCTTGAGCACTTTGAACGTCTCGGTGCGGGGCAGTGCGGCGGCGACCCGCACGAAGGACGGACGCTGTTTGTCCCCGAGGTCGTCCTGCTCGGTCAAGAACGTGGCGAAGGCAACGGGATCGAAGGCACCCGGGTCGGGAA
The DNA here is from genome assembly GCA_020439025.1 of Mycobacterium sp. GTDB lineage: Bacteria > Actinomycetota > Actinomycetes > Mycobacteriales > Mycobacteriaceae > Mycobacterium. The sequence continues at coordinate 558 of JAGQTO010000298.1, read as the reverse complement.
CCGCCAGTGCCGCCATGACGCGATCCCCGACAACCGGGTCGGGAATGCCGTACACGGCGACCTCGGTCACCCCCGGCCAGCGCATCAGCACCCGCTCGATCGGTGCGGTGCCGAGGTTCTCCCCATCCACCCGCAGCCAATCACCAAGTCGCCCGGCGAAATACAGGTAGCCCTGCTCATCCCGGTAGGCCAGGTCGCCGCTGTGATAAACCCCGTTGGCCATCCGTTGCGTCTGCGCCGCGTCATCCTTGTAGTAACCGCGGAACTGGCCGCGGCCGCTGATGTTCACCAGTTCGCCGACCATCCCCGGTGGGCAGGGCCGGCCGGTGGTCACGTCGAGGATTTCCAGATCCGCGGGGATCGGGCCCAGTGAGCCCTCCGGGGTGTCCGGCGTGCGGGCGATGGCGACCCCGCCCTCGGTGGACCCGAACGCGTCGATGACCGTCACCGCGAACCGCCGGGAGAACCGGCCGATGTCCCGTGGCGCCGCCTCGTTGCCGTACATGATCCGCAACGGATTGTCGGCGTCGTCGACCCTCTCGGGTGTGGCCAGGATGT
>JAGQTO010000046.1 GCA_020439025.1 Mycobacterium sp. | reverse complement strand
GATTTCGACGGTCTGCTCGAGCTCGCGGTTCTTCTTTCGAAGCTCCCGCAACTCCTTGCTTTCCCCGGTCGACAGCCCAGGGGCCTGGCCGCTGTCGACCTCGTCTTGACGCACCCACTTGCGCAGGGTCTCCACGTTCATTCCCAACCGGGTGGAGATGGCCTTCATCGCCGCCCATTCGGTGTCGTACTCATCGCGATGTTCCCGAACCAACCGGACCGCCTTGGCCCTGATCTCCGGGGTGTATTTGCTTGGCATCGTGCCATCCTTCCCACAAAAGAAGGTGTGCATGAAAGCCGGGGTGGTTCACGATCCGCGCGGACGGCGATGGGGTTTGGACTCTTGGAAACCTGGGTCTCGTCGGCGACAACGTCGTCACTCTGGTCTACGGGATCACCTACCGCGCACATGGATGGACCATCGAACCCGCACGCGAAGGCCTAACGTTCACCAATGACAAGACCGGACGTGGAATGTTTTTCAGTATCGACCGTGTGGAAACGTTTTAGCCTCGATCGGGTTTATCGCTGATTTGGTGTAAGTGGTTTCAACCGCCCACGGCGTGGGGCAGAAGGAATCACTGCAATGACGAAGACACTCAAGGGCGTGGATGCCCAGGTGCAAGTGCCGGCAACACCTTCGGAGTACACCTGGCGTAAGTGCTGGGACCGCATCAGCGCCGACCTCAAGCCGATCTACACCGCGGCCGGCCCCGCCGAGGCCCGGCTGCGCTACGAGGAGTTCGCCGAGCAGTGGCGCACAAGCCCTACCCGGCCATCAAGCGGTTGTGAGACAACGCCTGGGAGGAGTTCATACTTCAGTTGTCATACGGGTCGGTGACGACCGATACGAGAGCAGGATTCCCCGGGGTTCTCGGATCGGCTGATGACGCTGCTGCCGGTGGCGTGGCGCTGACCGTTGGCCGCGCTACCGAGACGCCCGGCACACACCCGCGGTTCCATCAGGTCGCCGCTACGTGGCACCGACAGCCCCGGGCTGTCAGATATCGCGGATAGCCTCGGCCACGAGGTGCATTTCTGGGAGGGGAGTTTCGATGTCAGGCGGCATATCGCTTCAACGACTGACCGGTGGGTCCCGAGTCAGCCTGATCGCCGGGATCGTGCTGCTGCTTGTCGGTGTAGGCGGTGGTTCCTGGCTGTTGGCCGCAGTCGGGCTGGCTTTGCTGATCGGCGCCGGGGTCACCTGGTACTCGGCACACCAATCCGCCGACGCCCTGGAGCAGCCGTGGGCATTCCCGCCCGACTACCGCACCCGGGCCGAAGCCCTGGCGCGACCGCTCGACCCCACACCGCAGCGTCTGCTTCCCCCCGATGAGAAGTCGGCGATGATCGCCCGGGTCGAGACCACCGGCGAGGGGTTGTCGCGGCTGATTGCCGAGAAGCCCCCCGCCTGGCCGTGGGCGGTGTTCACCTCGGTGCTGGTGCAGCGCCGCAACGCCGTCCAGGCACGTTTACGGCACGTCGTCTCCGGCTACCAACCCCATCCCGGTCTGCCGGCGCTGTCCGGCGCGGCCTACTCCCAGCTCGGCCACCATGTTCTGAGAACGATCATCGACACCGTCGAGCAGCTGGAGGGATTCATGCTCAGCCCCGCCTTCACGGGGACCTTGGGAACCGACGAGGACACCGCCGACGCCGACGCGACGGCCGGTCTGGCCCACCGGCTGATGGATTACCACCAGATCTTTCTCAACGAGGCCGAAACCTGCCTGCAGACCCCGGTGCAACCGGAGGCCCGGGTGTTCGTCCAGGATCTGGGCGCGCTGGCCCTGGCCCCGCTGGTCGGGTTCGACCAATTCATCCTCACCATGTGTTCCCGGATCGGCGAGGCCCAAGATCTGCTGCCCTACACCAGCACCGGTGATGTGATCGGACTCGACGAGGTGAACCTGACCATGGCCGCGCCGGACGGCCTCCTTGATCGTTTCGAGGCCCACGTCGAGCGATTCAACGAATAGGCGGACTCAGGTGATCGACGGCGGCACCATGACTGCCGGGGAGCTTCTTTCGACCGGCGCAGGTTGCGGTGGTGGCGTTGAGGTTGAACCTCACCCTGACGATGCTGACGGCCACCACACCGGCTGGCTGAGCGCTGGCCCTCACTCACATCCGCCCGGACAGCTACTCTCGCCGAAACCCAACCCACAGCCCACGTTGCCCGGTCCGCACTGTTCCTGCGTTGGGGGAGCCAGGCCGAAACCGTCTATGTCATCTGTCGAGTTGATTGGTTGTGGCGCTTCCGTCGGCGCTGCGGAGGTTGAAACGCACGACCCCGCCTGATCGAACTCGTACCCTTCTCCGCACGTGTTCGCCGAAAGATCCGGGGGCAGAACGGCTGGGCCACCGATTCCCGAAGCGGACTGTTCCTGGCCTTGTTGTGGGGCCGGAACGCACTGTCCCGTTTGGTCGAACGTGTATCCCGATGCGCAATCGTCAGCTGAGGCAGATGCTGGCACCGCAACGATCATCAGGGAAGCTAGAACCACACCGGCCGCACCAACGGACACATGCCTTCCGATTCGCATGGGCATCCTTCCTGCCGAGTGGCGACGACGATACCGCTGGGACAGCCCTGGATGCCCGCGATGGCCCAACCCCGAGGGCCCTACTCGCGCTTCGGACGGATCGTGCGGCGGCGCAGAGCGGACGTTCGCCGTTAAGGCTTGTGGGGCGCTTCTGGGCCCTTGACCGTCATGGCCGCGAAGAGGGTCAGCAAGGCCGCAGCCGGAAGGGCATTGACCGCCTTGTCACGCGCGCGCACGTGGGCTCCGACCGCTAGCACGAAGTACAGCGTCAGCATCGCGGTGGTCAGCCTCGCAAGCCCGGGGAACCAACGCGCCGACAGCAGGCCGACGGCGGCCGCGCCCTTGATCGGTGGCAGCACTCGCCGAACATTCTCCGGACAGCCGACCGCGTCGAGGCTCTTCTTGATGGGCGGCACTTGGGCCGCGCAGGCAAGGGCATCCGCCGCTTGGAAGGCTGCTAGCCCGGTGTAGGTCTTCGGTGAGGTTAAAACGCCCATACCTGACATCCCATCGACTGTTTCCGACCCTAGATCAGGCTAGCAATCGCTAGCACCCGCGGGACCGGCGTTTTCGTCGGAGTCGGCAGGTATGAAGGACAGCGATCACATCAAAAGGGGGCGTGGTGTCAGCAACGCATGATCGACGGGGAATCAAGAGCCACGAGCGGCGGCGCCGGCCGAAACGCGCCTGGCCGATCTGCACGCACACCGGCAAGCAACGGCTGGGCGAACGCAAGGACACCAAGATCGCACTGGAGGCGGCCCGGCACCATCGTGCTCATGCCGAGATGAACGGACAGACGCCGAAGTGGACGGTTTGCCGCGGCTACCCTTGCGACTACTGCCGAGGTTGGCATCTGACCAGCGTCGAGACCTGGGACGAGAACTTCCACACTCACAGCGTGCACAGTCACCAGTGATGAGCGATAGACGGTGTCGTCCTCGCCGTCAACCACGACGGCGACTCAGACTCCACCGGCTCCATCACCGGAAACCTCCTGGGCGCAGAGCTCGGGATCGATGCCGTCCCGCAGCAGTGGCTCGCCACCCTGGAATTGCACGACGTCATCGCCGAGATCGCCGATGATCTCTGCGATTTCCCTCTGTGGCGCCTTGACCCCGATGGCGGCGATGCCTTCACCGATCGAATGTGGGAGAAGTATCCGGGATTCTGAGCCATCGCGTGCCGCCGCGAGCCAGGGCGGAGCGCGTCCAGGGCTCAGCCTGGTAACCGCCTGCCTTCGGCGAAGGCCTCGAGCACCCGGAGCGCCTCGGCCCAGACCGCATCGAGGGGGCCGCCCGCCTCAATGTGGTCGACCAACCTCTGCAAATCAGCGAATTCCGATCCGGCCACCCCGCTGTAGATCAGGGATCGCAGCAGTGCGGTCAGCCTGGTTGCCAGGTCGGCAAGCCAGTCGCGCCGCTCAAAGTCGCCGAGCGGTGCGATATCCCGCATCCGGCGCCACTCATCCCGAACCTGTTCGCGGGCGGCGTCAAGCTCGCGGGCCCCCGTACTGAACGGGCTCTCACTGCCGAGCGCCTTGGACGAAAGAGCCTGGCCGCCCCTCGGCATGGGCGCCATCTTTCGGGGGCGCGAAGGCGGCGGACCGGCACACAAGTCGAAGGTGGTCGGCTCGGGCTCCGGTGGCGCCGCCATCATGGGAGCGCTCGCCGCCGCCGAGGCCAACACCGAGCGCTGCTCCCAACCGGACGGCATCTCCACCGGTTGCACTACCCGATGCGGCTCCCCGCCCGCTGCCACGACGCGGCTGTCCACGGCGACGTAGGCGGTGAACCGGCACAGCACGCCGAACCGCAGCGAGGTGTCGACGATGGTCCGCTCAAGATCGCCGGAACCCCGGACCGATGCGTAGCTGTCCTCGAGATCACGCAGGTGCGCGCGCGCCCACTGCGCGGTGACCGCCGACGCGTCGCCGCACTGCCCGGTGACCGTCGTCGACCACTTCCGGCCGTCGCGGGTGGTGCCGCGCAGCATGAGCGAACCGGCGCTGGATGACCGGTAGCGTCCGGTGACCACCAGTGGAACGCCGGGGAAGAGATCAGGCAGGCGTGCGGGGCTGGTCGTGCCGTCGATGGTCGCAAGCCCTTCGGCCTCGAGATGCAGACCGTAGGCCAAGGGCGCGCCGATCCGGCGGTGAATGGCGTCCATCGCTTCATCGAGGCGGTCTTCGCTTTCCACCAATTCGCAACGGCCGCCGCCCATTCCGGCCAGCTTGCCCAGGAATCCGGCGTTGACGGCGCGGTCGATGCCGACGGTGTGGATGCGGACATCACGCATACCACCGGCCAGCGCCTGCAGGATCTGGTCCTCATTGCCGACCTGCCCGTCGGTGACGAGGACGACAACAGCGTCGCGCCCGCCCTGCGCGTCGCCGAGCAGGGCAAGGGCCTGGCGCAGCGGCGCCAGCAGTTCGGTGCCACCTCGGGCATCGACTCGGGCGAGGTGCTCGACCGCGCGGTAGCGGTTGCGGTCGCTGGCCTCGACCAGTCCCTCAGGAAGGCCGGCGGGCCAGTCGATGCTGTTGTCGAACGTCAGCACCGCGAACCGGTCACCGGTGGTCAGCGTGTCGACGATCCGGGCGGCGGCGCGGCGAGCCGCCACCATCTTCCAACCGCCCATGCTGCCGGAGCGGTCCAGAACCAGGACCACGTCGCGGGGTCGCGGCGGCGCCGCTGACACCGGCGGGAGCACGGTCAGCCGGTAGGTGCCCTCGTCGCCCTCCACATCGGGAACCAACAGCAGTGAGTCGGTGACATCGTCTCCGCCGTAACGCAACCGCAGCACGAAATCACGGTTGAGGCGCTCGCCGGGCCGGACCCGGATCCGTCCGCCGGCGGTCTCCACCAGGTGCAGGCTCGAGCGGACCTCCGAGAGCGTCAGCCCGGCCGGGTCGATCCCGACGTCGATGGACAGCCCGACCGGGTTGGGGAAGCCGGGAAGCAGCACAGGCGGGGTGATCCGTGACGCGTCGGGAACGGCGTCGGTGTCCTCGGCGTAGCCGTCCCCGACAGCGGCCCCCGGCAGTGGGGTGCCCGGGATGTAGCGGGGGGCCACCACGAGCGGGAGACGAAACGTCGCCTCGCCGTCGGCGTAGGCCAGCGGAAGAACGAGAGTGACTGCGACGCTGACCCGTTCGCCGGGCAGGATGTTGCCCACCCGCATGGTGAAGACGTCGGGGCGTTCCTCCTCGGCGATGGAGGCTCGCCGCCCCGACCTGATCGCCTCGTCGTAGGTCTGCCGGGCGGCGCCACGCTCCTGCAGTTCGGCAACCACCTCCCGGCCGTCGGCGGTCATCCGCATTCCGGTGACGGCACCGCGGTCGGGAAGCGGGAAGATGTAGGTGGCTTCCAGCGGTTCGTTGAAGCTGTTGAGGAAGTCCTGGGTCAGCTCGACCCGGGAGGTGAGCCCGGTGATGTCTGCCCGGATGTCGACGCGGTCCAGCGGCAGGTTTCCCCGCTCGGTGTGCAGGGCCCCGAGGCCCGCGTCTTCTTCCGGCAGAGCCACGCAGGCGCCTTCGGCATCGGCCATCTCAACGACGGGCACGTTCATGATGGATTCATTTCCCCCTGTTTCTCGGTGTTCCACTAGGTCAGCAGGCCTCGTTCGGCCAGCAGGTCGAGCAGCGGCTGGGCCGCGGTGCGGATCGCGCGAAGGTCCTCCTCATCGGGCCGCCCGGGCGATCCGGGCAACAACAACAGCGCTCCCCCGGGCAGGTCGACAGCGGCGCGGACCGTCACACCTTCCGCGACGCCACCGGCCTGTGCCGCCGTCGCCGCGGCGGGCGGTTCAGCCCAGAACCGTTCGCTCCGTATCGGTTTCGCCGCCTCCGCCCCTTCCTCCGCGGCCCCGGAGAGGACTTCGTCATCGACGTCGGCAACCCGGCGCAGGGTCGAGTCCGTCGCCCCGACCAATTCGGCCTGGATCTCCGCGATCGAACGTCCCCGGGCCTGGAGCCGTTTGATCGCGACGATCTGGAGCAGATGGCGCGGGCCGTACAGCGCCGTCCTCCCCCGCATTCCGGCCGGCCGATCGACCAGACCGATGGTGGTGTACCACCGGACGGTCCGACGGTCGGGCACGTCACGCACCCTGCCGTTGGGCGCTCCCGGATAGGCGGGACCAGCCAGTGCCGCGGCGACCCGCTGCACCAACTCCTCCTGCGTCCAGACGGGCCGGTTCGGCATGCACCCAATATGACACTGTTATCTGACAGTGTCAATAACTACTGGGCACGCTCTCCCCCGGAGCCCGAACGGCAACGGAGCCCGGGGACCTACTACGCAATTGCCCGCCTCCGCGCGACAACCTTCCGATCGCGCCTCCGCGGCCGCGCGGCAGATCGGGAGCTGTCGCTTGGAGGTGGGCAGAAGTGTCGGTGGTCGTGGACGGCCGCCTCACGGCAGACGGGAGCGCCGTGCCCACACGGCGAAGAGCGGGTCGCCCGGCCACGGCGTCGGTCGGGCAGCACCGGTTGGAGAACGTGCACACGAACGGCGCGCCGGGCCGCAGCACGCGGGCGACCTCGCTGCGGGGCCGGGAGCCCGACGCGCCGTATCGGGAGAGGGAAAAGGATTGACGTGCGGCGTAACCCGGCCCATACAGGTATCGCCGCACTGCTTCTGAAAGTCGATCTCCCGAATCGCCTGGTTTCTGCGGGCACCCAATCATCAGTGGTTACTGCGGTGCTTCGAACCTTGGGATGAGCCTTGCCCCTGAAACCTATTGAATGTCAATGGGTATGCGCTCGTGACCGCCCCGAGACCGGTGCCCGGCTACTCTCCGCCAAATGCTGACCCGAATGTTGGTGCACTGCGGCGTGTCCGGCGTGGCCGCGGCAGCGATCGCCGCCGGCCTCCCCGTTCCGCACGTCGCCGCCAAGCCAGGGACGTGCCCGGACGTCGAGGTGATCTTCGCCCGCGGCACCGGTGAGCCGGCGGGAATGGGCGTCGTGGGACAAGCCTTCGTCGAGGCACTCGCGCAGCGACTGAACGGCCGCACCGTGGATGCGTACGCAGTCAACTACCCGGCGGACTTCGACTTCCTTGCCGCCGACGAAGGCGCCGAGGATGCGGCCGAGCGGATCGCCACCGTCGCCGCCCGATGCCGGGACACCAAGCTCGTGCTCGGCGGCTATTCGCAGGGCGCGGCCGTCATCGACATGCTGGCCAACGTGGGGCCGCTGGGCCCGGCGATCGGCGGCATCGGCTCTGCTCCCCCGCTGTCGGCGCCGTTCGCCGACAAGATCAGCGCCGTGGCGGTGTTCGGCAATCCCGCGGACCGTTTCGGCACACCGCTGTCGGACACCGGTTCCTTCGCCGGCAGGGCGATCGACTTGTGCAACTCCGCCGATCCGATCTGCTCCCCGGAAGGCAACACCATGACGGCCCATGAGCAGTATCAGTTCGCGCCGTCTGACCAGGTTGCCGCCGACTTCGTGGCCGCCAGGTTGTAGCCGGCTCACCCCGTTCGCAGCGAGGATTCGTCCAACTCGATTCCGATCACCTCGGCGACACGGTACAGATCGGCGTCCCAGGCCAACAGCGCCAGACCGCGCCGGTGCGCGACCGCGGCGATCAGACAGTCGACCATCCCGCGAGGGGTGACGCCCGCGGCGCGGCACCGACGGTAGATGCGCGCGGCGGCGTCGAAATCGGACACCACATCCAGGTGCGCCAGCTCGAATCTCAGCAGCAGCCTCCGCAGATCGCGTTCTCGGGCATCACTCCGGGCGCCGGCAACCACCTCCATCAGCACCGGCTCGGTGAACATCAGCGGCCCGTCGGTGGAGATCAACTCAACGATGCGCTGATCGGCGGCGCTGCCGGTGGCCCTGTCGTACTCCACCCACGCCGAGGTGTCGGCGAGGATCACGCCGGACCGATGTCGGGGACCTCGCCCATCGCGTGGGCACCCCGCATCGCCAGCGCCTCCTCGCGACTCATCGGCTGGCCGGCGAGATGTCGCAGCGCGAGGTCCACCGCCTCGGTCTTGGTGTGGAGCCCGTAGCGCGTCTTTATCGCCTCGACGTAGCGGTCCTCGATCTCGATATTCGTCCGCGTCCGGCCCATACACGTAACTTACACCTACGGGGCCGATCCGGGACCCATCGTGATCCCATACCGGCCTGAGTTGTGGAGTTTGGGGGGTCCGGGGACCGCGAAGTCCAACTCGGCCGGACGTGGCACCGCAGCTCGTGGTCCTGGTCGAATGGGACCTTGCCCCCACCACGCGCTGACGCCGGTTGCACAAGCGGTCCGAGACGCGGGGTTCAGCTGTACAGCAGGTACCCGGCCCGGCTTGAGCGGAACTGGGCGGCCGCCCGGTCCCACTCCGCCAGCAGCGGCGCGAGCCGATCGGCGTTGATCGCCTGGCGCACCCGATCCGATCCGGTGAGCGCGTCGATCGACGGCCCCCAGGCGAACTCCCCCGGATGCTGGTCACGGATCGTGTCAATGAGCACCAGCGCCGTGCTCACCGGCCGGTAGGCGAACCGATCGGTGATGGCCAACCGGATGGCCGAGATGGTCTTTCCGGGATATTTGCCGGCGGTCTCGTCGACCGGGACGGCGACGGCCTCGAAGGCGACGCCCGGCAGGCCCATCGCGTTCATCGTCGCGGCCACCCCCGCGGCATCCAGCCACGGCGCCCCGATCTGCTCGAAGGGCCGGTCGGTGCCGCGGCCCTCCGAGAGGTTGGTGCCCTCGAAATACACCGTGCCGGGGTAGCTGGCCACCGCCGCCAGCGACCGCAGGTTGGGTGACGGGTTCACCCAGGGCAGACCCGTCTGGTCGAACCACTGCGCGCGCCGCCAGCCTTGCGCCGGAATGACAGTCAGGTCCGCGCCGATCCCCTGTTGGCGGTTGAACAGCACGGCCAGCTCGCCGACGGTCATTCCGTGCCGCGCGGGAATCGGGTACATGCCGATGAACGACGCATAGGCCGGGTCCAGCAGGGCGCCTTCCACGATCTCGCCGCCGATCGGATTCGGCCGGTCGAGAACGACGAACGGAATACCCTTGCGCGCCGCGGCCTGCATCGACAGCGCCATGGTCGACACGTACGTCCAGGTGCGCCCGCCGACCTCCTGAAGGTCGTAGACCAGGACGTCGACGCCGGAGAGCATCGCCGGAGTCGGGCTGTGCCCTTGTGCCCCATACAGCGAGTAGACCGGAACGCCGGTCCTCGCGTCGACACCGTCACCGACCGTGACACCCGCCTCGGCGGTGCCGCGGATACCGTGCTCGGGCGCCAGCAGGGCCACCAGCGTCAGGTCGTCGCTCGCGGCGATCAGGTCGATGTCCGACCTGCCCGCCCGGTCGATGCCGGTGTTGTTGGTGATCAGGCCGACCCGCTTGCCGCGCAAGGCATCCGGCACGTCGGCGAGGAAGACCTCGATGCCCGGAATCACGCCCCCCGCGGACGGAGCGGCCGACACCGTTGACGGTGCGCCGCACAGCACCATGACGCACGCCAGGAGAACGCTCAGCATCAGCCGGTGGCCGGACCGTGAGACGGGCATCCACGCACTGTATCGGTGGCCGGGCAGCGGGGACCGGAAGGTAATGGTCGGCGCACGGCTTGCTCTGCCGGGAAGGCCGCGCATCTCCCGAATGCCGTCGCGGATCACCGCCTGGGCGGCAACGTCGGAGGCGTGTGCAGTCCCGGCGCGATTGCCGCACCCCGGCGGCCACCACCAAGTGAAGCTAGCCTCCTCATTTAACTTCACTTAACGTCAGTAGTGAAGTTAAGCTGCCGGGGTGGCCTCACTTCGGCCGATCGCCTACGAGACCGTGCGCTGGGAGCCGCAAGGGCTCCGGCAAGGGACGGCTACTCGGCCCAGGTATGGCGCCTACCACCCAGCGTTGCCCGCACGCATTGCCGACCTGACCTTGGATCTGCCGCCGGCGGTTCACGCCGGCGGCGAAGCGGCCAGCCGCGAGATCGCTCGTTTCGATGCCGAACTCGGCAGTGAGATCGCACCGTTCTCTGCAGTGCTGCTGAGGTCGGAGTCCGCGGCCAGCTCGCAGATCGAGAACCTGACAGCGTCGGCGCGCGCGGTCGCCGAAGCGGAGCTACCCGGGGGCACGGCCAAGCGCAACGCCGAGATGATCGTCGCCAACGCCATGGCCATGCGCGCGGCACTGGAGTTGTCCGCGCGAGTCGATGCCGAGGCCATCCTGGCGATGCACCGCGCGTTAATGGCCAACCAGCCCCGCCACACTCCCGGGAAGTTCCGAACGGAGCCGGTGTGGATCGGCGGTGGCACCACCCCCATCGGGGCGACGTTCGTCGGCCCACGTCACGAGTTGGTGCCCGGCGCGGTCGACGACCTCATCGCCTTCACCCAGCGCGACGACATTTCCGCGCTACCCCAGATCGCGGTGGCTCATGCCCAGTTCGAGACCATCCATCCCTTCACGGACGGAAACGGGCGCACGGGCCGTGCCCTCGTGCAGGCCTTGCTGCGCAACAAAGGCCTCACCCGCCAAGTGACAGTGCCGGTTTCCGCCGGATTGCTCGCAGGCACCGACGCCTATTTCGACGCGCTGACGAGCTACCGCAGTGGTGACGCCGCCCCGATCGTCGAACGCTTCACCGAAGCCAGCACCCTGGCGATCGCCAACGGCCGGCAGTTGATCGCCGAATTGCGAGGCATCCGCGCGAACTGGAGCGACAGGATCAAGGCACGGTCGGACTCGGCCGTCTGGAAGGTCGCCGATCTACTGACCCGTCGACCCGTCGTCAATGCCGCACTGCTGGCTGAGGAATTGGGCATTGATTCCACCAACGCGCACCGCTACCTGACCCCGCTCGCCGAGGCGGGAATCCTCGTCGAAACGACGAGCAGAGCACGCAACCGCGTGTGGCGCTCGCCCGAGGTCCTCGTCGCGATCGACGCCTTCGCCGAACGCGCGGGAAAACGTGTCTGATCCCCCGTCTAGCGACGACGAATGGCTGCTGACGTTCCG
>JAGQTO010000297.1 GCA_020439025.1 Mycobacterium sp. | reverse complement strand
CCGTACCCCTGCTCGGCGAGGAAGCGCTGACGGTGTGCGGCATAGTCGGCATCCAGGCTGTCGCGGGAGACCACCGAATAGAACACCGCCCCGCCGCCGTCCTTCTTCGGCCGCAGCAGCCTGCCCAGCCGCTGTGCTTCTTCCTGGCGTGAGCCGAATGTCCCCGAAACCTGAACGGCCACCGAGGCTTCGGGCAGGTCGATGGAAAAGTTGGCCACCTTCGAAACCACCAGGGTTTTGATCTCGCCACGCCGGAAGGCGTCGAACAGCGCCTCCCGTTCGGCGTTCTTGGTCGACCCCTGGATCACCGGGGCGTCGAGTTCGGCGCCCAGTTCCTCGAGTTGGTCGAGATAGGCCCCGATCACCAGTGTCGGCTCATCGGGATGTCGGGCCAGGATCGACTTCACCACCGCGATCTTGGTGTGGGCCGTCGAACACAGCTTGTAGCGCTCCTCGGGCTCGGCGACGGCGTACTGCATCCGTTCGTTGTCGGTCATCGTGACCCGCACCTCGACGCACTCGGCCGGGGCAATCCAGCCCTGGGCCTCGATGTCCTTCCAGGGTGCGTCGTACCGTTTTGGCCCGATCAGACTGAACACGTCGCCCTCGCGGCCGTCCTCGCGGATCAGGGTAGCGGTGAGTCCGAGCCGACGGCGGGACTGCAGGTCCGCGGTCATCCGGAATACCGGCGCCGGCAGCAGGTGCACCTCGTCGTAGACGATCAGGCCCCAGTCGCGGCTGTCGAAGAGTTCCAGATGCCGGTACTCGCCCTTGGTCCGGCGGGTGATCACCTGGTAGGTCGCGATGGTGACCGGCCGGATCTCCTTGCGCTCGCCGGAGTATTCGCCGATCTCTTCCTCGGTCAACGAGGTTCGTGCGATCAACTCGCGCTTCCACTGCCGCCCTGCGACGGTGTTGGTGACCAGGATCAGGGTGGTTGCCCCGGCCTTCGCCATTGCCGCGGCACCCACGATGGTCTTGCCGGCGCCGCAGGGCAGCACCACCACGCCGGAGCCGCCGGCCCAGAAGGAGTCGGCGGCCATCTGTTGGTAGTCGCGCAACTCCCAACCGTCCTGCTTCAGGGAGATCGGATGGGCTTCCCCGTCGACATAGCCGGCGAGGTCCTCGGCCGGCCAGCCGATCTTGAGCAGCATCTGCTTGACCCTGCCGCGTTCGCTCGGGTGTACCACCACCGTGTCGTCGTCGATCTGGGCTCCGAGCATCGGCGCGATCTTCTTGTTGCGCAGGACCTCCTCGAGCACCGGCCGGTCCAGGCTCACCAACGTCAGCCCGTGGGCGGGATGCTTCACCAGCTGAAGCCGCCCGTAGCGCGCCATGGTGTCGACGATGTCGACCAGCAGCGGCTGCGGGACGGCGTAGCGGGAGAAGGTGACCAGCGCATCGACGACCTGCTCGGCGTCGTGTCCGGCGGCGCGGGCGTTCCACAGCGCCAGCGATGTGATGCGGTAGGTGTGGATGTGTTCGGGTGCGCGTTCGAGTTCGGCGAACGGGGCGATCGCCGCCCGCGCGGCGTCGGCTTGTTCGTGGTCGATCTCGAGCAGGACGGTCTTGTCGCTCTGCACGATCAGGGGGCCGTCGGTCATCGCGATCCTCGCCGGTAGGTCATGGTCACCATTATCCGGACTCGGATGGGATGACCGAGGTGACCCGGTGCAGGGCGAACTCCCTAGGACGGCCCTGGGTGGAGTCCCATGCGATCAGCTGCCCGCCGCGAACGGCCAGCGGCCGGACCGCCCGCTGGGTGGCCACTCCGGCGGCGTCGACGTAACCGATCAGCACTTCATGGCCGTGCAGGGCGGCCTGCTGCAGCAGTGCGATCGCGACGGCCGAGTCGACGCGGACCCCACCCAGCGGTGTGGAGGCAACCCGGCGCAGGATCGACACCGTGGCTGCCAGGCTCTCCGGGTTGGGTCTGGGCAGGGTGCGTACCGGTCGGCGCAGGGGATTCGCCGGGACCCGTGCGCCGCGGCGGCGCAGGTCGACGATAGCGCCGGTGGGATCCTCGGCGGCC
>JAGQTO010000045.1:3397-4116 GCA_020439025.1 Mycobacterium sp. | reverse complement strand
CGAGTCAGCCTGATCGCCGGGATCGTGCTGTTGCTGTTCGGTGTGGTCGGCGTTTCCTGGCTTTTGGCGACGGTCGGGCTGGCATTGCTGATCGGTGCCGGGGTCACCTGGTACTCGGCAGACCGATCCGCCGACGCCCTGGAGCAGCCGTGGCCTTTCCCACCCGACTACCGCACCCGGGCCGAAGCCCTGGCACGACCGATCGACCCCACACCGCAGCGCCTGCTTCCCCCCGATGAGAAGTCGAAGTTGATCGCCCGGGTCGAGACCACCCCGGAGGGATTGTCGCGACTGATCGCCGAGAAGCCCCCCGCCTGGCCGTGGGCGGTGTTCACCTCGGTGCTGGTGCAGCGCCGCAACGCCCTGCAGGCGCGGTTGCGGCACGTCGTCTCCGGCTACCAACCCCATTCCGGTATTCCGGCGCTGTCCGGTGCGACCTACTCCCAACTCGGCCACCATGTTCTGAGGACGATCCTGGACACCGTCACGCAGCTGGAAGGATTCATGCTCAGCCCCGCCTTCACGGGGACCTTGGGAACCGACGAGGACAGTGCCGACGCCGACGCGATAGCGGGTCTGGCCAACCGACTGATGGACTACCACCAAACCTTTCTCACCGAGGCCGAGACCTGCCTGCAGACCCCGGTGGAACCGGAGGCCCGAGTCTTCGTCCAGGATCTGGGCGCGTTGGCCCTGGCGCCGCTGGTCGGGTTCGACCA
>JAGQTO010000045.1:2603-3306 GCA_020439025.1 Mycobacterium sp. | reverse complement strand
CCATAGACGCGCCGGACGGCCTCTTCGATCGTTTCGGGGCCCACGTCAAGCGATTCACCGAATAGCCGGACGCGGGCGATCGACGGCGGAACCGTGACGGCCGGGGAGCTTCTGTTGATCGGCGCAGGTTGTGGTGGTGGCGTTGGGGTTGAACCTCACCCTGACGATGCTGGTGGCCCATACACCGGCTAGCTGAGCGCCAGCCCTCACTCACATCCGCCGGGGCATGCACTTTCGCCGAAACCCAACCCACACCCCACGTTGCCAGGTCCGCACTGTTCCGGCCTTAGGGGAGCCGGGCCGAAACCATTGCCGAAACCATCTACGTTTCCTTCTGTCGAGTTGTTTGGGGTTGGCGAGGTTGGCGCTTCCGTCGGCGCTGCGGAGGTTGAAACGCACGACCCCGCCTGATCGAATTCGTACCCTTCCCCGCACGTGTTCGCCGAAAGATTCGGCGGCAGAACGGCTGGTCCACCGGCTCCCGAAGCGGGCTGTTCCTGGCCTTGTTGTGGGGCCGAAACGCACTGACCCGTTTGGTCGAGGGTGTATCCCGACGCGCACTCGTCCGCTGCAGCAGCTGTCGGCAGCGCAACGGCCGTCAGGGACGCCAGAACCAAACCGGCCGCACCAACGGACAAATGCCTTCCGATTCGCATGGGCGTCCTTCCTGCCGAGTGGAGGCGACGATACCGCCGGGAGGGCG
>JAGQTO010000045.1:2181-2542 GCA_020439025.1 Mycobacterium sp. | reverse complement strand
GTTCGCCGTTACGGCTTGTGCGACGCTTCTGGGCCCTGAACCGTCATCGCCGCGAAGACAGTCAGCAAGGCCGCAGCCGGAAGGGCATTGACGAGCTTGTCACGCGCGCGAACATGGGCTCCGACCGCGAGCACGAAGTACAGCGTCAGCATCGCCGTGGTCAGCCTCGCAAGCCCGGGGAACCACCGCACCGATAGCAGCCCTAAGGCGGCCGCGCCCTTGATCGGTGGCAATACTCGCCGAACATTGTCCGGGCAGCCGACCGCGTCGAGGCTCTTCTTGATCGGCGGTACTTGGGCCGCGCAGGCCAGGGCATCCGCCGCTTGGAAGGCAGCGAGCCCGGCGTAGGTCTTCGGTGAGG
>JAGQTO010000045.1:0-2065 GCA_020439025.1 Mycobacterium sp. | reverse complement strand
GGCGTTTTTGTCGGACCCGGCAGGTAAGAAAGAGGTCGATCACAGCAAAAAAGGGGGGCATGGTGTCAGCAACGCATGATCGACGGGGAATCAGTCGACAGGGAACCAAGAGCCGTGAGCAGCGGCGGCGCCGGCCGAAACGCAACTGGCCGATCTGCACGCACACCGGCAAGCAACGGCTGGGCGAACGCAAGGACACCAAGATCGCACTGGAGGCGGCCCGGCACCATCGTGCTCATGCCGAGATGAACGGACTGCCGTCGACGTGGGCGGTTCGCCGCGGCTACCCCTGCGACTACTGCCGTGGTTGGCATCTGACCACCATCGAGGCTTGGGACGAGAACTTCCACACTCACCAGGAATAGGGGCCAGCAATCAAGCGCGACTTCGACTTTCGTGCGCACGAAGTCGGCGTCGTCCACGGGAGGCCGCCGTCATCAAACTTCTCGAACCACGCTCGCCGTACCGCCCGTGGCAGACCGATGGATCACTCGCCCCCGGGCAGGCGGTGGTCGTCGTACTCGACACCGACCCGCAATTGGTGCTCACCGCCGCAGGGGTGATCGGCCCCGAGGGCGACATCGACCACGCGCTGGCCACGATCCCCAGGTAGCGGCCCAGGTGTTCGACAGATACATCCCGCCATGTTGGCGGGCCGCACCACCCTCGCCGCCGGACGCATTCTGCCGGCGAGTGAGGGCAGATGCACGGGATGCGACCGCCACATCGATCGCTAGCACTATGGATGCGCGATGTCCCCTCCCCCGGAGCTCGAACGGCAACGGAGCCGGAGACCACTACGCAAGTGCCCGCCTCCGCGCGACAACCTCCCCCCAGGCCTCCGCGGCCGCCGTACAGAGCGGGGTTGTCGCTGGGAGCTGGGCAGAAATGTTGGTGGCCGTGGACGGCCACCTCACGGCATACGAGAGCGCCGTACCCACACCGCATACAGCGGGTCGCCCGGCCACGGCGTCGGCCGCTGCTCGGCGCGGGGCTCGTCCCAACCGATTGAGCGGCGGAAGTACTCGGCCACCAGCCGCACGTGGAACCCGTCGTCGGTGGCCAGGCAGCCCCGGATCGCCTTGGTCGGGAAACACCGGTTGGAGAACGTGCACACGAACGGCGCGCCGGGCCGCAGCACCCGGGCCACCTCGTCGAAGACCTCCAGGGGCCGGACCAGGTAGTCGACCGACACCGTGCACATCGCCCCGAGACCGGTGCCCGGCTACTGTCCGCGGTGATGCTGAGCCGAATGTTGATCCACGGCGGTGTGTCCGGTGTGGCCGCGGCAGCCATCGCCGCCGGACTCCCCGCTCCGCACGTCGCCGCCGATCCCGGAACGTGCCCGGACGTCGAGGTGATCTTCGCCCGCGGCACCGGTGAGCCGGCAGGGCTGGGTGTCGTGGGGCAGGCCTTCGTCGAGGCGCTCGCGCAGCGACTGAACGGCCGCACCGTGGATGCGTACGCAGTGAACTACCCGGCGGACTTCGATTTCCTTGCCGCCGACGAAGGCGCCGAGGATGCCGCCGCGCGGATCGCCACCGTCGCCGCCCGGTGCCAGGACACCAAGCTCGTACTCGGTGGCTACTCGCAGGGCGCGGCCGTCATCGACATGCTGGCCGACGTGGGGCCGCTCGGCCCGGAGATCGGCGGTATCGGCTCCGCTCCCCCGCTGTCGGCGCCGTTCGCCGACAAGATCAGCGCCGTGGCGGTGTTCGGCAATCCCGCGGATCGATTCGGCACACCGCTGTCGGATACCGGTTCCTTCGCCGGCAGGGCGATCGACCTGTGCAACTCCGCCGATCCGATCTGCTCCCCGGAAGGCAACACCATGACGGCCCATGAGCAGTACCAGTTCGCGCCGTCTGACCAGGTTGCCGCCGACTTCGTGGCCGCCAGGTTGTAGCCGGATCACCCCGTTCGCAGCGAGGATTCGTCCAACTCGATTCCGATCACCTCGGCGACACGGTAGAGATCGGCGTCCCAGGCCAACAGCGCCAGACCGCGCCGGTGCGCGACGGCCGCGATCAGACAGTCGACCATCCCGCGAGGGGTGACGCCCGCG
>JAGQTO010000296.1 GCA_020439025.1 Mycobacterium sp. | reverse complement strand
CAGCCGTCAGCGAACTGGGATTCATAGGCGACGGTGTGTCGGTGCTGCTCGGGAATTCCGATCATGTCGCAGATGTTGTTCATGGGCACCAGCGACGCCACCTCTTTGACGAAGTCGACCCGGCCCTTGCCGGCGATGTCGTCGACGATGCGACGCGAGTTCGCGACGATGTGATCGTCGATGCGCGCGAGCTGCTTAGGGGTGAAGGCCGCCGCCATCAGCCGGCGGATCTTGGTGTGCCGCGGGGGATCCATCGCGATGAAGCCCTGGGCGGCGTCGAGGAGTTCCTTGGGGATCGACTCGAACGCGATGCCTTCGCCGGACAGGAAATCGCCGGGGCGACGGGTGACCTCCACCAGGTCGGCGTGCCGGACCACGGCCCAAAAGCCCTGGTCGTTGGGATCCTCGAACATGCCGTTCTTCACCGGCTCATGCCAGGAGATGGGCCGGTGTGCCCGCAGCTCGGCGAAAACCTTCTCCCGGTCCTTGGCGGTGCCCGACCAGAACTCCACCGACGACAGGTCGGCGGGGTCGTAGGGGCGTTCGGCGCGGGTGAGGGCTGCTGTCGTCATCGGTCTCTCCTCGGAGCGGTCTTTCCATGAGCATCCGACAGAAATGCAAAACTGTCAAGTGAGTGCGACAGTCAATTCTTTGATGTCGCCTCAGTTAGACTGCATGGCATGTCTGTCGTCGACCTCCGCGCCGAAACCCGGGCCTTCGGGCGCGCCCGGTTGCGCGATGTGGCCCTCGACGCGGCCCGCGCCGTCGTTTTGGAGCGGGGATGGTCGGCGGTCCGCATGGGCTCGATCGCGACGACGATCGGCATCAGCCGACAGAGCCTGCATGCCGAGTTCGGCACCAAGGACGATTTGGGCAATGCCCTCGTCATGCGGGAGACGGCGGAGTTCTTCGACGGTGTCGCCGTCCGGTTGGCCGAGCATCCCGGCGACCTCGCGGGGGGAGTGGCATCGGCCGTGCGGTACATGGTTTCGGTGGCGCGCGACAACCCGCTACTGGAGACCATTCTGACCCGCACGCCGTCCCACGGCGGCGACATGTCGCTGCTTTCGCTTCTCACCGTGCGCGGTGAGCCGCTGATTGGTACCGCGATCGAGGTCTTCGGTGGCTGGGTGGACGATCAGTGGCCCTCGGCGAACCCGGGCGATGTGCGTGTGATGGTGGAAAGTGTTGTGCGCCTGTGCCTGAGCCACATCCTGACGCCGACGAAGACGCCGGAGGCGGTGGCGGACGACCTCGCCTTGGTGGCGTGTCGCTGCCTGCGCGTGGCCGATCCGGTCTAGCGCGCCATTGGCGTGCAGCTCTGCGGACCCTGATCCGTGTAGTGCACGGCCGGCATGCCGTCGACGGTGGTGAAGGTGGTATCCGGTGACCACTGCGTCCCCGGCTTGATCCACGGCGGCAAACCCTGCGGGTAGGCAATGGTGATATCGCTGTAGAACTGCAGGTACGGCGGGCAGCCCTGCGCCGGGCGCGGATTCCAGGCGTGCACGACGATGGGATTAACCAGCCGCTGTCCCTGCGCGCAATTCGGTTGGCACTCAACCGCATTGTCGGTGCCGGTGCCGTTGGCGCCATCGGCGCCCCATGACGTCCAGTTCATGTTCTCCATCGCTGCGGTGCCGTCGCAGTTGTACTCCAGCCTGGTGGGCCCCTGCTCGACCGCCATGCTGGGGTCCCAGCATTTGCCGATGAGGTAGGTGACGTTGGCGTAGCCCGGATCCGGCGTCGGCGGCGTCGGATCGGCGCCGGCCGCCGGCATCGTGCTTGCCAGTACCGCCAGCGCACTCGCTGCCAGTGCCACTGTGTGGGCCCGTGCGCGGATCATTGGTTCTCCCTTCGCGACCCGGTCAACGTATGTCAATCAGTCGATCAGACCCAACTCGGCCAGCAACTCCCAGCTTGCGACCAGGGCTGCGTAACGCGGCCAACGGTTCTCAAGGTTGGGGCTCATGGCCCGCATCGCCAGCGGGAATGCCGCGTAGGCCACGTCCCAGTGGTGGGCGTGTGCCATCGCGACGTGGGTGTTCATGCCGATGGGCAAGAGCGACTGTTTCTGGGTCAGCTGCATGTCATTGTTGGCGTCGTACTCACTGAGGCGCACCGCGTCCATGAACTGGATATTGGGCACCTCCAGCGGGGTGGTGGCGGCGGTGACCGCGAAGATCGGAATTCCGAGGCTGTCGAGGTACTCCGCATGTTTCTTGTTGAACGCCTCGCGGACATCGGTGCGGAGGTCGTTCATCGCGCCCTTGACGTCGTACTCGTCGAGCCGCCGAACGCCGACCTGGTTGAGCATCGCCGGGCTGATCACGCTCAGCAGCTTGCTGACGTACTCGTAGGACCCTTCGGTGGGAAGATCCTTGATCTGGCCGTAGACGCCGTCGGCGGTGTAGGAGCCACCGACTGCGCCGGCCCAGCTGAAAACACCTTTGATCCGGTCGTGGTACTCGGGGTTGTTGACGATGAACGACAGGATGTCCGGGGTGCCCTTGCTGTAACCGAGCATGAAAACGTCACCCGGCGGTTCGGGGTCGGTGATCGGCTCCATGGCGGCGTCGAGTCCCTCGCCGCGGAACGCCGCCTCAATATCGGCTTCGTTGGCCTCACATGACCGCATGGGATGCACATCGGCCCGGATGGTGCGCCAGCCTCGGTCCTTGTAGAGCTGCTCGGCCTCGCGAGGGAAGGCGTGAGCCCCGGGAAACAGCAGCCCGGTGAGCAGCCCTCCGCACAGCATCAACGTGGTGTTCTCGATCGAGTCATACTGTGCCTCAGGTAGTTCCGCCTGCCACTCGCTGTTCGGGCAGTCCTTGAGGAAGCGTTCGGCGATGGCGCGGCGCGGGTTGTCCTTCTTCAGGATCGACGGCAGTGGCACCGCAGCCAGCAGGGCGGGCTTGGAGGCGAATTCGACCGCGTCCTTGTCTTTCGCGGCCTCCTGCAGGAAAAGGTCCCGCCAGCGGCGGCCGATCCAGCCCTTGACCCACGGGTCGGTCATCGCGGCCGGGTCGGCGGCGATCAGTTCGCGCACCCCGGCGATGACGGCCAGGTAGTCGCCGGCGTCTTCGTGGCGGGCAAGGTCGGCGGCGAGTTTGGTGATCTGCATGCTCTGCATGTCCGAAGATCTTGGTGCAAAGTCCGCGTTACTGGGGCGGTAATGGCAGCGCTGGGTCCGGTCGAATCGCGGACGGTTGCTACGGCGGGCCGTGTCGGGTCAGCGACCGGGGCCCACCGGTCCGGGTCCGACTGGTCCGGGTCCGACGGGTCCGGGTCCGACGGGTCCGGGGCCGACTGGCCCGGGTCCGACCGGTCCGGGTCCCACCGGCCCGGGCCCGGCAGGGCCCACGATGGCGTAGTACTGGCACTGGTTGTTCTCGACGTTGAAGTACATGCCGGGGCCGCAATTGTCGTCGGCGACGCTATGAGCCGGTGAGACGAGCCCGGCCAGCGGTGCGGCCGCTATAGCAAGGGCGTAGGCCGCGTACTTCCCTATGGCGCGCATGGTCGTCAGTGTAGGCGCGCTCGGCTGTCCTGTGGGCCGGTTGCGATGGCGCGCAGATGTGCTCAGCGCCGTGGCCTATAAGCCCAGGGAGTCCCGTGCCTGCCGCAGTGTGTTGGCCGAGCCCTGCAGGCCCAGCAGTTCCTTGACCGCCAGGGGAACCTGCAACACCTCGCCGGCGCCGGCACGTGACACCAGGGTGGGCAAGGACAGTGCGACGTCGGTGAGTTCGTAGACGCCGTTCTGTACCGAAGAGATGGGGAGCACCCGGTTCTGGTCGCCCAGCACCGCTTCGATGATCCGCGCTGTGGACAGTCCGATCGCGAGGTTGGTGGCGCCCTTGCCCTCGATGATCTCGTAGGCGGCGTTGACGACTCCATCGGCGATGCTCGCCCGCGTGGCCTCGTCGAAGACGAGCGTCCCGCCGGAGCGCCATTCAGCGGCCGGCACCCCGCCGATCGACACGCTCGACCACAGCGGGATCTCGGAATCGCCGTGCTCGCCGACGATGAAGCCGTGCACATTGCCGACGGCCACGTTCGCGCGCCGCCCGATCAGGTAGCGGAACCGGCTCGAGTCGAGCACCGTCCCGGATCCGAAGACGCGTCCCGGGGCGACGTCGGCCGAGCGTGCGCCGGCGTAGGTGACCAGGTCTACCGGATTGGTGACGAAGATGATCACCGCGTCCGGGGACTGCTCGAGCAGCGCCGGGGTGAGAGTCTGGGCCATCGCCACATTGGTG
>JAGQTO010000044.1 GCA_020439025.1 Mycobacterium sp. | reverse complement strand
GACCCGCAGGCGGTGCGCTGGGTGATACCGGTCGGCACCCTCCCGGCCGGACGGGTGCGGGCGGCCCCGGGCCGACTGGGTGCGATGTTCGACGACGGCACTCTGACGGGCGAGCTGGTCGAACACGGCGCGGTCTGGCTGTGGCTACACGACGGGCAATCCTGGGAGGCGCGGGGAGGCGCGGTCCGCAGCGCCCTGAGCGCCGCACTGGAGGATCCAGGGGGCTGGGGCGTCGACCCCGCACCGGGTGAGGTCCTGCACCGGGTGACCACCGACCTGCTCGGGGGGTCGGTCGGTGACTTCGTCCGCTCACATGGCGGGTCGGTGTCCGCGCAGCGCCACGGCGACACCGTCACGGTCCAGCTGGGCGGAGCCTGCGAGCACTGCCCAGCCGCTGAGTACACGTTGCGTTTGAGGTTGCTCGAGGCGCTGCGGCGGCGCTGCCCGGATCTGGTCGACACCGGCGGTAGCCACGGCCAGATCAGCCTTCAGCTGCACCCGATGGACTCCGCGATGTGAACCGGCGGTGTGACATAGACCACTGGTACAACCAGTTGACCAGTTGCCTNCGCAGAATCAACGCATGCAACTTCAGCCCGTCACCCGCAAGGCGGTCTCCGACACGGTCTACGGCCAGCTGGTCAACGAGATCCTGAGCGGACGGACACCACCCGGCTCGGCCATCCCCTCCGAACGCGAACTGGCGCTGACGTTCCAGGTGAATCGTCACGCCGTGCGCGAGGCGCTCAAACGCGTCCAGCAGACCGGGCTGGTCCGGATCAGCCAGGGCGGCAGCACCCGGGTGCTGGACTGGCGCAGCAATGTCGGCCTCGAGGCACTCAGCGCGCTGGTCTCCGCCGGCGCGGTGCCGCCGGAGGCGATCCTGCGCGACGTGGCCGTGATGCGCCGCACGATCGGCGCCGACGCGGCGCGGACGTGCGCCACGGCCGCCGACCCCGAACAGCTGCGCCGGATCGCCGATGCCGCCCGGGCCTACCAGCCGACCCACGAGGCCGACGTGGAGTTCTGGACCGCGATCATCGCGGGTTCGGGAAACCTCGCCTACCGGCTGGCCCTGAACACCCTCGTCACCGCGATCGATGACATCGGTGCGGCGCGGGTCCACGAACTGGCCGCCGCGGAGATCGACGACATCGAAGCCCATCTCGCCCTCGCCGAGGCGATCCTCGCCCACGACGGCGCGGGTGCCCATCGGCTAGCCCATCAGATGTTGTCCCACATCGTTGCCGCCCTCGAGACCGGAGAGAACTGACATGTTCGACGTCATCCTGCACGCGATACCGATCTTCGTGATCTGCATGATCCTGGAGGCCGCCGCATTCCACTTCCTGCCCGATGACGAGGAGTCGGGCTACGAGCGCCGCGACACCGCGACCAGCCTGACCATGGGGATCGGAAATGTGCTGATCAACGTCGGCTGGAAGCTCGTCGTGCTGGCGACCTACGCGGCGGCCTATCTGGTGGCACCGTTCCACCTCCCCGCCGACAATCCGCTGACCTGGATCGCGTTGTTCCTGGCCGACGACTTCGCCTACTACTGGTACCACCGGACCCACCACGAGATCCGGGTGTTCTGGGCCAGCCACGTCGTGCACCACTCCAGCGAGCGCTACAACCTTTCCACCGCGCTGCGACAGACCTGGACACCGTTCAGCGCGCTGCCGTTCTGGCTGATGCTGGGGTTCCTGGGCTTCGCGCCGTGGATGATCCTGCTGCAGCAGTCGATCAGTCTGCTCTACCAGTTCTTCATCCACACCGAGCGCATCGGGAAGCTCTGGAAGCCCGTCGAGTTCATGATGAACACCCCGTCACACCATCGGGTGCACCACGGCTCCAACGCCCAATATCTGGACAAGAACTACGGCGGCATTCTCATCGTCTGGGATCGGCTGTTCGGCACCTTCGAGGAGGAGGGCGAACGGGTCCGCTACGGGTTGACCAAGAACATCAACACCTTCAACCCGCTGCGGGTGGCCACCCACGAATACGTGGCGATCTGGCGCGATCTGCGCCACGCCGGAAGCTGGTCGGCCCGGCTGGGGCACCTATTCCGCGGCCCGGGCTGGAGTCCGCGGCCCGGTGCGCAACGCCTCGGGCAGGCTGGGCAGGAAGTGCCCGGTGGCGAACGCCCGGATGTCCTCGGCACTCTCGAGCGGGTCGGCGCTGGGCAGTAACAGCACCATCATGGCGTAGCGCCAGGTGTTGTCGGCCAACTCCGCGACCGTCGCCGCACCGATCCGGTCGGCGAACCCGGGCGGGAAGATGAGGTGCAGGGCCTGCTCGATCCGGGCCACCGCCGCCCGGTAGTGCCGGCGAGCCAGTTCCAGGCTCAGCGCCGGTTCGTCGGTGATCATCCGGCTTAGGACCCGGTGCCGGCGCGCCAGCAGGATCGCCGAAGTGAAAGCCTCGACGTAGTAGTCCGAGCGTGGGGGGCGGTCTTTCAGTTCCTCGGCGATATCGGCGAACAGCCGGGCGTTCTCCCGATCCATCACCGCGGCGACGAGGTCGTCGCGGTTGGCGAACCGCCGGTAGATCGTGGTGCGGCTGACACCGGCCCGGCGGGCGACGTCGTCGAGGGCCACCTTGCGGATGCCGTGCCGGTCGAACTCGACGAGCGCGGCGTCGAGGATCCGCCCCGTGAGGTCGGACGCCGCGAGATCCGGCCCGGGGCCGTCAGGCATACCGGGCGAAGGCTTCCCTGGCGTAGGGGACGTAGCGGTACTTCATCGGGACCCGGCCCCAGAGCCAGTTCACCGCGGGGGTGCGGCACAGTGCGGCGAAACGCTGGTACCGGCGTTCCTTGCGCTCGTCCCAGGGCAGACCGAGAATCTCACGGGTGCGCGGCGGCATGCCGCCGGTGGTCAGGAAGGCCGCCACCGGGTTGAAGACCGGCGCGGCGAGCTTCCAGGCCAGCGGGGAGACCCCCTTGGGCCTCGGGAATCCCTTGGTGACGTAGCCGATGCCGTACTTGGCGGTGCGGTGGGCGACGAGGACGTCGTTGATCATGTGCTCCCAGTAACGTTCGAAGGCCGCATAGTCGGCCGGCATCGGGCGGTCACTGACGCCGTAGCGGCGGTACCAGGTCTTGGACTCCAGGTACATCTGCTCCTTCTCGGCGCGGGAGAGTCTCCTGACGAAGGTGTCGGTGAAGTAGAGCACCTGGTCGAAGAAGGTGGCGTGGGCCCAGTAGTAGGTCTCGGGATCCAGCGCGTGGTAACGGTGGCCGCCGAACTCCTCGGGCATCTCGCCCTTGATGTTCTTGTGGAAGTCGCGAACCATCCCGCCGGCGTTCTCCTCCTCGCTGCCGTAGACGGTGCGGTAGATCGGCGGCAGCGAACGGCGAATCCTGGCCGCGGTGTCGGCGAAGAAGACCGAGTGGTCCACCACGCCCTGACCCAGTTCGGCGAGCATGTTCTGCAGCACCGCGGGCCGCGGGCCGATCAACGCGATCCGGCGGTCGCCGAAGTACTTCCACACCAGCGAGTCCGGGCCCAGCGGAAGCGCATCCGGAGCGGTGGGGGCCGGGGTCTGGGCAAGCTC
>JAGQTO010000295.1 GCA_020439025.1 Mycobacterium sp. | reverse complement strand
GGTTCCCGATTCGATCGTTGACCTGCGCTACGCTACCCCCAACAACTTCGTCGGCGTCGCGCTGTACCCTCCCGATCCCCGCTTCCTGGTGCACGAGTCGCTAGCGCCGGGGCTGGCGATCGCGGCGTCCGAACTGCGAGCCAAGGGTCTGACCCTGGTGTTCTGGGACTGTTACCGACCACACGAGGTACAGGTGCGGATGTTCGAGGAGGTGCCCGACCCGCGCTGGGTCGCCCGGCCCAGCGATTACGCCCGCAGCCACGAGTCCGGACGTTCGGTCGACGTGACCATGGCCTCCGGCGGCGTCCTGGTGGATATGGGCACCGACTTCGACAGCTTTTCGCCGATGGCCAACGCCTATGCCACCGACGGTGTCGACTCCCGGCAACAGGCCAACCGAGCGGTGTTACGCAACGCCATGGCCAAGGGCGGGCTGGCCCCCTACACGGCCGAATGGTGGCATTTCGACGGGCCCGGCGCCGGACAACCCCGCCCGATCCTCGACGTTCCGATGACCTGATTCCCTCAGCAACATCCGATTATGGCCCTGCAGGCCTGTGCGCTGCTACGTTGAGGCTGCGCGCTGGGCTCGGGCGAAGGGGGTCTGATGGGGCACATACGCTGTTCGTCGGTGGTGACTGCGGTCGCCGCCATCGCCGCCCTGGTCTTCGCGGTGCCGACGACCGTCCACTCGGCGCTCAACCTGACCGCGACCGCTCTCTACATGGGCGGCACCGACCACCCGCTGAGCATTCCCGAGGACACCACGGCGTTCATCGACGGATACGTGACGTGGGCCTACGAAAACTATGTCGATCCCTCAGGCCTGTGCACCGGCGGAGATCCCGGTTGCGCCCAGGTTGCAGTGCGCACTCCGGCCCAATTCTGGCCGGTCACCGGACTGGACGCGATCCGCTTCGACGAGTCGGTGGCCCTGGGCGTAGCCAATCTGGATGCCTGCTTGCGCGGCCTGTCCTGCACCGTGACCGATCCGCCGTTCACCTCAACGGTGTCACGCGCGCTGGTCGACACCTCCTATACCGTGTTCGGCTACTCCCAGAGCGGCACCGTCGCCAGCATAGAAAAGAGCGATCTGATCGCCCACCCGCCGACCGGCACGGTCAGCTTCGTGTTCGAGTCCAATCCGAACCGGCCCAACGGAGGCGTACTGGAGCGATTCGTGGGGGTGTACATCCCGATCCTGGACGTGACCTTCAACGGCGCCACCGTCACCAACTCGCCCCAGCCGACGCCGCTGACCACCGTCGACGTGGTTCACCAGTATGACCCGGTCGGCGACTTCCCGCTCAATCCGCTCAACCTGCTTGCCGATCTCAACTCGTTGATGGGCTTCTTCTACGAACACCCCGAAGGTGGCCTGGGCACGCCCCAACTCCAAGGCCAGTTCCAGGATTCGACGTACTACCTGATCCCGACGGACACGCTGCCGCTGCTCCGGCCACTGACCGTCATGCCGTATCTGGGACCGCTGCTCGCCACGATCCTGGACCCCCCGCTGCGGGTTCTGGTGGAGACCGGCTACGACCGGACCATCAACCCCGGGGCGCCGACCCCGGCCAAGTACCTGTACTTCCCCAATCCGATCACCGCCGCCGTCAATTTTCTCGCCGCGATCCCGACCGGCTGGGACAACGGAATCGCCTACATCACCGGCGATCCGGCGAACCGGCCGTTCCACACCACCGCGCCGGGAGCCTACGGGGTGGGCGGTCCGCCCGTGAACGCGGGCGCGGTCGACCCCTACGGGCCTCCCACTCCGGTGGTGCAGGCTCCGGCCGCCGCGAAGGCCTCGCCGACATCCGCCGTCTCGGCCTCCCGCTCCCCCGCCCGACCGCGCCCGGCAGCCGAGATCGAATCTCCGACCGAAACGGTTGTGCCCCAGGGAATTTCTTCGCCCCAGGGGATTCCGACCCGAGTGCTGGGGACCAGACCGATCAAAACCGCAGCGCCGGCGGCAGCCAGCATCGGTGCGGACCGAACTCAGCGGCCCAACCGCGACCGCGCGCAAACGCCGCGGCGAGCCGCCGGATAATCCCGGACGCTCAGAGCGGAGTCCCCGCCCCGAGATCGCCGGGGTGGGCCGCCGCGGCTCACCCCTGGGCGGCTCCGGCGGCGGCCACCGTGCGCGACGTGGCAGTGAACCGGAGGGCGGCATCGTCCACCGGGCCCTTGCGCAGCCGCGCCCGGTCTGCGGGAACGTTCATCTCCACCGTCCAGGGTCCGCTGGTGCCCTGCTGGGGGAACAACTCGACCGAACGCAGGATGTAGCCCGCCGAGAAGTCCAGCATCGGCTTCGTCTGGATGCTCGGGTCGTCGAACACCGGCGTGACGGCGGTGAAGCCGTGCTGGTCCATGTAGGCGATCAGCCGGCAAAGATGCTCGCACACCAGATCCACCTTGAGCGTCCAGGATGAGTTGGTGTAGCCGAAGGCGAACGCAAAGTTCGGGATGCCCGACACCATGAAGCTCTTGTAGACCACGGCATGATGCGGATCCTGGACCTCACCGTCGACGGAGATCTGGATTCCGCCCAGCGGCAACAGTTTCAGCCCGGTGGCGGTGACGATGATGTCGGCCGGCAGTTCCCGGCCCGACTCCAGCAGGATGCCGGTCTTGGTGAACCGGACGATCTTGTCGGTCACCACCGATGCCGTCCCCTTGGAGATCGCCTTGAACAGGTCGTTATCCGGCACTGCGCACAGCCGCTGGTCCCACGGCTTGTAGGTGGGATTGAAGTGGGTGTCGATATCGTACCCCTTGGGCAGGGCGACCTCGTTGAAGTGGCGGATGATGCGCTTGGCGATCTTGGGGTGGTTCTGGCCCAGGTTGTAGATGAACCGCTGCCGGCCCATGTTGAGCCGACGGGTGATCTTGTAGGCCGTCTTCTCCGGCAACACCTTTCGCAGCCCGTTGGCGATCGGATCCTTGCGCGGCAGCGGCATCACATAGGTAGGCGAGCGCTGCAGCATGGTGATGTGCGCGGTGTCCTCGGCCATCGCCGGGATCAGCGTGACCGCGGTGGCGCCGCTGCCGATGACGACGACTTGCTTGTCCTTGTAGTCCAGATCCTCCGGCCAGAACTGCGGGTGCACGATCCGGCCCTCGAACTCCTCCTGGCCTTCGAAGTGCGGTGTGTGTCCGGTGGAGTAGTCGTAGTATCCGGTCGCACCGAAGAGCCAGTTGCAGGTGACCTCCCACTGCCGGCCGTCACCCTCCAGGGTCACCGTCCACAGCGCGGTGTCGGTGTCGAAGTCGGCGCGGACCACCTTGTGCCCGAAATAGATCCGCTGGCCCAACCCGTCCTCCTCGACCACCTCGTGGATGTAGTCGAGGATCTCGTGCGCGTCGGCGATGGCGTTATCCGAGGTCCAGGGCTTGAACTCGTAGCCGAAGGTGTGCAGGTCCGAGTCCGACCGGATACCCGGGTAGCGAAACAGATCCCAGGTGCCGCCGACGGCCTCGCGGGCATCGACGATGGCGAAGCTGTGTCCCGGAAGCATGGTGACCAGGTAGTGCCCGAGGCCGATCCCGGAGATCCCGGCGCCGACGACGAGCACGTCGACATGCCCGGTCAACGGCTGGGTGGGACGGGCCTTGTTGAGCGAAGCGACGGACATGGACACTCCCGGATAGGCGCTGGAACAGTGACGTGAAACCGTAACGTGAACAATGTTATATTTTTCTCGACAGCTGTCAAGGGACCCTCGCAGCCACATCGGGAGGGCAGCCACGTTGGGAGGGCAGACCGCGATGACCGTCACCGGCGTTCAACGGCGCGAACCGATGCAGGAGCGCAGCCGCAAGACGGTGACGCGGATTCTCGACGCCGCCGCAGCGATCGCCGACGAGCACGGTGTCGACGCCGCCACGACCCGCGCGATCGCCGACCGGGCCGGAGTTTCGGCCCCCTCCCTCTACCGGTTCTTCGCCGACCGCGAGGCGATCCTCGACGAACTTCTCGAACAACACTGCGCCGCACTCGACGCCAGATGCGTTGAAGCCGAGCGGACCTGGGAGATCACTTGCGTCGCGGACCTGCTCGACCGCGAGATCGACCTGCATGTGCACTACTACCGCCGTTATCCGAGTTCGGCACGGTTGTGGATGGGCGGACGCACCTCCCCCACCGTCACCCGTCACGTGCGAGCGCGGATGAAAGCACTCGCCGACCGGCTGCACGCGATACTGATCGACACCGGCCTGATCCCGGCCGACACCGACCCGCGCGCCATGCTGGTGGCCGTGGAGATGGCCGACCGCGTACTGGAATTGGCATTTCGCAACAGCACCGGCGCGGGGGCCGACTTCGACGAGGATGTCCTCGCCATCGGCCGCAGGGCGCTCAGCGCCTTCGGCCGAGACCTTTCCGCGGCCCCTTCCCGGCACGTCCCCAGCTGACCGGCATCAGCACGACACCCGGGGTGGCGTCGGCCAGCCGCTCGAAGGCGTCGACGAAACCGTCGACGATCATCTCGTGGTCAGGAACAAGCTCCGTGTCGCAGGCGATTCCGACCATCACCCTACCGTTGTAGCTGGAGATGGTGAAACTCATCGGCTGATCCCCGGAGACCGGCGCCCAGCCGACGATGCCCTCCACCTGGCTGCCGACCAGGTACACCGGCGCCGGCGGCCCCGGGACGTTGGTCAGAGTGCCCAGCGTCCGGTTGGCGAACAGGTCCACCGACGCCTCGTAGAGCCCGCGGCTGAACCCGGCGATGGTCTCCTGGAACCGGAACGCCAGGGCCGCCTCGTGACCGTGCTTGATCCTGTCCATCCGCCGCTTGGCCGCCGCCAGCACCTTGATCGGGTCCGGCTCGTCGGTCGGCAGTTCCAACTGCACCAGCGCGAAGTCGTTGCCGAGGGTGTCGGGCAGCGTGAGATCAAGCGGCTTGAGATTGACCGGCACCATGAAGGTCACCGATGAGCACAACGCATCGTGGGCCCGAAGGTAGTCATGCAACGCCCCGGCGACGCAGGCGACCAGCACATCGTTGACGGTGCAGCGGTTTGCCCTGGCCAGGGCCTTGATCGCCGCCAGTGGCAGCGCTTCGGACCAGGCCACGCTCTTCTTCTCACCGGCGGTTCCGGTCCAGATGGTCGCGTCGTTGCGGGTGCCGAGCAGAAGCTTGCGGACGGTGTCGACGTCACCGGGCACCGCCGAGAAGACATCCACCAACGCCCCTCCGCCGGGCACCGCGACCCGGACCGTTCCGGCAAGGTCCGCGGCGATGGCGCGGGAGGCCGTCAACAATGTGGCACCCGCACCCACCGGGTTGCGCAGCACGAAACGGCCCAGTCGGCCCGCGCGCTCGAACAGTTCCGGGGCGCCGTTGACCCGGCTGACCGCGCTTCCGGCGGTCCGGGCGACCTCCGCGGCGCCGGTCCGCACCCGCTGGGCCAGTGGCTGTCCGGGCGGGTGCGGCGGTGACCCGGGCTGGATGCTCGCCGGCGCGAGGATCGGGCCACCCTGTGGGGTGGCGTCGAACAGGCTCATCGCCAACTGGACCATCCGGATGCCGTCGGCGATGGCGTGGTGGCTGCGCAGGATCATGGCACTGCCCTCGCCGAAGCGTCGGATCCAAATCGACTGCCACAGTGGCCGATCGCGGTCGAGCATGTCATTGCGGTGGGCGGCGACCAGTTCCTGCAGCGCGTGCGGGTCGTCCGGATTGTGCAGCGACACCAAGGACACGTGGTTGTCGAAGTTGAAGTCCGGGTCCGGCTCCCACCACCAGTCGCCATCCTCGTCCTGCACGGCCCTGCTCTTGAAGACCGGGTAGCGGTCCAGCAACCGCTCCTCGAACACCTCCCGCAGCGCGGCGAAGTCCAACGGCTCGGCGGTCCAGATCACCGAATCGACCACCATCAGGTTATTCGGGCGGTCCATCTCCAGCCAGAGGGCGTCCTGCACCCCGAGCCGACGTCGCTCGCCCACCGCCACCTCCGACCGAAAGGAATGAGAAGCCCCAGTCTGCCTCATTCCTCCCGATCGACTCGCCGCCGCCCCGATCTTCAGAACAGCAAACGACCATGCCCGGCATACTGACGGCGCCAGTACCTAAGGATGGTTATGCCGCAATCTGCCCTCACCCGTTTCATCGCCGGCCTCGGCGTTCTCATCGCTCTTCTAGGCGGCGCGCCGGCAGCGAACGCCTGCAGCAGAGTGACCTGGCTTGGCCCGGACGGCATGGTCACCACCGGTCGTTGCATGGAGTGGCGGTACTCCTTTCACTCC
>JAGQTO010000043.1:4677-39474 GCA_020439025.1 Mycobacterium sp. | reverse complement strand
TGTACTACGACTGCTGAGTCAGCTGACGCAGGGACTGCTGAGTCAGCTACCGCAGGAGAGCCCCGGGCCGCGAAATTCGGTCCGGGGCTCGCCTGTTTCCGCGGGCCGAGAGCCCGAGGTGCGCCGACAGGAGAGGTTCCCATGGCTTCACCCGAGTCTGACGGCGACCAGAACCGAATCGCCCACGTGTAGTTTCTCGTTGTGCGGGTCGCCAACACGGTCTTCTTCTTCCCCTGGTGGGCGCTGTTGCTGCTGGCAGTCCTGCCCCCGGCCATCGCCGCCGCGGCGGCCTTCCCCATACGCAGGCTCATCCCGGACAGCGATTCTGTGGTCGACGCCCGCACCAAGCTGGTCCTGCTGGGCATCAGCGCCTACACCTTCACGGTGGGGTTCTCCGTCAACACCCTGTGGTATCAGGACATCGAGTTGAACGACGCGGCCCTGACGTTCGACTACTCGGTGGGTTTGTTGAAGGATGCCGCACGGGATCACGCCGATGTCCTGCCGGCCGACATCGACGAGAAGATCGAGGCGCTGCGACAACCGGAGGTGGTCGCCGAAGCCATAACAGTCCTGCCTCGGCAGAATGAGTCGTTCCGCACGGCGTGGGACGAAGTAAACCTCGCGTGGGCCGATGCGCCGGCGACCGCGCTGGCCGATCTCAACACGCATGCCAACGAGGCCGAGCTGGCCTTCTACAAACTGGCCCAATCCGCCAACTCCCCTGGTGTGCCGGGCATCATTCTGGTGGTCATCGTGCTCCTCGGGATGCTGCTCGCCGGGACCATGGCCGCAGCACCCCGCCCAGCCCAGACCAGCCGCAAGGAGACGACCTCCATTGACTGGCTGATGGTCGCGGGCGTCGCGGTCATCAGTTTGACGCAGTGGGCGTTGTGGGTCCTCAACTCCAGGGACTTCGTGCTGTCGATGATCCTGCCAAACTTCGCCGGCGAGGTGAGGAGTCTCACCGCCCTCCAGTTTTCAGTCTTTGTCGCCGTTCTCCTGGCTCCCCCTCTGGGCGTGGCGTTCCTGCTACGGTCCCGCTGGCGCCGGCGCGGTCCGGAAGGCGTCGCCCCGGACGACTGAGCACCCTCGGCAACCGGCCCGGCTCCGGCCGGGGCTGCGGCCACCGGTCGGTGATGGAATACTCCACCGGGTGCCCGACCAGCGGCACAGATCTTCGAGGAGCGTTATGAACCTGACCCCGGTGGCCGTGGCGGCCGCCCTCGTCGGTGCCGGCATCAGCGTCGCGATGGCCCCGGTGGCCGGTGCGGTGGACACCACCGCGCTGGGCACCTACACCTTCGAGGCCGAGGACGGCGAGAGCGCCACCTGGACGCTGACCCCGTGCGCCGAGCCTAGCGACCGCTGTGTCCACGTCGCCTCGACCGGCAACACGAAGCGGGCGCCGTGGAGTTCCAACGCCTACTGGACGGTCGGCTCGTGGATTCTGTTCGTCGAGCAGCCCGACGCCATCCTGTGCCCGGATGGCGCCTCGGCGCCGGGCAACAACAACTACTCCTGGGACTCGGTCTCACTGACGGGTAACGCCAGCATCTTCAGCAACGGAGCCTGCGGCGCCGAGCCCGAGAGCATCGCGATCCCGTTCGCACTGACCAAGACCGGCTCCGGACCGGTGCAGTACCCGACTGCACCGGTCCAGATCGAGCCCTACGTGGTCGACATTCCCGAGCCCTACGTGCCCGGCGCCGCAGAGGCGCCCCCGGTCTCCGCCCCGGCACCGGTTGAAACCGACCCCGCGCTGAAGGCCACGCCGGAGGTCATCCCGAACACGAGCGATCCGCTGACCGAGGCCGATGTCGCCCAGCCGGGCTTCAATCGCTGAGTCAGACGCACTCCAGCAGCGATCCGTCGACCTCGCCGACGGCGCCGATGGTGCCGTGCACCGCAACACTGCCGTCGGTCGAGTTCGTCGTCGCACAGACGATCGCGCATTTGCCGGCGTCGACGCGGCGGGCGATGGCCGGGGCGCGCTCCAGTAGGGCGAGTCCGGTTTCGACGACGTGAGCCGACGTCACCGCCTCGGTGGAGCCCGCGTCGACGCCGCGCCGCACGATCGAGCCGATCGCGTGCTCGACGACCGCGCGGGTCGGACCTTCAGGCATCACCGCCTCGTTCCAGGCGCGCACCGCGGTGCGCATCGCGTGGCAGTCCTGGTGACCGAGGACGACGATCAACGGCACCTCGAGACCGTTCACCGCGTAGTCCAGGGTCGCCAGCACGCCGGTGTCGATGACATGCCCCCAGGTGCTGACGTCGATCAATGAGCCCCAGCGCTGGCCGAAGACCATCTCGGCGGGCACACCGGCGTCGGCGCAGCGGAACACCGCTGCGGGCGGACGGTTGTCGGTCAGTCCACCACGGTGCCCGCGGACGGGCGTGTGGAAGCGTTCGTTTCCGGAACGCAGGCGCTGCCAGGTGATCATCGGATCGGACATTTCGGTGTTCCTTTCTCTTTTTTGTGAACTCAGATGAATTAGTGAACTCAGATGAAGTAGTCGGGGCGGCTGACGAAGGTCTCGGTCACGAACATCACGCCGGAGGAGGCGTCCAGCAGCGGACGCAGGCCGGCCAGCAGGGCCTCGGCCTTGGGCTCCGGCACCACCGTGATGATCAGTTCCAGGGTGGCTTGCTGATTGAACAGCAGCCGGCCCTGGTGATAGCCGTGGTGCCCGAGCCCGGAGACCCCGGACAGACTGGTGAAGCCGGTCGCGCCGACGCTGCGAATGAGCTCGCGCACCGCCGGCGCCTCGCTTCCGGCGACGACGACCTCCACTTTGGTCATCTTGGTCAGTGCTGGTGCGGTCATGAAACCATCTCCTCGTCGTTAACTGTTGTGGTGCTTGATGATTCGGACCAATGCCGCCAGCCGGCGCGGGTCCAGCGCTGCCACGGAGCCTCGGGGTCGTCCCGGGCGGCCAGAGCCACCCAGCCGTTGCCGAACAGCCGTTGCAGGATCGGGTTGCGGTCGATGATGTCCTCGATCCGCGCCAGCGGGGCCTGGACAACCGCCAGCAGTCGCATCGGCTCGTGTGACAGCGCGCGGCCGTCGTGGACCGACTGCCAGGGCAGGCCCAATTGCAGGTCCCCGGCATGCCCGGCGATCACCCCGGCCGTCCCGACGACGTTGTGGATGGTCTTCGTCCCCGCCCCGAACACCTGCGGTGAGACGGCCGAGAAGTAGTACTGGCAGTTGATCCACTGCGCCACCACCAGAGGGGCGGTCAGGATGGTCTCCAGCGCTGTGCCGTCGGTGTCGACATCGGCGTCGTAGGAGTGCAGAAACACCCTGCGCTGCAGGTCGATCCCGCGGGTGACCTCGCGCGGCGCGACGACGAAGGCGGCGTTGCCGGCCAGCCCCCACTCCGGGTAGACCTGCGCCCAGTCCAGGGAACGGGTCTGCACGTGCCGCGCCGCCCGCCGGGGCGAACGCGGCCGCGCGGCTCCCGGCAACACGGCGCACCGTTCGGCGGCCAGCCCCGCACCGGCGCGGGCGAGGTCGCGATCGAGTCGCTCGATGTCGGGGCGGTGGCTGTCGGGAACGAGGTGAAGGTCCAGCAGGGCCACCCGGTCGGTGGCGGTGTCGTGCTGAGCCGCGACGAACCAGGTGTCGTCGGGGATCTCGATCCCGGCTTCGCGTAATCCAACCCGGACCTCCGGGCGGTTAAGGATTGCCGTCGCGGTCCGGGCGTTGGGAGCTCCGGCCTGCCCGCCGCAGGCCCCGCAGTCAAGAGAGGCCTGGTACGGATTGTTCTCGGTGCTGCTGCCGTGCGCGCAGAACACCACCAGCTTGCCGAATCCCCTGGTCAAGCCCATCGTGGTCAGAGCCACCTGCCCGAACAGCACCTGCTCGTCGTCCGGCATGCTCTCCAGGTCGACGACGGTCGGCACCGCCGGGGCCAGCGCATCGCGCAGCTGGCGACGGACCGTACCGCTCAGCGCCGGGGCCAGGGTCTTGGCTGCCGCCAGCGGTGCCGCAGCCCAGCCGGCGGCCTCCGCGAGGGTGAACGGCGCGGCGAGGGACTCCTTGGCGGCGTGGAAAGCCGACTCGGCCCCCGCCATCCGGGCCATCCCGGACACCCGGCGCTCCGCGGCGTCGCGGTCCTGCGGGTTCTCGGAAACGTCGTGATTCGGCGAGATCAGCACCGGGCACAGGTCGCTGGGCGCGCCGCCGAGAAGACCGGTGAACCGGATAGCCACCGCGAAGAACCCGGCGAACCCGAGTGTCTGGTAGCCGCCCAGTGCCTCAAGGTGGCGCCGCAGTCCCTCGGACCGGGTGTCGATGCAGCTGACCAGCTGGGTATGCACCCGCTCCGCGCCGGCCGGCCGGTCGGCGGAGTCCAGGGCCCGCAGCAGCCCGTCGCGATAGTGCGCCTCGAAGGCGTTCTGCCACAGCATCTCCCTGGCCGTGACCGGGAGGGCGGCGAGTACGCGGGCGGCGGCGGCGAGTTCATCCTCGCCGACCTCCCCCACGCCCCGGACTGCGGCGAGATGGGCAGCGCGCTGACGCGCCGACGGCATGGTCGCCGACCCGTCCGCCGAGTGGGAGCCCACCGGAGCCCGGTCGTGAGCGAGCAGTGCGACCTCGTAGGTCAGCCGCATCGCCAGGTAGTCGACGATGTCAACTCCCGCGCTGCGTCCGGAGCACCACAGGACATGGGCCGCCCAGCCCGGCATCCGGGTCAGGTGCGCCTGCAGATATCCGATCCGCGCGTCCTCGCCGATCCCGAGCCTCGACAGCGCCCCCAGGATCGCGTCGTCGGCACGTTCGGGAACCCGCCGCAGATCACGACGCGCCTCGCGGCGCACCGAGCGGTCCGCCGGCGCGAGCGCCCGCCATGCAGCGAAGAAACCGTGCTCACGCCCGGGCATCGGCCAGGCCGCGTCGCCGAAGTAGGCCGCGCACCACTTGGCGGTCTGGGCGTCCACCGCGGCGGCGACGGCCGGCGACCGATCCTCGGCGCGGGTCCGGAACCGCCGGCCGGCCTCGGGTGTACCCGTTCCGAACAGAAGATCGGAGCGGAGCAACTCCACCGGGCTGAGCGTGACCCCGCCCAGCGACAGGTCCGGCCCGGCGACCAGGTTCGGGTAGCGCCGCCGCAGCGCCTGATCCAGGTCGTCGTCGGTGATCCGGCCGGCCGCATGCAGTGCGCGGAATGCAGCCTCACCGAGTGTCCCGCGGCTGCCGTAAAGATCGGCCGCACGCCGGATGGCCTGCTCGAACGGCATCGACTCCAGCCCGGCCAGCGGATTGACGGCGATGAAGGTCTCCAGGGGGTAGTGGGTGGGCACGACCCGCGCGGCCAGCGTCGCATCACTGCGCAGCCGGGCACGCCGGGTGTCGAGATCGGCGGTCATGAACGTCCTCCTGTCGTTGCCGGAGCCGGCACTGCAGCCGGTTCTGGAGAGATGTGCCCGGCGCTCAGCGCGCCGGCGTAGAGAGCCCGTTGGAGCCGGACCGCACCGCGGCTGCGGCGGACCGCGGCCAGGGCCCCCAGTGCGGTCAGGGCGGTGGCGGTGAGCAGCCAGACGCTGGCGGCCGACAGTCCCGCCGGGGGAAGCGACGGCGCCAGGAACCCGCTGAGCGCTCCGATGATCCCCACGTAGCTCGCCGCGGCGGCGACCAGGGCCGCCAGCCCTGCGAGCGCCGCGGCGGGGCCGGGGCGACGCCGGAGCCAGCCCCACATCACCGCGGCACCGGTGGCCCAGGCGAAGATCAGCAGGGCCTGCTCGGCGGCGTGGTCGCCGGCCGGCAGCGGCACCAGCGCCAGGGCGGCCCCCAATGCCAGCCCCGGGAGGACGACCGCTGCCGATGCGCGGGCCAGGCGCTCCCGGCCGGACGGCGGGGCCACCGGGGGCAGTGCTTCCCGGCGGCGGTGCCGGGCGATCGCCGAACCCGATGAGAGGAACAGGGTCGCCTTGTAGAAACCGTGGGCGAACAGGTGGATCACCGCCGCCGCCCACAACCCCAGGCCACAGGTCAGGGTCATGAAACCCATCTGGGCGGTGGTGGAATGCGCCAGCTCGCCCTTGACGTCGGGTTTGACCAGCATCACGGTCGCGCCGTAGATCATGGTGGCCGCGCCGGCCGCGATGGTGAGCGCGCGCGCCAGGTCGTCGGTGCTCAACGGGGCGAGGCGGATGAGCAGGATGCCGCCGGCGTTGACCACACCCGCGTGCAGCAGGGCCGACACCGGCGTCGGAGCCGCCAGTGTGGCGGGCAGCCAACGGTGGAAGGGGACCTGGGCGGACCGGGACAATGCGGCCAGAACCACCAGGATTCCGAGCACGGGCACGAGCATCCCCTCGATCTGCGCGTTCGCGCCCAGCTCGATTCGTCCCCAGGTCGCGGTCGCCAGCACCACCGCGGTCCACAGCGCCAGGTCACCGATCACGAAAGCGGTCGCGGTGCGGCGCACCCCGTCACGGGCGGCGGGCAGATGCCAGTAGGTGGCCAGCAGCAGGCACAATGCCAATCCGGCGAGGGTCCAGCAGCTCGCGAGGGTGATCAGGGTTTCCGCCGCGGTCAGTCCGGCGGATGCCGCGGTGAGCAGGCCCGCCCCGCCGGCGAACCAGGCCGCACGCGGATCGCCGGCCAGGTAGCGAACCGCGAACGTCTGCACGATGCCACTGACGCCGAAAACCAGCAGCAGCAGTACCGCCGTCAGCCGGTCAACCCGGAACTCGGCGACACCCAGGGCCGTCGAGACCTGCTCGCCGCGACCCGCACCGACGGCGAGCAGCACTGCGCCCAGAAACCCCACACCCGCAGTGAGTGCCCCCAGCCGAATCATGAGCCAGGGGGCCCGCCGTCCAACCGCAAATGCCAATGCCGCAGTGATCGCCGGGGCTGTCAGGATCGCCGCCAGCACTGCGCTCTCGGATATCAACATGCGACGAACAATACGTTGGTTTGACTTCGTGTGTCAAACTTCCTGATTGTTAATTCTTGTTACATAGATCCTGCGTTGGAACTTGTCGAACTCCGGGCGAGCGCCGTGAGGGGCGGAGGGAATAACGCGGCGTTGCGAGTTCACTGAGGGCATGGGGCACCGACAACGCAGCTCGGGGCGGCGTCGGCAAACCGGACCACGCCGGTGTGAGGGCTCCTCCGGGAATCCGGCCCTCAACCGCCGAAGACGTTGGTCACCACGGCCTTCGCACGCCGGGTGACCCGCAGATAGTTGTCCAGGAAAGCCCCGCCATCGCCATCCGGCCAGCCGGCGGCCACCGCCACCGCGTTGAGCTGACGGCCG
The DNA here is from genome assembly GCA_020439025.1 of Mycobacterium sp. Taxonomy (GTDB): domain Bacteria; phylum Actinomycetota; class Actinomycetes; order Mycobacteriales; family Mycobacteriaceae; genus Mycobacterium. The sequence continues at coordinate 32,197 of JAGQTO010000043.1, read as the reverse complement.
GGACCGGGCAGCTGATCGGTCGGCTTGCCCCGCACCAGGACCAGGGCGTTGCGGGCCCGGGTTGCCGTCAGCCAGGCTTGGCGGAGTTGATCGGCGTCGGCCTCCGGGATCAGCCCGGCCTCGGCGGCGGCGGCCAGCGCCGCCAGGGTCGAGGTGTTGTGCAACCCGGGCGCCTCGTGAGCATGACGCAACTGCAGAAGCTGCACGGTCCACTCGACGTCGGCCAGTCCACCGCGACCCAGTTTGGTGTGGGTGTTGGGATCCGCGCCCCGGGGCAGCCGCTCGGCGTCTACCCGGGCCTTGATCCGGCGGATCTCACGCACCGCCTCGGCGGAAACCCCGCCCTCCGGATAGCGGGTCCGGTCGGCCAGTTCCAGGAACCGCACACCGAGGTCGGCATCACCGGCCACCGCATGTGCGCGCAGCAGCGCCTGAATCTCCCAGGGTTGCGCCCACTGCGCGTAATAGGCCGCGTAGGAACCCAGCGTGCGCACCAGAGGACCGCTGCGCCCCTCCGGGCGCAGGTTCGCGTCGACCTCCAGCGGCGGGTCGTCGCTGGGCGCCCCGAGCAGGGCGCGCAACTGCTCGGCGACGCTGACCGACCACTTCACTGCGCGGGTCTCGTCGGCCCCCTCGACCGGTTCGCAGACGAACATCACGTCGGCGTCGGAGCCGTAGCCGAGTTCGCCGCCGCCGAGCCGGCCCATACCGATCACCGCGATCCTGGCCGGCGGGCCGGTCTCGGGGGTGTTGGCCCGGACCACCGCCTCCAGCGCACACTGCAGCACCGCTACCCACACCGATGTCAGCGCCGCGCACACCTGCTCGACCTCGAGCATGCCGAGCAGGTCCGCCGAGGCGATCCGGGCCAGTTCCCGACGGCGCAGAGAGCGCGCCGCGGCGATCGCCCCCGCCGGGTCCGGATGCCGCCCGGCCGAGGCGATCAGCGCCCGGGCCACCGCGCCGGGATCGACGTCGAGCAGTTTGGGTCCGGCCGGGCCGTCCGCGTACTGCTGGATCACCTCGGGCGCGTGCATCAACAACTCCGGCACGAATGCCGAGGTGCCCAGCACCCGCATCAGGCGTTTGGCCACCGCGCTCTCATCCCGCAGCGTCCTCAGGTACCAGCGGTGGTCGGCCAGCGCCTCGCTGATCCGCCGGTAGGCCAGCAGTCCGCTGTCCGGGTCGGGGGTGTCGGAGAGCCAGTCCAGCAGCCGCGGCAGTAGAACCGTCTGCACCCGCCCGCGGCGGCCGCTGGAGTTCACCAGCGCCGACAGGTGAGTCAGCGCACTCTGCGGACCTTCGTATCCCAGCGCCGCGAGCTGGCGTTCGGCGGCCACCGGCGACAATCCCGGCGCGAACCCCAGCGACGAGCCCACCGACTCCAGAAGCGGTTGGTAGAACAGCTTGGCGTGCAGTTTGGACACCCGCACGTTCTGACGTTTGAGTTCCTCCCGCAGCACGCCGAGCGCATCATGGGTGCCGTCCGGCCGCATGTGCGCGGCCCGGGCCAGCCAGCGCATCGCCTCGTCGTCGTCCCGCGGCGGCAACAGGTGGGTGCGCTTGAGCCGCTGAAGCTGCAATCGGTGCTCGAGCAGGCGCAGGAATTCGTAGGAGGCGGTCAGGTTCGCGGCGTCGTCGCGGCCGACGTAACCGCCGGCTCCCAACGCAGCCAGCGCGTCGACCGTGGATGCTACGTGCAGCGAGGGGTCGGTGCGCCCGTGTACCAATTGCAGCAGCTGCACGGCGAACTCCACGTCGCGAAGTCCCCCGGGCCCCAATTTCAGCTCGCGATCGCGGACGTCCACCGGAACCAGCGACTCCACCCGCCGGCGCATGGCCTGCACCTCGGAGACGAAGTCCTCCCGGTCGCAGGCGGTCCAGACCATCGGCATCAGGGCGTCCATGTACTGCTGGGCCAACTCGGCGTCGCCGACCGCCGGGCGGGCCTTGAGCAACGCTTGGAACTCCCAGGTCTTGGCCCATTTGCGGTAGTAGGCGATATGGGATTCGCAGGTGCGCACCAGCGCACCCGCCTTGCCCTCCGGCCGCAGTGCGGCGTCGACTTCGAAGAACGCCTCCGAGGCCAGTCGCATCATCTCCCCCGCCACCCTGGTGGTGAGCGGTTCGGCGTTCTCGCCGACGAAGATCACGTCGACGTCGCTGACGTAGTTCAGTTCCCGGGCACCGCACTTGCCCATCGCGATGACGGCCAGCCTCGGCGGCTCGGCGTCTTTGCAGACCGTCGCGACGGCCACCTCCAGGGCGGCCTGCAGTGCGGCGTCGGCCAGATCCGCGAGGTGCTCGCCCACGGCGGGAAACTGCAGCACCGGCTCGTTCTCCACAGTCGGAGCCACATCGAGCGCGGCCAGGATCAGCAGCTGTTCGCGGTAGTGACTACGCAGCTTCGGCACGATAACCGTTGGTTCCGTGCCGAATTCGGCAATGCAATCGGAGAAGCCGCGGCGCAGGTCGTCCCGCCCGGGCAGCCGCGCCTCCCCTTCCAGAACGTGCCAGGCGTGCGGGTTGGCCACCAGGTGGTCACCGAGGGCCAGCGACGAGCCGAGCACCGCGAACAGCCTGCCGCGCAGGGTGCGGTCGGTCTGCAGCGCCGCATCGAGCAACGGCCAGTCATCGCCGAGCGCCTCGGACAGCCGCACCAGGGTGTGCAGCGCGATATCGGCATCGGGTGCGCGCGACAGCGACCACAGCAACTCGATGTGCGCGTCGCTGTTCCAGCCCAGCCGGGACAGGTAGCCGAATGCGGCGGGTTCCAGCAGCCCAAGACGGCCCACGCTGGGCACACGGGGACGCTGCGTCGCTGGTCTGGACACGCCCATGACGCTATCGCAGCGCCCGGACGCGGCTCACCCCCGCCGGGTCAGAGCGACAGATAGTTCCTGAGCTCGAACGGGGTGACGTTGGAGCGGTAGTCCTCCCACTCCGCGCGCTTGTTGCGCAGGAAGTAGTCGAAGACGTGCTCCCCGAGCGCCTCGGCAACCAACTCGGAGTTCTCCATCTCGCCCAACGCCACGCCGAGGCTCGACGGGAGCTCCCGGTACCCCATCGCCCGGCGCTCATCGCGGGTGAGCGTCCAGACGTTGTCCTCGGCCTGCGGGCCCAGCGAGTAGTTCTTCTCGATCCCGCGCAGCCCGGCCGCCAGTAGCACCGCGAAGGTCAGGTAGGGATTGCAGGCCGAATCCGGGCTGCGCACCTCGATGCGACGGGACGACGCCTTGCGCGGGGTGTACATCGGCACCCGCACCAAAGCCGAGCGGTTGGCCGCGCCCCAGGACGCCGCGGTCGGAGCCTCGCCGCCGTGCACCAGCCGCTTGTAGGAGTTCACCCACTGGTTGGTGACCGCACTGATCTCGGTGGCGTGTTCGAGGATGCCGGCGATGAACGATTTGGCGACCTCTGAGAGTTGCAGCGGGTCATCGGGGCTGTGGAAGGCGTTCGTCTCGCCCTCGAACAGGCTCATGTGGGTGTGCATGGCCGAGCCGGGGTACTCGGCGAACGGCTTGGGCATGAAGGACGCCCGAACTCCCTCGGCGAGGGCTACCTCCTTGACCAGGTAGCGGAAGGTCATCACGTTGTCGGCCATCGACAGCGCGTCGGCGTAGCGCAGGTCGATCTCCTGCTGGCCCGGGGCGCCCTCGTGGTGGCTGAACTCCACAGAGATGCCCATCTGCTCGAGCGCGTCGATGGCGTGCCGGCGGAAGTTGGGTGCCGAATCGTGCACGGCCTGGTCGAAGTAGCCGCCGTTGTCGGCCGGTACCGGCACCGAGCCGTCATACGGCCCCGCCTGCAGCAGGAAGAACTCGATCTCCGGGTGGACGTAGCAGGAGAAGCCCAAATCGCCGGCCTTGGCCAACTGCCGGCGCAGCACGTGCCGGCTGTCCGCCCATGACGGGGAACCGTCCGGCATGGTGATGTCGCAGAACATCCGCGCCGAGTGGTGCTGGCCGGAACTGGTGGTCCACGGCAGCACCTGGAAGGTCGACGGGTCGGGCCGCGCCACGGTGTCGGACTCGAAGACCCGGGCAAAGCCCTCGATCGAGGATCCGTCGAAGCCGATGCCCTCCTCGAAGGCGCCCTCGAGTTCGGCGGGCGCGATCGCGACCGACTTCAGGTATCCGAGCACATCGGTGAACCACAGCCGGACGAAGCGGATATCCCGCTCCTCCAGTGTGCGGAGCACGAATTCCATTTGCCGATCCATGAGGCGAGCCTAGGCAGCGGCTGTTAACTCCGTGTTACCACCACGCGGACCGGCGATCACGGAAGGGGTTCGTCGAAGAAGACCCCGAACGCCGCGAGAGTGAAACCGTTCTTACCGGCGGTGCAACTCACCGTTCCCTGGTACCCCACGCTGCACCACGCGTCGCCGTTGACCAGTCGGTACCCCTCGTCGAGGACGTCGACGGCGCGGGTGAAGGTCTCGACATCGGACTGGACGTAGCGCGCGGGCCGCTCCGGGCTGACGACGATCTGATTCGCACCCGGCGGCGGCAGGGGGCAGTTACCACCGTTGCAGCTGTAGGAACCCGGGGGTCCGGGCTGGCCGGCCTGCACCGGTGTGCCGTCGGGACCCCGCGCCGGAACGGCGTCACAGCCCACCGTCCCGTCGGGAGCGATGCCGCACCCATGACCTTCGAATCCGCGAGGGATGAAGAACACCCAGCCGGGCTCGGTGGGGCTGGTGTAGTTGCCCTCCGCCACCGGCCATACCGACGGGGGCTGGCCCACACACCAATTGGGCTCCCCCAGCGGGTTGCAACTACCGGAGTCGGCCGGCTCGCCGACCGCGGTCGGCGCCGGGCAGATCGCGGCCGCGAACAACAGCACCGAGGCCGAGAGCGCCCTCGCAAAGAAACTCAACGCCGCCTCCCCGGAGCCGGATTCCATCCGGGTTCCGAAGTCCGCCCCCGGCGACAATTAACAGTACATGTCGCCGGGGACCACCCGGTCGACGAAATAGCGCACGACCGCGTCGTCAAGGCAGGAGTCGCCGTTGAAGACGGCCGTGTGCTGGGTGGCGTCGTAGGTGATCAGCGGCGCCCGCAACTGGCGGGCCAGGCTCACTCCGGCCTCGTACGGGGTGGCCGGGTCATGGGTCGTCGACACCACCACGACGCTGCCGGCGGGGGCGGGCGATGCCACATGCGGTGCCGAGGTGGCCGGGACAGGCCAGAAGGCGCACAAATCGCGGGGCGCGTACCCGGTGAACTCTCCGTAGGACAGGAACGGGGCGCGCTGGCGGATCTGCTTGTCCACCCCCGCCCAGACCGCCGGATCCTCGGGGGTCGGGGCGTCCACGCAGCGGATCGCGTTGAAGGCGTCCTGCCCGTTGCCGTAGTGGCCGTCCTCGTTGCGGCCCTCGTAGTCGTCGGCCAGCAGCAGCAGGTCGCCGGCGTCGGTGCCGCGCGCCAGGCCCAGCAGTCCGCTGGTCAGGTATTTCCAGTACTGCGGGGTGTAGAGCGCGTTGACCGTTCCGGTGATGGCGTCGGAGTAGCTCAGACCGCGCGGATCGGAGGTGGGCCCGGGCTTGGCGACCAACGGGTCCACCAGTTGGTGGTAGCGCTCGACGAACTGCGCCGGGTCGGTGCCCAGCGGGCAGGCCCGCGACGTCGCGCAGTCGGCCGCGTAGTCCTCGAAGGCCACCTGGAACCCGGCCATCTGATCCACCAGCGAGGCCATCGGGTCCGCGCTGGGGTCGATAGCCCCGTCGAGCACCATCGTCCGCACCCGGTCGGGGAACCTGCTCACGTAGGCGGTGCCCAATTCGGTGCCGTAACTGAAGCCGAGATAGTTGATCTGCTTCTCGCCGAGGGCCTCCCGCACGGCGTCCATATCCTTTGCCGCCGAGGCGGTTCCGAGACCGGCCAGGAAGGGCTTGCCCATCCGGTCCAGGCATTGCTGGGCGAAGGTGCGGTTGATCTGTTCGATCTGGGCGACACCGGCCTGGCTGTAGTCCACCATCGGTTCGCGTCGCCACGCGTCGCGCTCGGCGTCGGTGCGACAACGCAGTTCCGGTGTCGAATGGCCGACGCCGCGCGGATCGAATCCGATCAGGTCGAAGTGCTCGGAGATCGGGCTGTCCGAGAGCGCGCCGGACAGGCTCACCGCCGCATCGACCGCCGACGCGCCGGGGCCGCCCGGATTGATGAGCAGCACCCCCTGCCGGTCCCCGGTCGCCGGGATCTTGACGACGGCCAGGTGGGCCTGCGGTCCGTCGGTATCGGCGTCGCTGATCGGCACCGGAACGGTCGCGCATTGGGCGGTCGGCAGGTAGGCGTCGGAAATGAATCGGTCGCAACTACCCCAGGTCGGGGCCGCCGTCGACTGACCGGAGCCCGGCGCCGCGTCGGCCGGCGCCACCGTCGCCAGGGTGAACAGGACCGTGGAGAACACGGCCGAGCCGGTCCGACTGGCGCGATTCATGGCCGCCATCGTGGCACGCCGGGGACAGTGGCGGCAGCGCCGAACGGTCACACCTCGGTATCGGAAGCGTGGCGGTTCAGCAGGTCGCGCCGTCGGCGGGAAGCTTGAGATCCACCAGATAGGCGGCGACGTAGTCATCCACGCACTGCTCGCCCTGGAAGGCCACCGTGTGCTGAGTTCCGTTGAAGGTCAACAACGCTCCGCCGAGCTGCTTGGCCAGGTCCACACCGGCCTGATAGGGGGTCGCCGGGTCTCCGGTGCTGGAGATGACCAGCACCGGGGGCAGCCCGGGTGCCGAGGCGACGTGCGGGGTGCTCGTGGGAGGTACCGGCCAGAACGCGCACGTGCTCATCGGGGCGTGACCGGTGAACTCGCCGTAGCTCATGAACGGAGCCACCTCCCGGAGCCGGCGGTCCTCCTCGATGACCTTCTCGCGATCGTCGACCGCGGGCTGGTCGACGCAGTTGACCGCGACGCGCGCGTCGGTCGCGTTGGTGTAGTGGCCCTGCCGGTCCCGGCGCATGTACATGTCGGCCAGTGCCAGCATGGTGTCGCCCCGGCCCTCGGTCATCTCGGTCAGCCCCTGGGTCAGGTGCTGCCAGAGGTTCGGCGAGTACAGCGCCATGATGGTGCCCACGATCGCATCGCTGTAGCTCAGGCCGCGCGGGTCCTTGGTCGGCAGCGGGGAGTCCACCAGCGGGTCCACCAGGTCGCGGTAGACCTCGACGGACTTGGCCGGGTCGGTGCCCAGCGGGCAGTCCGGATCGGTGGCGCAGTCGTCGGCGTAGTCGTTGAACGCCTCCTGGAAGGCCTCGGCCTGGTCGATATCGGCCTGGATCGGGTCGGCGTTGGGATCGACGGCACCGTCAAGGATCATCGCGCGGACCTTCTCCGGGTAGGCCTCGGCATAGGCGGCGCCGATCCGGGTTCCGTAGGAGTAGCCCAGGTAGTTCAGCTTCTCGTCGCCGACCGCGGCGCGCAGCGCGTCGAGGTCCTTGACCACGCTGGCGGTTCCGACGTTGGCCAGGAACTCGGTGCCCATCTTGTCCACGCAGCGGGCGATGAACTCCTTGGTCTTGGTCTCGATGTACTCCACGCCCTTGGGGCTGTAGTCCACCTGCGGGTCGGCCCGCAACTCGTCATTGTCCGCATCGGAATTGCACCACAGCGCCGGTGTGGACGAGCCGACGCCGCGCGGATCGAAACCGACCAGGTCGAAGCGCTCCCGCACCTCCGAGGGCAGACCGTCGAGCAGGCTGGCCGCCGCCTCGATACCGGATTCGCCCGGGCCGCCGGGGTTGATGATGAGCGAGCCGATCTTGTCGCCGAGGGCCGGGAACCGGACCAGGGCCAGCGTGGCACTGGCGCCGTCGGGGTTGTCGTAGTTGACCGGTACAGCGATCTTGCCGCATTGGGCACCGGCCGGGATGGGAAGCGCCTGGCCTCCCCCACCACCGGCCGGCCGGCACGGCCCCCATTCCACCGGCTGACCGATCTGCGGATCGGCCAGCACCGCACGCCCGCCCACCACGGTGCTGCACCCGGCGCTCGTCGCCAGCAGGGCGGCGACGGCGGGAAGCACCAGGGCGGTGCGCGCGGATCGGGGGCGATGATGCAGCCTCATGGCCAACATGCTGCCATGTTGGGCGAAGTTGCCTGGTAGCGCGGTCCCGCGGACCCCCTTAACGCGCGGTGCCGGTGGCTGCCAGCAGTTCGTCCAGACCGGCCGGGAAGCCGTCGGCCATGTCCCACAGACCGGGTACCAGCTCCGGGCAGGAGATCAGGCCGACGTTGAGGCTGCCGTTCAACGACATCACCGTGATGTTCAGACCCGCGCCGTGGAAGATCGGCCCGAGCGGATACATCGCACCGACCTCGGCGCCCAGGAAGTACAGCGGGATCTGCGGCCCGGGCACATTGGAGACCACCAGGTTGTGCACCGGGCGCGACTCGGTCAGGCTGCTTCGCGCGTACACCCGCATCGCCACCCCGAACACCGCCGGGCCGGCGAACTGGCTCCAGTCCTGCAGCAGGGTGGCGCCGATGGCCGAACTGTGTTCCTTGGCGATGTCGTTGGCCGCAGCGATCGCCGCCAGCCGTTCGGCCGGGTCGGCGATCCCGGTCTGCAGGGTGGCGAACATCCCGGAGACCTGATTGCGGCCGGGACGCTGCGAACGGTCGTGCACCGACACCGGGACCATCGCCACCAGGGAGGACGCCGGCAGTTCACCGCGGTCGAGCAGGAACCTGCGCAACACCCCGGAGACCAGCGCCATCACCACATCGTTGACCTTCACGCCGAAGTGGTCCTTGACCTTCTTGACATCGTCCAGGTCGAGTTGGGCGAAGGCCACGTTGCGGTGCGCTGTGATACGGGCGTTGAACGGGGTCTGCGGCGCGGTGAACGGATTGGCCATGGCCCGCCCGCCGGCCACCCGGCGGACCGTCTCGACCACCGTGGACACCGTTGCGGGCAGCACGCTGGTCGCCAGGTCGACCGGCCTCGCGGCGAAACGGACCAGACCGCCGAGGGCGATCCGCAGCGGATCGGCCCCGGCAGTGGCCTGCACCGGGTCCGGCGGCGGAGCGTCGGGTTCGACGGTGCACAGCTGCGACAGCAGGTTGGCCCCGGTGACCCCGTCGACGGCGGCGTGATGCACCTTGGTCAGCACCGCCAGCCGGCCGCCCTTGCGGGCGTCCGTTCCGGCCAGACCCTCGATGACCCACATCTCCCAGAGCGGACGACGACGATCCAGCGGCAGCGAGGCCAGATGCCCGCAGATCTCGGCGAGTTCCACCCGTCCGCCGGGAGCGGGCAGACCGACGCGATGCAGATGACGGTCGACGTCGAAGTCCGGGTCCTCGACCCACACCGGATGGTCGAGGTTGAGCATGCTGTTGGCCAGCTTCTCCCGGAAGGCCGGGATGGCCGCGATCCGAGCGGCCAGCGCATCGCGCAGCGCTTCGAAGCGGTAGCCGCCCGGAATGGTCGAGGCGTCCAATTCCAGCACCGAGCAGACGTGCAGGGGCTGCGTCGAGGTCTCCAGATAGAGGAAACTGGCGTCGAGTCCGCTGAGCCGCTGCAGGCGCTGCATTCCTGCGATGCTAGGCGGCGCACCGGACTGTGAGGAACTGCACGCGGAGGCTCGTTCCCCCGCCCGCGTCGCGGTGGCAGACTGGGGAGGTCACGCGAACCCGGGGACCCGGATGGGCCTCGAGGATCGGTCCGACGAAACACTGGGGACAACCATGTCAGAGCAGACGCTCTACGGCGGCACTTCGTCAACCACTCCACCGCCCACCACCCGCACCAGGATTCGCACCCACCACCTGCAGCGAATGAAGTCCGAGGGGCACAAGTGGGCCATGCTCACCGCCTACGACTTCTCCACCGCCCGGCTGTTCGACGACGCTGGAATCCCGGTGCTGCTGGTCGGCGATTCGGCCGCCAACGTCGTCTACGGCTACGACACCACCGTTCCGGTCACGGTGGACGAACTCATCCCGCTCGTGCGCGGTGTCGTCCGTGGCGCCCGGCACGCGCTGGTGGTGGCCGACCTGCCCTTCGGCAGTTACGAAGGCGGCCCGGCCCAGGCCCTGGCCACCGCAACCCGTTTTCTGAAGGAATCCGGGGCGCACGCGGTCAAGCTGGAGGGTGGCGAGCGGGTCGCCGAGCAGATCGCGACCCTGACCGCCGCCGGCATCCCGGTGATGGCCCACATCGGGTTCACCCCGCAGAGCGTCAACGGCCTCGGCGGGTTCCGGGTGCAGGGCCGCGGGGACGCCGCCGAGCAGACCGTCGCCGACGCGATCGCCGTCCAGGAGGCCGGAGCGTTCGCCGTGGTGATGGAGATGGTGCCCGCCGAACTGGCCACCCAGATCACCGGCAAGCTCACCATTCCGACCGTGGGCATCGGCGCCGGGCCCAGCTGCGACGCCCAGGTTCTGGTGTGGCACGACATGGCCGGGCTCACCACCGGCCGGACCGCGAAGTTCGTCAAACGATTCGGCGAGGTCGGGGCCGAGATGCGCCGCGCGGCGATCCAGTACGCCGACGAGGTGGCCAGCGGGGCCTTCCCGGCCGAGGAGCACAGCTTCTAGCCCGATTGTTCATCCCCTCGTTCACCTCGGTGTGCGACGCTGTGCCGCATGGCGAAGTCCCCGGACGCGTCGCGGCATGTCGAGATGGAGACGAAGTTCGACGTCGACGACTCCACCGTCTCCCCCTCCTTCGCGGACCTGCCCGGGATCAGCCGGGCCGAGGAGCTTCCGGCGCAGCATCTGGAAGCGGCCTATTTCGACACGGCCGGCTACGACCTCGCCGCCGATTGGGTGACGCTGCGGCGCCGCACCGGCGGCACTGACGCCGGCTGGCACCTCAAACTTCCGGCCGGCCGGGCGCGCACCGAGATCCACGCCCCACTCGGTCCCGACGACGCAGAAGTACCCGAGGCGCTGCTCGACGTGGTCCGGGCGATCGTGCGCGGCCGCGCCCTGGTCCCGGTGGCGCGGCTGCGGACCACCCGCGAACCCACGGTCCTCTACGGCGACGACGGCGATGCGGTGGCTGAGTTCTGCGACGACCGGGTCGGCGCCCATCGTGTCGACCCCGTCAGCGGCGATCGGTACCCCGAGACCCGCTGGCGGGAGTGGGAGCTCGAACTCGCCGACGCCGAGCGGGAGGGAGCTGCCGAGGTGCTGACCGGGCTGACCGACCGACTGCGCGCCGCGGGCGCCCGACCGGCGGGGCACGGGTCGAAACTGGCGAAGGTTCTCGGAGACGCCGTACCGGAACGGCCCGAGCCCCCCTCGGACCCGGTACACCGCGCGGTGGCCCGGCAGGTCGCCAAGTTGCGGGAGTGCGACCGCGAGGTCCGGGCCGACGCCGACGACGCCGTGCACCAGATGCGGGTGACCATCCGCCGGATCCGCAGCCTGCTGCAGGCCTCCGAAGGGGACTTCGGCCTCACCGACGACGCGACGATCCTGAGCGAACTGCGCGAACTGGCCACGGTACTGGGCGGCGCGCGGGACGCCGAGGTGCTCGCCGAACGCTACCGCGACGCGCTGGACGCGCTACCGCCGGAACTAGTCCGCGGACCGGTACGGGAGCGGCTGGTCGACGGCGCCCTGCGCGCCTACCGGAGCGGTCTGGGCAGATCGCTGACGGTGATGCGCTCACCGCGCTACTTCCGCCTGCTCGACGCACTCGACGCCGTCGTGCTCGCTCCGCCCCCGTCGCGCGAGGACCGGTTGCCCCAAGCCGACATCGCCTCCGGCTACCGGCGCCTGCGAAAGCGGGTCAAGGACGCCGAGGCCGCTGAGGGCCATGACCGCGACGCGGCCCTGCACCAGGTGCGCAAGGCGGCCAAGCGGCTTCGTTATGTCGCTGCCGCCACCGGCGAGTTGGCGGTGGCCGAGCGGGCCAAGGCCGTCCAGGAACTCCTGGGTGAACATCAGGACAGCGTGGTCAGCCGCGACCACCTACTGCGCGAGGCCACCGCCGCGCACGCCGCCGGTGAGGACACCTTCAGCTACGGCGTGCTCTTCGCCCGGGAGGCTGACCTCGGCCAGCGCTGCCGCGAACAACTCGGCGACGCGCTCAAGGCGTTGCGGCGCAGTGTGCGGCTGGCCTTGTAGGCGGGAGAGCGGCTCCGCCCGAGCACCCAGCAACCACGGTCGGATGAAATACCGACCAGCGGTAGGATGCTTATGTGGCAAAAGATAAGATCTCGGTGACGATTGACCAGGCGGTGCTTGCAGCGGCCGATGCTGACGCAGCAGCGGCTGGTCTGAATCGGTCAGAGATGATCGAGCGAGCCCTGCGCAACGAGCATTTGCGAACCTCGCTGCAGAACTACACCGCACACACCGTGCCGACGCTTGGTATCGACGCCTACGCAAAGACGGTCTATCAGGCGAACAGGGCTGCCGGCCTGTGATCGCTCCGGGTGACATCACGCCGCGCCGCGACAGCGACCATGACCTGTACGTTGTCGTACTGTCGAACGCGATTCACCTCGCCGCTGCGACCGGCCGGGCGATCACATGCCCCTTCATTCCGGGTGAGATGCCCAGCGGCGCCATGGCACTGGTCGTTGCTGTGCGGCAACCTGCGGGCATCGTTCTCCCGGAACTGGTTCAGTGGCTTCCTGTCGCGGCCCTCGACGAGCCGATTGGGAATATCGGCGATGCTGCGCTTCATGAAACGACCACCATCATCGCGGCGCTCGTTTCCTAGCAGCCTAGAGAAAGGCGGCTGCCCCGCCCCGGTGGTGCTGGCCTGCACCCAGAGGCTTAGGGCGGACGAGTTGGCCTGTAAGCCGGATTCTGTTCCACTGCACGCTGCGCAGCGGCGGCGACCATCCATCTGCGACACCCGTCGCCGGATGCCTGACGCGGCCTACCCGCAGGCTCGGGCGAGCAGCCCTCGAGCGCCTGCGCAGCCGCACAAGTGCGGCCTCTTGGCCTTGCTTCGGGTGGGGTTTACCGAGCCATCCCGGTCACCCGGGATGCTGGTGCGCTCTTACCGCACCGTTTCACCCTTACCTCCCAAGGGAGGCGGTCTGTTTTCTGTGGCACTGTCCCGCGGGTCGCCCCGGATTGCCGTTAACAATCACCCTGCTCTGTGAAGTCCGGACTTTCCTCGACCCACCGATAGGTGGGCCGCGGCCGCCCGGCCAACTCGTCCGCGAGGTTTAACGTACTGCCCCGCCGCGGTCTTCCGCGACGGCGGGTCAACCCCTCTTGCGGTAGACCATCCAGCGCAGTTCGATGGGCGACTCCCCACGGGGCACGTCGAACACGTCCAGTCCGCTCACCCAGTCGGCATACCAGCTGGTGGGTGGCCATGCGCCCGTCGGCAGGTTGGCCTTCTCGTACTCGTAGACCGAATCCGCGGCGACCAGGTCCAACGGCTGTCCCGCCGCGGCCGTTGCCAGCTGCGGGTAGGTGAACATCATGGTGGCGCACTGCCGGCCCAGTTCCATGGCGGCGGCGTCGGGCTGGTAGCCGCCGCGCGCGAGGAAGACGTTGAACACCAGATGCCCGCCTGGCGCTAGACGCTGGGCCGCCAGTTCGAACATCCCCCGCAACTCCTCGGTGGTCCGGAAGTCGCAAACCACCTCCGAGAGCACGATGAGCCGGTAGTCGCGCCGGATGGCCGCGACGGTCTCGGGAGAACGGTGGTTGAGCACCCGAACCTGGAGGCCCTCCCGTCGGGCCGCGGCGCCGATGATCGCCGTGAACGCCTCTGTCGTCTCCAGGGCATCGACCGGGTGTCCGCGACGGGCGAGAGCCAACGTGTTGCGACCGGTTCCCGCACCGACGTCGAGTACCGGGAATTTCGTCGGATCGGCGGCCCCTTCGGCCAGCGCGCAGACCCGTGCGTCGGGATGGGCGCCGGCGGCGGCCTCGCGGGAGGCGACCCGGGTGGAGTACGCCTGCTCCATGCTGTTCCACTGCGCCCGAACGTGATAGCTCGCGGTCAGGCCGACCGGTATCTCATAGCTGATCACGATCTCCGAACGCGGCGAGGCGGCCTGCGCCTGCGCCAGTTGGGTGGCGAGGATGTCGCGCAGTTGCGCCGAATTCCCAGCACTGAAATCGACCCCCACCGAGGAGAAGGTGTTCTGCACCAGGGCCACGTAATCATCCAGCATGGCCGGCACCGCGGGAACTGTGATCTCGCCCTTGCTCACAGCGGCGCGGTGCAGGAGGCGGGTCATCGACTGGCGCAGCACGGCGTCTCGGGCGAACTCCTCCACGCCGCTCTTTTTTACCGGACCGGGGCGCTCCGGCGCAGCACGATCACGTTGTCGACGAGAGTGACCTCCTCGCCGTCGGGGCCACGTGCGGCGCGCTCGGATCGCTCCACCCGAATCCGGTCCCACTCGCTCTCGTCGAGGTCCAGACCCTCGACGACGGCCTGCGCGGCGGGGAAATCGTGGTGGTGCAGCCTCGACGCCCAGGGTGGTGCCGCGGCGTGGTCGACGATCAGCAGTGTGCCGCCCGGCGCCAGGGTGCCGGCGGCCCGGCGCAGGATCGGTGGCCGGTCAATCTCGACGGGGCTGTGCAGAAACTGGGCAGACACCAAGTCGAAGGGGCCGTCGGGAAGGGCGTCGGTCAGGTCGAGTTGCCGGAATTCGATGCGGTCGGCCACCCCGCGCGCCCGCGCCGCCTCCCGGGCCCGTTCCAGCGCGGTCTCGGAGATGTCGACGCCGACCACTGTCCAGCCGTGCTCGGCCAGCCAGATGGCGTCGGCGCCTTCGCCGCACCCCAGGTCGAGAGCCCGGGAGCCGGAGATCTGCGGACCGATCTCGGCCAGCCGGGTGTTCACCCGTCCGCTCCAGACCCGGGGCTTGGCCGCATAATGCTCTTCCCAGGCGGCGCGCGCCTTGCCGGACGGCTCATGCATCGGTGACTCCCTTTCTACCTACAAAGGTTCCCCCTAATCGGGTTTCCGCGTCCCGCACGCTCAGGCGCCGCCGAGATAGGAGGTGTCGTTGACCAGGCGCACCGACGACCCGTTGTCCGGGTAGAACTCGGCGATGCTCAACGAGGCGAGGTCCAGGTGCAGGCGGTGCAGGACGGAGGTTCCCGCCCCGAGCGCCAGGCGCAACAGCGTCTTGATCGGGGTCACGTGCGAGACCACCAAGACTGTGGAACCGCTGTGGTCGGCCATGATGCGGTCCCGCGCGCGCTGCACCCGCTGCGTCACCTCGTCGAAGCTCTCCCCGTCGGGGGCCGCCAGGCTGGTGTCGCTCAGCCAGCGCCGGTGCAGGTCCGGATGGCTCTCGGCGGCCTGGGAGAACGTCAGACCCTCCCACTGGCCGAAGTCCGTCTCGGTCAGATCCTCGTCGAGGCCGACCTCGAGCCCCAGCGCGTCGGCCGCCGCGGCGGCGGTGTCATAGGCCCGTCGCAGCGGCGAGCTGACGACGGCTGAGATGCCGCCCTTGCGGGCCAGGTAGCGCGCCGCGTCGGCGGCCTGGCGCCGGCCGACGTCGGTGAGTTCAGGGTTGCCGCGCCCGGAGTAGCGGCGCTGCCGGGACAGCTCGGTCTGGCCGTGGCGCAGCAGCAGAAACCGGGTCGGTTCGCCCCTGTTGCCGGTCCACGATGACGGCGGCACGGCCACCGCGCCGGGTGGCGGATCACCAGCGCCGGTGCGGGTGGACCAGTCCGGATCGGAGGGTGCTCCGTCCATCGCCTCGTTGGCCAGTCGGTCGGCGTGCTTGTTGCGCTCCCGCGGAATCCAGGTGTAGCTGACCTCGTCGAAGGTCGATGCCAAGGCCCGGGCCTGCTGGTTGAGCTCGGCCATATCGGGGTGCTTGACCTTCCAACGGCCCGTCATCTGTTCGACGACGAGTTTGGAGTCCATCCGCACCGCAACCCGGTCCGCACCCAGCCGCCGGGCCTCCTCCAGGCCCGCGATCAGACCCCGGTACTCGGCCACGTTGTTGGTGGTGATCCCGATCTGCTGCTTGTGCTCGGCCAGCACGACCGCGTGGTCCTCGGACCAGACGACACAACCGAACCCGGCCGGACCAGGATTACCCCGCGATCCGCCGTCGGCCTCGATGATGACTTTCACGGCGTGCGCAACAGGATCGCCCGGCACTCGGGACATTGGAGCACCTCGTCAGGCTCGGCCCCGGAGATCCGGGACAGTTCGCCGCGGTCGAGTTCGATGCGGCAGGCCCCACAACGTCCGCCCTGCAACCTCCCGGCGCCGACCCCCGATGCGGTGCGATGCCGCTCGTAGAGTGCCAGCAGTTCCGGGCCGATGCCCTCGAGCATCTCCACACGGCGGGCGCTCTGCGCAGTGCGGGCCTGCTCGACCTCGGCGAGCGCCTCATCGCGGGCCGCCCGGGCAGTAGCGAGGTCGGCGTTCAGGGCGTCGAGGGCCGCCTGTGCAATGCTCTGATCGGCAGCCACCTGCTCGCGGCGTTCCATGACCTCCAGCAGCGAGTCCTCCAGGCTGGCCTGCCGACGCTCCAGGGTTCCCAGCTCGTGCTGCAACTCCTCGAGCTGCTTGGGGTCGCCCACCGCTCCGGAGTTCAGCAGATTGCGGTCCCGGTCCTCGCGCCGGCGCACCGCGTCGACCTCGGCCTCCAGCTTGGCGATCTGCGCGTCGAGGTCCTCCAGCGCCAGAACCACGACCGCCAGTCGGTCGGCGGCCTGCCGGCCCTCGGCCTCCACCTCGTCGTGGCGCTTCTGCTCGGGCAGGTGGGTGGAACGGTGCGCGAGTCGGGTCAGCTCGGCGTCCAACTCGACCAGCCCCAGCAACGACTGCTGCTGTGCGGCATCAGCTTTCATGATCGCCTCTCGGGTACTCGATATTCCAGGGGTCGGTCCGCAGCGGGGACACCGCGACCGTCAGCGCGTTGCCGAAGTGCGAGCGCAACACCGCGGCCGCCTGCGCGCACCAGGGGTACTCGCTGGCCCAGTGCGCGACGTCGACCAGGCCCACCTCGCTGCGGCGAAGATGTTCGTCGGCGGGATGGTGCCGCAGGTCGGCGGTGACGTAGGCCTGCACGCCAGCGGCAGCCGCCGCGCCCAGCAGCGAGTCGCCGGCACCCCCGCACACCGCGACCCGGGACACGGTGGCATCCGGGTCGCCGGCGGCGCGCACGCCCCAGGAGGTCTGCGGCAGGGCCGCGCCGACCATCGCCGCGAAGTCGGCGAACCGCTGCGGGCGGGGTAGGAGGCCGATGCGACCGATACCGACACCGGTCGGCAGCGTCGCCAGGCGCAGGACGTCGAAGGCGGGCTCTTCGTAGGGGTGGGCCGCCCGCATCGCCGCGAGCACCGCACCCCGCAGCCGGGCCGGGGCGATCACCTCGACGCGTTCCTCGGTCACCCGCTCCACCGCACCAACGGTCCCGATCGCCGGAGAGGCGCCCGTTCCCGGCAGAAACTGCCCGGTCCCCACCACGCTCCAACTGCAGTGCGAGTAGTCACCGATCTGGCCGGCGCCCGCGGCGAAAAGGGCCCCGCGCAGCGCGTCGGCGTCGTTGGAGGGGACGAAGATCACCCACTTGTCCAGCTCGGGACCCCCGGAAACCGGGTCCAGCACCGCCTCGACGGTCAGACCCAGCACCTCGGCCAGCGCGTCCGACACCCCGGGTCGGGCCGCGTCGGCATTGGTGTGCGCGGTGAACAACGCCGCGCCACTGCGGATCAGCCGGTGCAACAGCGAACCCTTGGGGGTGCTGGCTGCGACGGTGTCCACACCGCGCAGCAGCAGCGGATGATGGGCCAGCAGCAGTCCGCCGGGCCCGACGGTCTGCACCACCGCGGTGGTGGCATCGACGGCCACCGTCACCGAGTCGATGGTCTCGTCGGGATCGCCGCACACCAGCCCGACCGAGTCCCAGTCATGGGCCAGACCCGGCGGGTAAGCCTCGTCGAGCACGGCGATCACCTCGGCCAGGCGCACACTCATCGCAATCCCTCCGCCACCGCATCCACCAGCACCGGCCAGTCCGGACGGACCGCGGCACGCAGGTAACCCTCTCCCAGCCCGACGAAGGTTTCACAACGGCGCACCGCAATCCCCTGGGCGGCAAGACGTTTGCGCATCAGCACCGCATCCGGGACGGCGAACAGCACGAACGGCGCGCGGCCGTGGACCACCTCCAGCCCCAGTCCGGCCAGCGCTGCAGCCATCTCGGCGCGCAGACTCGAGAGTTCCCGGGCACCGGACTGCGCCTCGGCGACCGCCCCCGGCTCGCAGCAGGCCGCGATCGCCTCCAACTGCAGGGTGCCCAGCGCCCAGTGCGGGCGGCGGGTGTTCAGACGGGCCAGCACCTCGGGCGAGCCCAGCGCGTAGCCGACCCGCAGACCCGCCAGCGACCAGGTCTTGGTCAGGCTGCGCAGCACCAGGACATCGGGCAGGCCCAGGTCGGCCACCGACTCCGGTTCGCCGGGAACCGCGTCGGCGAACGCCTCGTCGACCACCAGCAGCCGGCCCGGCCGGCGCAGGGCCAGCACGGAGTCCCGCGGGTGCAGCACGCCGGTCGGATTGGTCGGGTTTCCGAGCACCACCAGGTCGGCGGCATCGGGGACCTCGGCGTCGGCAAGCCGGAACGGCGGCGGTAGCACCACCTGCCGCAGCGCCACCCCGGCCTGCGACAGGACCGCCTCCGGTTCGGTGAACGACGGGGCGATCAGAGCCGCCAGGCCGGGATTCAGGGCCGGCAGCAGAGCGAATCCCTCCGATCCCCCGGCCAGCAGCAGCACATGGTCCTCCGGCACGCCGTGCCGGGCGGCCACCGCGGCCACCGCGGCCCGCTGGTCGGCGGCGCAGGGGTAGCCGGCGAGGTCGGGCAGGCGGGCGGCCAGCCGTCGTGTCAGCCAGTCCGGCGGCCCGCCGTGGCGGATGTTGACCGCGAAGTCGAGCATCCCGGCCGTCGCGGCCTGATCACCGTGGTAGCGCGAGCCGGGGCGCACCTGTCGCACGCCGGCCGGCTCGGTTACCGGAAGCACCGCTCGCTCACCAGATGCAGAGTAGTCGGCGGTGCACTCGGCGCCGTCAGGGACAATGAAACGGTGGCTCCCATGACCGCCGACACCCGACCGCAGTTGGTGATCTTCGATCTCGACGGCACCCTGACGGATTCGGCGCAGGGAATCGTCGCCAGCTTCCGCCACGCGCTCGGGCAGATCGGCGCCGAGGTTCCCGACGGGGACCTAGCCGCCCGCATCGTCGGTCCACCCATGCACCACACCTTGGCCGCTATGGGGTTGGGCGACCGCGCCGAGGAGGCGATCATCGCCTACCGGGCGGACTACACCCGGCGCGGCTGGTCGATGAACACCGTCTACGAGGGCATCACCGAACTACTGGCCGACTTGCAGGCCGCCGGGGTGCGGCTTGCGGTGGCCACCTCCAAGGCCGAGCCGACGGCGCAGCGGATCCTCGAGCATTTCGGGATCGCCGGCCACTTCGAGGTGATCGCCGGGGCGAGCCTGGATGGAACCCGGGCGGCCAAGGCCGAAGTGCTGGCTCACGCGCTGACCCAACTCGAGCCGCTGCCCCAGCGGGTTCTGATGGTGGGCGACCGCGCCCACGACGTCGAGGGTGCCGCCGAGCACGGCATCGCCGCCGTGGTCGTGGGGTGGGGGTACGGCGGCTCCGACTTCAACGAACCCCTCGCCGCCGCGCCCGCCGCCCAGGTGGCCACGATGGCCGAACTGCGCGAGGTGCTCGGTGTCTGACCCGAAGGACCGGAACGTGACGGAGACCCTGCACGTGACATTCGTGTGCACGGGAAACATCTGCCGGTCCCCGATGGCCGAGAAGATGTTCGCCCACCAGATCGCCGAACGCGGCCTCGTCGGCTCGGTCCGGGTCAGCAGCGCCGGAACGGGCGGGTGGCACGTCGGCGACGGCGCCGACGATCGGGCGGTGCGGGTGCTGCGAGAGCGCGGCTACCCCACTGCGCACCGGGCGGCCCGGTTGAGCGAGGACCATCTGTCCGCCGACATGGTGGTGGCACTGGGGCGCGACCATCTGCGGATACTGCGCGACTACGGGGTGCCGCCGGAACGGTTGCGTATGCTGCTCTCCTTCGATCCGCGGTCGGCCGCCCACGCCCCCGATGTCGAGGATCCCTACTACGGTGACCACACCAACTTCGAGGCGGTGTTCACCGTCATCGAGACGGCCCTGCCGGGGTTGCACTGCTGGGTCGATGAGCGTCTGGCCGACCAGGACACCGGGAACACAGAGGTCTCGGGCTGATGCGACGCTTCGCGTTCCTGCTCCGGCCCGGGTGGATCGCCCTGGCGCTGGTGGTGGCGATGTTCACCTACCTGGCGCTGACCGTCCTGGCGCCCTGGCAGCTGGGCAAGAACACCCGGACCTCGCGGGAGAACCGGCAGATCGAGGCGTCCCTGTCGGCCGAGCCGGTGCCGGTGACGACGTATCTGCCCCGGCAGGATTCCGCGGCGCCGGAGGCGCAGTGGCGCCGGGTCACCGCGACCGGCCGGTATCTTCCCGACGCGCAGGTGCTGGTCCGGCTGCGCGTGATCGGCGGGGCCCCGGCCTACGAGGCGCTGACCGCCTTCGCCGTCGACGACGGACCGGTGGTGCTGGTCAACCGGGGCTACGCCCACACCGAGCAGGGCACCCGGGTACCGCCGATCGCCGCGCCGCCGACCGGCACGGTCACCATCACCGCGCGGCTGCGCGACTCGCAGACCGCGCCGACCGGCGATCGAAAGCCGTTCACCGAGGAGGGCTTCCAGCAGGTCTACGCCATCGACACCGCCCAGATCGCCGGGCTCACCAAGACCCCCCTGACCGGTTCCTATCTGCAGCTGGTGGACGGCCAGCCGGGTGGGCTGGAAGCCTTGCCGCTCCCCCAGCTCGACGCCGGACCGTTCCTGTCCTACGGAATCCAGTGGATCGCCTTCGGGATCGTGGCTCCGCTCGGTCTCGGCTATTTCCTCTACTCCGAACTGCGGATGCGCCGGCGGGAAGCCGAGGCACGGGCCGCGGCCGAGGGCTCCGCCGAACCGGTCAGTGTCGAGGACAAGCTGGCCGACCGGTACGGACGACGGCGCTGAGCGCCACCGCCAGCACCACCGCGGCGGATTGCACCAGCCGCGACAGCCGAACCGCGCGGCGCAGATCATCTGCACCCGGAGCCGGACCGTCGCCGAGGGCGGGGCGGATCTCCAACTGGTAGCGGTACTGAGTCGGCCCGCCCAGCCGGACTCCCAGCGCCCCGGCGAAGGCGGCCTCGGCCACCCCGGCGTTCGGGCTCGGGTGGCGGGCGGCATCGCGCCTCCAGGTTCGCGCAGCCCCAGATGCCGATCCTCCGATCCGTCCGGCGCACGCCACCGCAAGCACCCCGGTCAGCCGCGCCGGCAGGTAGTTCGCCAGATCGTCCAGTCTGGCCGCCGCCCAGCCGAAGCGCGCGTAGCGCGGCGACCGGTTGCCGATCATCGCGTCCAGCGTGTTGATCCCGCGGTAGGCCAGCACGCCGGGAACGCCCCAGAGCGCCGCCCAGAACAACGGCGCCACCTGAGCGTCGGAAGTGTTCTCGGCCACCGATTCGCAGGCGGCCCGGGCAAGTCCACCGGCATCGAGCACTTCGGGATCGCGACCGCACAGCGAAGGCAGCAGCGCGCGTGCCCCTTCGAGATCCCCGGCCGCCAGCAGGTCGGCCATCCGCGACCCGGTTCGCGCCAGCGTCGTCCCACCCAGGGCCGCCCAGGTCGCCGCGGCGGTCATCACCGCCATTGCCGAACCGGAGGCCGCCCGGCGCTGCGCCAGCATGCCGGCGCCGGCCAGAGCACCCACCAGAATCGCGGTGTGCACAACCCCGGCCGCCCGACTGTCGCGGTAGGTCATGTTCTCGAAAGTCGTTGCACACCAACCAAACCCGGCAACCGGGTGACCCCGTTGCGGATCCGCCGAGACCCAGTCGGCGAGGGCGCCGGCGAGAATCCCGGTCGATCGGGATCGCCTGAGAGCAATCACCCCGCAAGCCTTTCACACATGATGTACTGGCTTCTGACCGCAGCGGACCCCAGGAAAGGCGCGACAGACGGATGACCGATCGGATTGTGACCGCTGCAACGGTGATCACCATGGACCCCGGCGCGCCGCGGGCGGAGGCGGTGGCGGTATCCGACGGCACCATCGCCGCGGTCGGCTCGATTGAGGAGTGCCGGGCGGCACTTCCCGGCGCGGAAGTGGTCGACACCGGCGCCGCAGCTCTGCTGCCCGGCCTGGTCGAGCCGCACAGTCACCCGCTCATGAGCGGTGTGGCGCTCAACGCGCCAGCCCGCAACATCACCCCGTTCAAAGACCCCTCGTGGTCGGACGTGGAGAAGGTTTTCGCCCAATCGATGGCCGACACCGATGCGGCCACGCCGTTGCTGTTCTCCGGATTCGACGCCTTGCTGCACCAGCGCCCGGCACCCAAGCGTGACGAACTCGACCGGATCTTCGGGGATCGGGTGGTCGCCATCATCGACAACTCCGGTCACGGGGTGTATTTCAACACCGCCCTGATGAAGAGCAAGGGCTGGGACGTCAACCCACCGGCCGACCCGCCCGGATCCCGTTTCGGGCGCAACCCCGACGGCAGCCTGGACGGGCAGGGCTTCGAACTTCCGGTGCTGATGGTCGTCGTCGGCGACATCATGGCCAAGCTCGGCAACCCGCTGGTGGCCGGCGCCGAGTACTACGCGGCCATGTCGCGCGCCGGCTACACCTCGACCTCGGACATGACCTTCGATCAGAATATGACGGCGGGCTACGAGGCGTTGGCCGCCGCCACCTCCTGCCCGTTGCGGATCAGCATGTTCGAAGTGTCCACCAGCGACACCTTCGCCGATCCGGTCAGCTTCGGCGCGGGCGAGGCCTGGCTGGTCAAGCAGGGCGTGAAGCTCTGGACCGACGGCTCACCCTGGGTGGGCAACATCGGCATCTCGTTTCCCTATCTGGACAACGACACCACCCGGATGGCCGGTATCGACGCGGCCACCGCAGGCGGCGCGCACTCGATGAACTACACCCGCCCCGAGCTGGACGCCATCCTCGACAAGGCCGCGCCGGCGGGTTGGCAGATGGCCTTTCACTCCAACGGCGACCTGGCCATCGACCTCGCCCTCGACGCCTACGAGGCCGCACTGGGGCGTCACAACCTGGCCGGTACCGACCACCGCTGGCGGCTGGAGCACCTCGGGGCCGGCCGGCGCCGGCACTTCGACCGGGCCGCCAAACTCGGCGTCTTCACCTCGATGGCGCCTTTCCAGTACTACTACTGGGGCGATCTGCTGGACGGCAAGATGTTCGACCACGAACACGGCGCGCCCTGGCAGTCCTTCGCCGACGCGTCGGCCTCGGGGGCGGTGGTGTCGTTCCACAACGACGGTTCGGTGTCCCCACCCTCGCCCATCCTCAACATCGCCACCGCGGTCACCCGGCGCACCCGTTCCGGGTCCGTGCACGCTCCGGAGCAGACCATGCCGCTGCATCAGGCGCTGCGCGCCCACACCATCGACGCCGCCCGCACCTTGCACCGCGACAAGCTGGTCGGTTCGATCACCGTGGGCAAACTGGCCGACTTCACTGAGTTGGCGGCCGATCCCTATGCCATCGACCCGGCCGAGTTGGCCGAGGCGGCGGCGGTGCGGGGCACCTGGCTGGGCGGGGAGCGCACCGATCTCGACGCTTTCCTGGGCGCGGTGCGCGGCACGGACGCGACACCGCACGCCCATCTGGCCACCCGGCCGGCGAAGTCGGGCTGCTGCTGACTGCCACCCGAGAAGGAGGGGACCAATGGGTCACCGGTTCGGAGTGCCGGCAACCGTACTCCCCGTCGCCGTCGGCGGGCTCCTGATATCGGCTCAGCTACTCACCGCGCCGTCGGCTCACGCCTGCCCGGAGGGGCAACTGGAGGACTCCGTGACCCGGATCTGCTGGTCGCAGAACGGTCAGGGCGAACAGTACGGAGGACCGGGCGACGGCCCCTGCCTGCCGGGCCGACTCGGCAGCTGCGTGGGAACGCTGCAGAAGGGCGATGCCGGCTTCTTCCAGGACGAGCCGCAGGCACAGGGGACCGATCCGCTGCCCGGGGATCCCAACTTCACCTACTGGCCGTGATTCGACCGAGGGTCCGGACCCGGTTTGCCACGCGGTGTCGGGGGCGGAGAGCTGTCGGACCCTGTCCGTAACATCGCGGGCGCACGATCGAGTCGACGGGGGGACGGACGGATGGGGAATTCAGACGGCAGGGCTGGTTCAGACGGCAAGGCTGGTGCAGACGGCAGGGAGTCGCTGAAGGCTCCGGAGACGTGGCCGCAGTACCTTCGCCGCATCAGCGGCGGACTCACCCAGGCCCAGATCGCCGAGCGGATCGGGATCGGCCGGCTTTCGGTGTGCAACTGGCTGCTGGGCAAGACTCAACCCAAGGCCGAGACGGTGATCAGCGTGGCCCGGGCATTCGGCCGATCGCCGGTCGAGGCCCTCATCGTGGCGTCCTATCTGGGCACCGACGAGGTCGGCGACCCGATCGACATCCAGGTGTCGCTGGAGAACGTCCTCGGTGACGTGCTGGCCGCCGAAGTGCACCGGCGACTGGCCCGGCTGGAAAGCCTGGCCGGGGCTACGAAGTGAGCGATCCCGGTGCGGTGCGCCGCCAGCCGAAGTAACCAAGGCACACGCTGACGATCAAGCAGAGGGCGGCGCCCAACCAACCCCAGACCGCTCCCCACTCCCTGCCTATGAGACGCGGTTCGTTGAAGACACCCTGGGCTATGTACACGGCGATCACCGCGTGCTCGATGGCGAAACCGGCGAACACTCCGGACAGGAATTTGCGGATCTCGCGCCGCACGGTTCCCCAATCAGGCAATGGTGGGCGTGGACGGTATCGAACCGCCGACCGCTGGTGTGTAAAACCAGAGCTCTACCACTGAGCTACACGCCCGTGCCCGGGCAGGCTACCCCCCGCCCGCGCGGGTTGGGAAATCCCGCCTCAGGCCTTCAGCGACGCCAGCGCGTCGGTCCACACCTTCTGGTCGCGGGCCTCGCCGGGCTCCTTGCACTCGGCGAACCGGATCACCCCGGACCGGTCGATCACGAAGGTGCCACGGTTGGCGAAACCGGCGCTTGCGTTGAACACCCCGTAGGCCTGGGCCACCTCGCCGTGCGGCCAGAAGTCGGACAGCACCGGGAAGGTGAACCCGCTCTCGGTGGCCCAGATCTTGTGCGTCGGCGACGGACCCACCGAGACCGCGAGGGTGGCGGTGTCGTCGTTGTCGTAGGCCGACAGGTTGTCCCGCACCTCGTCGAGTTCGCCCTGGCAGATCCCGGTGAACGCCAGCGGGAAAAAGACCAGCAGAACGTTCTTGCGGCCGCGGAAGTCACTCAGGGTGACGGGCTGGCCGTTCTGGTCCTTGAGGGTGAAGTCCGGCGCCTCGGCTCCGACCTCCAGCGTCATGAGTGCCTCCCAGCGGCCTTGGATTTCGGTTGCACCAGGCGACTGCCGATCCAGTCACCGAGATTCGCCGACGAGGTCTGCATCAGGCCGGCAGTGGGGGCCGCCTCAGCGATATCGGCCGGCTGCACGTGGCCGGGCTTGCCCGTCTTGGGTGTCAGAACCCAGATGATCCCGTCCTCGGCCAGGGGCGTGATGGCGTCCATCAAGCGATCCACCAGATCCCCGTCGCTGTCGCGCCACCAGAGCAGCACCACGTCGATGACCTCATCAGCGTCCTCGTCGAGCAGGTCGCTGCCGCAGGCCTCCTCGATGTCAGCGCGAATGTCGTCGTCGGAGTCGTCATCCCAGCCCAACTCCTGGACGATCTGATCGTGGTGGATGTCCAGCCTCTGGGCGTAATTCCGCCCGCCGTCACCCGCGGCGACCACCGTCTCGGACCTCCTCCTGTATCGACCTGTATCGACCGCCTGTCGTGCGCCTATCGTGCCACGACGGGTCCCGGCCATCCTCCCCGCGGTCGGTTTAGCCGTCCACCTGTTCAGCGGTAGGTGGCGTCACAGAGCCTGAGGGCTTCCGCCCTGGCGTCATTGAGATCGCCGATGACCTTGTTGAACTCCGAGGGTGGCGCCTGGTCGACGATCGCCTCGGAGGTGGCCGAGGCGCTGTCGATCCAAGCCTGGAACGCGTCCCGCACATCGTCGGGCACCTCGTCACCGATGCTGTTGTCCACCGCGTCGGCACTCTGATCGAGGGCATCAACGGCGGGCCCCTCGGTGGTGGCCACGTTGCCACCCTCCTCGTTGAACGCGTCGACGTAGGCGTTGACGGCGTCGATGGCGTCGGCACTGGTGATCGACAACGTCTCGCAGGCGGAGTGGATCGCCTCGGTGGTCCGCGACGCCTGGCGTTCGGATTCCCGGGCACTGGAACTGGCCGCGGACTGCGACGACGACAGCGACACCGAGGTGCGGTAGGCGGGCGCCTCCGCGGCGTTGACCGCGGCGTCACCGTCGGTGACGGTGGTACACCCGACCACCCCCATGGACACCGCCGCCGCGCCCCCGGCCAGCAGTCCGGCGATCCGCCCCCTGCCCGCACTTCCGCTCAGCACGCCCGCAGACGTTACCGGGTTTGGGCCAGGATCGGCGCGCGGCACCAACTCCGCGTCGCGAGCGGCCCGAGTGCGGCACGATAGGACAGACACCCAGCACCTACTCCCCCACCCACCGAGGAGCGGAAGTGACGAGCCAGTTCGCGCGAGATCAACGGAGCCAGGGCTCCGGGAGTTCAAACGGATCCGATCGGGTTCGGGTGATCCGCGAGGGCGTTGCCTCGTATCTGCCGGATATCGACCCCGAGGAGACCTCGGAGTGGCTGGAGTCCTTCGACGACCTGCTGTCGCGCTCCGGGCCGGCCCGGGCCCGCTACCTGATGCTGCGCCTGCTCGAGCGAGCCGGTGAGCAGCGGGTCGCGATCCCGGCCCTGACCTCGACGGACTACGTCAACACCATCCCGACCGAAATGGAGCCCTGGTTCCCCGGTGACGAGGACGTCGAGCGCCGCTACCGGCGCTGGATCCGGTGGAACGCCGCCATCATGGTGCACCGGGCGCAGCGGCCCGGAGTGGGTGTCGGCGGGCACATTTCCACCTACGCGTCCTCAGCGGCGCTCTACGAGGTCGGCTTCAACCACTTCTTCCGCGGCAAGTCCCACCCCGGCGGCGGCGATCAGGTGTTCATCCAGGGCCACGCCTCCCCCGGTATCTACGCGCGGGCCTTCCTGGAGGGACGGCTGTCCGCCGACAAACTCGACGGCTTCCGCCAGGAGCACAGCCACCCCGGCGGCGGCCTGCCGTCCTACCCGCACCCCCGTCTGATGCCGGACTTCTGGGAGTTCCCGACGGTATCGATGGGGTTGGGGCCGATGAACGCCATCTACCAGGCGCGGGTCAACCACTACCTGCACGATCGCGGTATCAAGGACACCTCCGACCAGCACGTGTGGGCCTTCCTCGGCGACGGCGAGATGGACGAGCCGGAGAGCCGCGGGCTGATCCAGGTGGCGGCCAACGAGTCGCTGGACAACCTGACCTTCGTCATCAACTGCAACCTGCA
>JAGQTO010000043.1:0-4647 GCA_020439025.1 Mycobacterium sp. | reverse complement strand
AAGATCATCCAGGAACTCGAGTCGTTCTTCCGCGGGGCGGGCTGGAACGTCATCAAGGTGGTCTGGGGCCGCGAGTGGGACGCCCTGCTGCACGCCGACTCCGGCGGCGCGCTGGTGAACCTGATGAACCGCACCCCCGACGGGGACTTCCAGACCTACAAGGCCAATGACGGCGCCTACGTGCGCGAGCACTTCTTCGGCCGCGATCCGCGCACCAAGGCGCTGGTCGCCCACATGAGCGACAGCGAGATCTGGAACCTCAAGCGCGGCGGCCACGACTACCGCAAGGTCTACGCCGCCTACCGTGCGGCGACTGAACACCAGGGCCAGCCCACAGTGATCCTGGCCAAGACCATCAAGGGCTACACGCTCGGCACGCACTTCCAGGGCCGCAACGCCACCCACCAGATGAAGAAGTTCACGCTGCAGGACCTCAAAGACTTCCGCGACTTCATGCGGATTCCGGTCAGCGACGCCCAGCTCGAGGAGAACCCCTACCTTCCGCCGTACTACCACCCGGGACCGGAATCCCCGGAGATCCGCTACCTGCTCGACCGGCGCACCGCCCTCGGCGGCTTCCTGCCGCAGCGTCGCACCAAGTCCAAGGCGCTGGACCTGCCCCCGCGCGAGGTCTATAAGGCGCTCAAGGCCGGCTCGGGCCACCAGGAGGTGGCCACCACGATGGCGACCGTACGGGTGTTCAAGGAGCTGCTGCGCGAGACCGGCGAGAACGGCGTGGGCCGTCGCATCGTGCCGATCATCCCGGACGAGGCCCGCACCTTCGGCATGGACTCGTGGTTCCCCACCCTGAAGATCTACAACCGCAACGGCCAGCTCTACACCGCGGTCGACGCCCAGCTCATGCTGGCCTACAAGGAGAGCCCGAAGGGCCAGATCCTGCACGAGGGCATCAACGAGGCCGGCTCCACCGCGGCGTTCACCGCCGTCGGCACGGCGTACTCGACCCACAACCAGCCGATGATCCCGGTCTACATCTTCTATTCGATGTTCGGCTTCCAGCGCACCGGCGACAGCTTCTGGGCGGCAGCCGACCAGATGGCCCGCGGTTTCGTGCTGGGCGCCACTGCGGGGCGCACCACGCTCACCGGCGAGGGCCTTCAGCACGCCGACGGGCACTCGCTGCTGCTGGCGTCGACTAATCCGGCGGTGGTGGCCTACGACCCCGCCTTCGCCTACGAGATCGCCTACATCATCGAAAGCGGCCTGGCCCGGATGTTCGGCGAGAACCCGGAGAACGTCTACTTCTACATCACGATCTACAACGAGCCCTACGCCCAGCCGGCCGAGCCCGACAACCTCGACGTCGAGGCCCTCCTGCACGGCATGTACCGCTACCGGGCGGCCAGCGAGAAGCGCAGCAGCACCGCCCAGATCCTGGCCTCCGGGGTGGCCATGCCCGACGCACTGCGCGCCGCGGCCATGCTGGCCGAGCGCTGGGACGTCGCCGCCGACGTCTGGTCGGTGACGAGCTGGAACGAGATGCACCGCGACGGCCTCGAGGTCCAGAAGCAACTCCTGCGCCATCCCGAGCGCCCGGCGCCCACCCCCTTCGTCACCGAGCAACTGGCGCGGACCACCGGCCCCGTCGTCGCGGTCAGCGACTGGATGCGCGCCGTGCCCGAGCAGATCCGCCCCTGGGTCCCGGGCACCTACGTCACCCTCGGCACCGACGGGTTCGGCTTCTCCGACACCCGGCCCGCGGCCCGGCGCTATTTCAACACCGATGCCGAGTCGGTGGTCGTCGCCGTGCTCGAGGCGCTAGCCCGCGACGGCGAGATCGACCCGTCGGTGGCGGTCGCGGCCGCGCGGGAGTACCGGATCGACGACGTGCTGGCCGCGCCGGAGCAGACCTCGGACCCCGGGGTGGCCTAGCGGCGTGCGGGTATTTTTCTAGACATGCCGGACCGTCCGCCCAGCGAATTGCCCGGCTCCCCGCTGGGCTTGCTCGCCGACGTCCCGGACTCCACGCTGCGCCGACTCAAGGGGTATTCGGGTCGGCTGGCCACCGAGGCCGTCCAGGCCATGCAGCAGCGGCTGCCCTTCTTCGCCGACCTCGAAGCGTCCCAGCGGGCCAGCGTGCAACTCGTGGTTCAGGCCGCGGTGGTCAACTTCGCCGAGTGGATGCGCAATCCGACCAGCGACGTCGGCTA
Source organism: Mycobacterium sp. (assembly GCA_020439025.1). Lineage (GTDB taxonomy): Bacteria > Actinomycetota > Actinomycetes > Mycobacteriales > Mycobacteriaceae > Mycobacterium. The sequence continues at coordinate 2,476 of JAGQTO010000043.1, read as the reverse complement.
CACCGCCCAGGCCTTCGAACTGGTGCCGCAGAACCTGACCCGCAAGATCGCGCTGGCGCAGACGGTCGATATGGTCCGGGTGACGATGGAGTTCTTCGAAGAGGTCGTCCCGATGGTGGCCCGCAACTCCGAGCAACTCACCGCGCTGACGATCGGAATCCTCAAGTACAGCCGCAACCTGGCCTTCGCCGCGGCCAGCGCCTACGCCGACGCCGCGGAGGCGCGCGGGTCCTGGGACAGCCGGATGGAGGCCAGCGTGGTCGACGCCGTGGTCCGCGGCGACACCGGCTCGGAGTTGTTGTCCCGGGCGGCGGCGCTGAACTGGGACACCACCGCGCCGGCGACGGTGGTGGTGGGAACTCCGCGGCCTGGCCGGGAGGAACTCGCCGGGGAGGACGTCCGCGACATCGCCCTGCGCCATGACCGCGCCGCCCTGGCCGACGTTCACGGCACCTGGCTGATCGCGATCATCTCCGGCCCGCTGACCCCGACCGACCGCTTCTTCAACGAGTTACTCACCGCCTTCTCCGAGGGCCCGGTGGTGATCGGGCCGACCGCCCCGATGCTCACCGCCGCCTACCACAGTGCCGCCGAGGCGATCTCCGGGATGAATGCGGTGTCCGGATGGAGCGGGGCGCCGCGTCCGGTGCCGGCCCGCGAGCTGCTGCCGGAACGGGCGCTGCTCGGCGACACCTCGGCGGTGGCCGCGCTCTACAACGACGTCACCCGGCCGCTGGCCGACGCCGGACCGGCATTGTCGGAGACCCTGGACGCCTACCTCGACAGCGGCGGAGCGATCGAGGCTTGCGCCCGGAAACTGTTCGTTCATCCAAATACCGTCCGTTATCGACTGAAGCGGATCGCCGACTTCACCGGGCGCGACCCGACCGTCCCGCGCGATGCCTACGTCCTGCGGGTCGCCGCGACGGTGGGCCGGCTGGGCTACCTCGCCACTCCGGCCGGCACACCCCAGACCAGTGCAAACGCCCCGGTGGCACAGCTCACACACCCACTGGTGGGACTGGGCCGCGAGGACTAGGTCGCGGAACGGTATCGCTGACGTCGCATCATCGGACGTATTTGTAGGGTCTCCACAAAAACTTAAGACAAGGTTCATAAACCTTTACACCCTGCAAATCCGCTTTGCCAGTGTTCTCTTAGAGACGTGATTGCGTTGCTCGCGCCCGGACAGGGCTCCCAGGCTCCCGGCATGCTCGCCGAGTGGCTGGCGCTGCCCGGTGCCGCCGATCGGATCGCGGCCTGGTCGGCCATCAGCGGCCTGGATCTGGCCCGGCTGGGCACTACCGCCACGGCGGAGGAGATCACCGACACCGCGGTGACCCAGCCCCTGGTGGTGGCCACCACCCTGCTGGCCCACGAGGAGCTGGCCCGGCGCGGGCTCCCCGCCGAGACGGTCGTCGCCGGCCACTCGGTCGGCGAGATCGCGGCCTATGCCATCGCCGGTGTCATCTCCGCCGACGACGCCGTTCGCCTGGCCGCGGTCCGGGGATCGGAGATGGCCAAGGCGTGCGCGCTGGAGCCCACCGGCATGTCGGCGGTGCTCGGCGGGGACGAGGACGAGGTCCTGGCCCGGCTCGAGGCCCTGGAACTGATTCCCGCCAACCGCAACGCCGCCGGCCAGATCGTCGCCGCCGGCGCGATCGCCGCGCTGGAGAAACTGGCCGAGGACCCGCCTGCCAAGTCCCGGGTGCGCCAGCTGGCCACCGCCGGGGCGTTCCACACCCATTACATGGGCTCGGCCCTCGACGGCTACGCCGCCGCGGCGGCCGGGGTGAGCGCGAACGAGCCCACCACCACGCTGCTGTCGAACGTCGACGGTCGGCCGGTGGCCTCCGCCGCCGACGCGATGGACAAACTCGTCGCGCAGCTGACCCGCCCGGTGCGCTGGGATCTGTGCATGCGGACCATCGGCGAGTTGGGCACCACCGCGATCGTCGAGTTCCCGCCCGCGGGCACTCTGACCGGTATCGCCAAACGCGAACTTCGGGGCGTCGCGACGCACGCCGTCAAGACACCCGCAGATCTGGACGGACTGACCGGCATCTAGGTCAACGGCCAGGACAACCAGGTAGATCGAACCTCAAGAAGAAAACAAAGGAAGGGAGCACATAGTGCCCGCCAGTCAGGAAGAAATCATCGCCGGTCTCGCCGAGATCATCGAAGAGGTCACCGGTATCGAGCCCTCTGAGGTGACCCCGGAGAAGTCCTTCGTCGACGACCTGGACATCGACTCGCTGTCGATGGTGGAGATCGCGGTGCAGACCGAGGACAAGTACGGCGTGAAGATCCCCGACGAGGACCTCGCCGGCCTGCGCACCGTCGGTGACGTTGTCGCCTACATCCAGAAGCTCGAGGAAGAGAACCCCGAGGCTGCCGCCGCGCTGCGCGAGAAGTTCGGCCAGTGAGCAAGCCTTCCACTGCTAACGGAGGATTCCCGAGCGTCGTGGTGACCGCC
>JAGQTO010000294.1:3706-6106 GCA_020439025.1 Mycobacterium sp. | reverse complement strand
CCGCCCGGTGTTCTCGGCGCTGTCGATGGCCGGATCGGCACGCGCCGGGCTGACCCCGCTGCGACCGTGGCGGGAAGCACTCGCCGAGGCTGTTGCGGTGCCGGTCGGCGACGGACCGATACGCTCAGCGCCGTGAAGGAAGAGGCCGTGAACGACGAGGCGGCCCTGACCGTGGTCACGGTGACCTATTCGCCGGGTTCGCATCTCGACCGGTTCCTGTCCTCCCTGACGGTGGCCACCGACCGCAAGGTCCGGGTGATCATCGCCGACAACGGCTCCACCGACGGCGCGCCGGAGGAAGCCGTGCAGCGCTATCCGGGCACCGAACTGCTGCGAACCGGCGGCAACCTCGGCTACGGCACCGCGGTCAACCGGGCCGTCGCGACGCTGCCCGCCGGGGACGAGTTCGTCGTGGTGGCCAACCCCGACGTGGTGTGGGGACCGGACAGCATCGACCTCCTGCTCGACGCGGCCGCCCGCTGGCCGCAGGCCGGTTCGCTGGGGCCGCTGATCCGCGATCCCGACGGCTCGGTGTATCCCTCGGCCCGCCATCTGCCCAGCCTGATCCGCGGCGGGATGCATGCCGTGGTGGGGTTCGCCTGGAAGGCCAACCCGTGGACCAAGTCCTACCGCCAGGAGCGCCTCGAGCCCAGCGAGCGCCCGGTCGGCTGGCTATCGGGCTCCTGCCTGCTGGTACGCCGGTCGGCCTTCGACGCGATCGGGGGATTCGACGAGCGCTACTTCATGTACATGGAGGACGTCGACCTCGGCGACCGGCTGGGCCGTGCGGGCTGGCTCAACGTCTACGTCCCCGGCTCGGAGATCCTGCACGACAAGGGGCACTCGACCGGCCGCGACCCGGCCCGGAACCTGACCGCCCACCACACCAGTACCTACATTTATTTGTCGGATCGACATACCGGGGTGTGGCGGGCGCCGCTGCGGTGGACAATCAAGGGCGCGCTGCGGGCACGGGCCCGCGCGGCGGTGCGAAAGTCCCGCCGGGAACTCGGGAAAGGGCAGCGGCTGTGAGCGAGGCCGTGACGGTGGGCACCGTGAGAAGAAACGTCGACGCGGTGGTGCTGGTCGGCGGCAAGGGCACCCGGCTGCGGCCGCTGACGCTGTCCGCGCCGAAGCCGATGCTGCCGACCGCCGGTCTGCCGTTTCTGACCCACCTGCTCTCGCGGATCGCGGCGGCCGGAATCGAGCACGTCGTGCTGGGCACCTCCTACAAGGCGGAGACCTTCGAAGCCGAGTTCGGCGACGGTTCCAAACTGGGATTGCAGATCGACTACGTCACCGAGGAGCAGCCACTGGGCACCGGTGGCGGTATCGCCAACGTCGCGCCCAAACTGCGTAGCGACACCGTGATGGTGTTCAACGGCGATGTGCTCTCCGGCGCCGATCTCGGTGCGATGCTGGCCACCCACGCCGAACGGGACGCCGACGTCACCCTGCACCTGGTCCGGGTCAGCGACCCGCGGGCCTTCGGCTCGGTGCCGACCGACGTCGACGGCAACGTGCTGGCGTTCCTGGAGAAGACCCAGGACCCACCCACCGACCAGATCAACGCCGGCACTTACATTTTCAAGCGCGGGGTCATCGACCGGATCCCCCGGGGCCGGGAGGTCTCGGTGGAACGCGAGGTGTTCCCGACGCTGTTGGGCGAGGGCGCCAAGGTGTGCGGATACGTCGACGCCACCTACTGGCGTGACATGGGAACCCCGGAGGACTTCGTCCGCGGTTCGGCGGATCTGGTGCGCGGGATCGCCCCGTCGCCCGCGCTGCACGGCCAGCGCGGTGAGAGCCTGGTCCACGACGGCGCCTCGGTGGCCCCCGGGGCGCTGCTCTACGGCGGCACCGTGGTGGGCCGCGGCGCGGAGATCGGCGCGGGGGTGCGCCTGGACGGTGCGGTGATCTTCGACGGCGCCCGCATCGAACCGGGGGCGGTCATCGAGCGCTCGATCGTCGGGTTCGGCGCCCGCATCGGCCCGCGGGCGCTGATCCGCGATGGTGTGATCGGCGACGGGGCCCATATCGGCGCCCGGTGCGAACTGCTGCGCGGGGCGCGGGTCTGGCCCGGGGTGACTATCCCGGACTGCGGTATCCGCTATTCCAGCGATATCTAGCGACCAGCTGCCGCAGGCCCGGGTCGATGCCGTCGGGCAGCGACTCGATCGGCCACCATCGCAGGTCCAGGGACTCGTCGCTGATCACGGCCCGGGCCCCGGCCGGCGCGGTGGCGATGAACTGCAGATCCAGATGGCGGGTCGGAACCCCCAGGGAGCAGGTCAGCGCGTGGACGTGGATGGCCGCCAGCTCCGGGGCCACTCGTAGGCCGGCGATACCGGACTCCTCGGTGGCCTCCCGCAGCGCCGCGGCGGTGATATCGGCGTCGGT
>JAGQTO010000294.1:0-3659 GCA_020439025.1 Mycobacterium sp. | reverse complement strand
GTGAGCAACGCCCGTTCGCCGGACGCGTCGACCACCAGCGTCGAGGCGGTGACGTGGCCGGGCACGCAGCTGCGCAGACAGCCGTCGGGCCGGGCGTCGAGGAAGGCCAGCACCGCATGGCGCAGCGCGTCCTGCCCGGGGTCGGGGGTCTGCCATGCGGTCAGCGCCGCTATCGCCGAGGAGTGAACGCTCATCGGTACACCAGTAGATCCCCGGCCGGGGCCGGTTCGCGGGGCCCGGCCGGCGTCTCCGGATGGCCGATGGCGACCGCCCCCAGCGGTTCCCAATCCGGCGGCAGGTCCAGAATCGAGCGGGTCACCTCGGGGGCGAAGATCGTCGACCCGATCCAGCAGCTTCCGACCTCGCGCACGGCGAGTGCCACCAGCAGGGCCTGCACCGCGGCGCCGGCCGCCACGGTGAACATGGTGTGTTCGGCGGCGGTGCGGGCCGGGTCGGGGTAGGTGTGTGCGCCCGCGGCCGGGCTGGCCACCACGAACGGAATGACCATCTCCGGGGCGTCGTAGAGAATCTGCCCGCGGGCCAGCCGTTTCTCGATGACCTCGGCCGGTTTGCCGTCGGCGATCAGGTCCGCCCGCCAGGCCTCCCGCATCGCGTCGAGCAGTTCGGTGCGCCGGGCCCGGTCGGCGACCCAGACGAAGCGAACCGGCCGGGTGTGATGGGGGGCCGGCGCGGTGAGCGCCTCGGCGACCGCGGCCTCGATCAGGCCCGGGTCCACGGGGTCGTCGGTGAAGTGGCGCACCGAGCGGCGCATCAGCACGGCCTGCCGGCGGCCCAGTTCGATGGCCTCGGCGGTGCCGAGCCAGAACAGATCGTCGGGTCCGCCGCGCAGCAGCCGGGCAGCCGAGGATCCGTCGTCGGGGATCGACAGACCCCTGATCACCGCCACCGGCACCCCGGTCAGCTTTCCCTTGACCAGGTCGGCGGCCGCGGCGATCTCGTCGGCCACCGCTATCTCGGTGACCAGCAGCTCGTTGCCGTGGACATCGCTGGCCCCGGCATAGCTGTGCAGCACCGCGATCCCGGCCGATCCGATCGCGGCGTCGGTCTGCCCGTTGCGCCAGGCCCGGCCCATGGTGTCGGTGACGACCACACCGACATGCACTCCCGCATGGTGCCGCAGTGCGGCGCGCAACCCGGCGGCGCTGGCGTCCGGATCTCGCGGCAGCAGCGCCAATTCCGTTGCGGCGATGTTGGATCCGTCCACTCCGGCCGCCGCCTGCACCAGGCCCTGACGGTTCTCGGTGATCAGGGTTCGACCCTTCCGGGCCAGCACCCGCACAGCCTCATCCTCAATAATCCTGCGCCGCAACGCATCCCGCTGCTCGGGGTCGGAAGGCGCGGTGACGATCCGGCCCTCGACCTTGGAGATGACCTTGCTGGTCACCACCAGGACATCCCCGTCGCGCAGCCACGGTGCGCTCGCGTGGATCGCGCCGGCGAGGTCGTCACCGGGGCGGAACTCCGGCAGGCCGGTCACCGGCAGGATCTGCACGGGGGCGGCGGTGCCGTGCTCGCCGGGGGTGATGGGCCCGCCGGCGGTCACGGTGTGAGCCCGGCCAGGTCGAGACCGGCCCGCACCATCTCGGCGGTGGTCGCCGGATCCGACATCAGCAGCGGCGCCGAGCGGACCGTGACCCCCGGAACCTCGGCGGTGTCCCCGGAGTGGATCAGCCAGTAGTCCAGCAGTCCGGTGGCCGATCGTGCGCCGTAGTGCCGGCCGACGGCCTCCGCGCTGGTCTGCACCCCGATCACAGACAGACATTCGTCCGCCATGCCGCGCAACGGTTTTCCATCGATGATCGGCGAATACCCGATCACCGGCGCCGGGGTTGATCGCAGGGCGCCCCGGATGCCGCCGACGGCCAGCGTCGCGCCGATGCTGACCACCGGGTTGGACGGGGCCAGCATGACCACATCGGCTCCGGTGATCGCCTCGAGGACGCCGGGTCCGGCGACGGCTTTCTCCGACCCGACGAAGGCGAAACTGTGGGTGGGGATTCCGGCTCGGTAGCGAACCCACCACTCCTGGAAGTGAATCGCACGGCGCTCGTCGGTCTCCGGGTCGCTCACCACTACGTGGGTTTCGCACCGGTCGTCACTGGCGGGCAGCAGGGTGGCTCCCGGTGACCAACGGCTGCACAGCGCCTCGGTGACCGCCGAGAGCGGGTAGCCCGCGCGCAGCATCTGGGTGCGCACCAGGTGGGTGGCCAGATCCCGGTCGCCCAGGCCGAACCAGTCCGGTTGCACACCGTAGGCCGCGAGTTCCTCCTTGGCGTGCCAGGTTTCGTCGCGGTGTCCCCAGCCGCGGTCGGGGTCGATGCCGCCGCCGAGGGTGTACATGCAGGTATCCAGATCGGGGCAGATGCGCACACCGAACATCCAGGCGTCGTCGCCGATGTTGACCACGGCGGTGAGCCGGTGCGGTTCGGACCCGTCGGGCCCGTCGGGTCCGTCGGCGAACTGGCCCAGGCCTAACAGCCGCTGCACGCCCAGCAGGAACCGCGCGCCCCCGATGCCGCCGGCGAGAACGGTGACTTTCACAGGCACCGACACTAGGCGACCGGGACGGGGCGTTCCGGTCACGGTGACGTATATCGCTGGACACGCCGCAGTGTCGACACGCCGAATTCGGTCACGAAAGTGGTAGTGAATTCGCTTGATCAGCTTGACCGCGGCACCTCGGCAATGTCTAATCACAGCAGTGTCATTTCCCGGTCGACCTGCCGATTTCGGTGTCGCGGACCGTGATTCGACCAGATGTTCGAATTCCTGACAGCTACGTACGACGACACCAGACCAAGGAGGTCGGTTATGTCCTATGAGCAGTTCATCGGAGCAATAGGCGCGCCGCGTACTGCCCCCGGACCCACGAGCACGGGATCGCTGGCACGGTCCCACCTGAGCGTGGTGCCGGATCTGATCGACCCGCCGCTGACGCCGGATGACCCGCAGTGGCAGGAGAAGGCGCTGTGCGCGCAGACCGATCCCGAGGCGTTCTTCCCCGAGAAGGGCGGCTCCACCCGCGAGGCCAAGCGAATCTGTCTGGGTTGCGAGGTCAAGGACGCGTGCCTGGAGTACGCCTTGGCCAACGATGAGCGGTTCGGCATCTGGGGCGGGCTGTCAGAGCGGGAACGCCGGCGCCTCAAGCGCGGCATCATCTAGCTCAGTCGTCGGTATCCATCGTCGGGTCAATGACCGAGGGCTCGACGCCGAGAAACGTGGCCACCTGGGCCACCAGGATCTCGTGAAGCAGATCGGTCAGGTCGATCGAGTCTTTCGCCCGCCGCTCGATCGGCTTGCGGAACAACACAATTCGCGCCCGCGTGGGGTTACCGCGGACGTCGACCCCGGCGGGTATCAGCCGGGCCAGGGCGATCGGGCCGTCCGCCACCACCTCCGGCGGCCACTGCACGCTGGCGGGGTCCCTGGGAACAATCCGCGGGATCTCGTCCACCGCCAGATCGAGTTCGGCCAACCTTTTGCGCCAGCGCCGCTCGATCGGCTCGTAGGCCTCGAGCACCGCCATGTCGAAACGTTCGGCGCGGCTGCGCCACCCGGGGACGGTCGGCGGCAGCAGCGGACCGCGCATCTCGCGCCCGCGCCGGGATCCGCCCGAGGTGCCGCCACCGCGTCGGGAA
>JAGQTO010000003.1:1051-12691 GCA_020439025.1 Mycobacterium sp. | reverse complement strand
CGCGGGGGCCGGGCTGAACGCGTTGCGGGGGCAGCAGCGGCGACCATCGACGGCGAGCAGACGCAAACTCGCACTTGAACCACGCTCTCTGTGCGATTTTGCGTCTGCTGACACAGGGTCAATATCGAACATATGATCGAATCATGGGGGATCTCGCGGCGATCGGCTACAACGGCCAGCCGCTGCCCACCCCCTTTCGCCCGGTGCGCCCCCCGGCCCCGGTCCTGGTCGACCTGTCCGCGCTGTTCCCCCGCCGCCCGCACCGCACCGGCCGCTACCACCCGCAGGGGTTGCAGATGGACGCCGTGGTGACCGGCACCCTGTCCTGCTGGGGCCTGTGCGAGCAGGGCGAGTGGTGGGGGCTGGTCACCTACGACATCGCCTACGGCGCCCGCCGCAAGGCGGTGACCCACTGGGTGCCGGCGTGGACACTGCGCCGGGCCGCGCATTAGATTGCCGTGGTGACCGGACTCGCCTCGGACCTGACCGAGCTCATCCCGCTGGCGCTGGTCATCGCTCTCTCTCCGCTGACGATCATCCCCGCCATCCTGATGTTGCACACCCCCCGGCCGCGGCCGACCAGCCTGGCGTTCCTGGGGGGCTGGGTGCTCGGTGTCGGCGTCATCACCGCGGCCGCGGTCGCCGCCTCCGAACTCGCCGACGGTCTGGATCGCAAGTCCCCCGCAGCGCCGTACGTCCGCATCGTCATCGGCGCGGCGCTGGTGATCTTCGGCGGCTACCGGTGGTTCACCCGCAACCGCGCCCAGCACACCCCCAAGTGGCTCACCGCGATGACCTCGGCCGGCCCGGGTCGGGCCTTCCTCACCGGCGTCACGCTGACGGTGGCCAACGTGAAGGTCTTCGCGATGTGCGCGGCGGCCGGTGCGGCCATCGGCACCGCGGCACTGGGCCGCACTGGGGCCTGGCAGGCCGTCGCGGTGTTCACCGCCCTGGCCTCGATATCGGTCGCCCTGCCGGTCCTGGGCTACCTGGTGGCCGGAAAGCAACTCGACGAGCCGCTGAACAAGCTCAAGCGGTGGATGGAGGACAACCACTCCGCGATGGTCGGGGTGATCCTGGTGGTGATCGGTGCGGCCCTGCTGTACAAGGGAATTCACAGCCTCTAGCCGCCTCGCGGCTGACCTAGAATCGCGCCGTGGGGCTCGATGACCGTGACGCGCTGCGGGTGCTGCAGGCAGCGCTGGACGACCCGGTCCAGTCCGCCAACCTGATGGGGCGCTTCTACGCCACCTGGTTCCGCGCCGACGAGTCCGTCCGCGCCCTGTTCCCGGCCGATCTGGGCGCGCACCACGACGCGTTCACCCACGCGCTGCGCTGGCTGTTCGGCGAGTTCGTCGCCCAGCGCGCCGAGGAACCTGTGGCGTTCCTGGCCCAACTCGGCCGCGATCACCGCAAATACGGGGTCAAGGCCCACCACTACGAAACCCTGCGCCTGGCCCTGTACACGTCGATGCGCGCCGAGTTCGCCGACCGGTGGAGTGCGGCGGTCGACGACGCCGCCGCCGCGGCCGTCACCCTGATCGCCGGGGCGATGTCGGGGGCGGCCAGCGCCGAGCGCCAGCCTCCGTGGTGGGACGGCACCGTCATCGAACATCACCGGGTGTCCCGCGACATCGCGGTGATCCGGCTGCGGCTCAACGGGCCGATGCCCTATCACCCCGGCCAGTACGTCAGCGTCCGCACGCCACAGCACCCGCGGCGGTGGCGCTATCTGTCCCCGGCCATCCCGTCGGACCCCGACGGGTTCATCGAGTTCCACGTTCGCTCCGTGCCCGGCGGCACGGTCAGCCCGGCCCTGGTGACCGGGGCCCGTCGCGGGGACCGTTGGCGGCTGTCCACCCCGCACGGCGGGCTTAGGGTCGACCGCACCGGCGGTGACGTGCTCATGGTGGCCGGCAGCACCGGGCTGGCGCCGCTGCGTGCGTTGATCATGGACATGGCTCGGTTCGGCGACAACCCGCGGGTACATCTGTTCTTCGGCGCCCGGTACCCGTGCGAGTTGTACGACCTGCGCACGCTGTGGGAGATCGCGAGCTGCAACCCGTGGCTGTCGGTCTCGCCGGTCTCGGACTATGACATCGACCCGCCGTGGGCCGCCGACTACCCCGACGTCACCCCGCCGCGCGGTCTGCACGTCCGCCAGACCGGACGGCTGCCCGAGGTCGTCAGCGGTTACGGGTCCTGGTGCGACCGGCAGATCCTGATCTGCGGGCGCCCGGAAATGGTGCTGGCCACCAAAGCGGCGCTGATCGCCGGCGGCGCGCCGGCCGAGCGCATCCAGCACGACCCACTGGTGGCGTGAGCAGTACTTCGGGGACTTTCGCCCCTTTCCCGCCGCCCTGTGTTCCCATAGGAATTAAGGGGTGGCAACGAGGGGGACTCTTATGGCCAAAAGTGATGCGCACGAGGAGATCGAGGGCATCGCCTGGAAGTTCCTCTGCTCCCCGTTCACCCGCCGCGACTACTGGGACTGGCCGTTGGAACGGCGCATCGACGCCTTCCTGCGGCAGCTGAAACGTCTCGACATCATCAACGACGGCGGCGCCTACAGCACGCTGATCGAGCGGGTGATGGCCAACATCCCGCGCGCCCGGCGCGACGGCGTCCTCGATCCGCCGCGCCGCTAGAAGGACCGTTCATGGACGACGACGCGATCATCCACAAAGGCCCCGCCGATCTGAAGGTCACGCCGAACTTCGAGGACTACGAGGCGACCCGGGCCGGGTTCGCCTGGTCGCAGGTTCCCGACCTGTTCGCCGGCATGGCGCCGGGTGAAACGGGACCCGGCTGCAACATCGCCTACGCCGCGGTCGACCGGCACGCGCGGGGACCCGAGTCCGGCAAGACGGCGCTGCGCTTCATCGCCGACACCCCGCCGGATCCCGACGCGGCGCTGAGCACCCGCGATGTCAGCTATGCCGAACTGGGCCAGCTGACCCGAAAGTTCACCAATGTGCTGCGCGGGCTGGGAATCGGCAAGGGCGACAAGGTTTTCGTCATCATGGGTCGGGTTCCGGAGCTCTACGTCAGCATGCTGGGGGCGCTGCGCAACGGCAGCGTGGTCTCGCCGCTGTTCTCCGCGTTCGGGCCCGAGCCGATCGCCACCCGGGTCAACATCGGGGCGGCCGACGTGCTGGTGACCACCGCGGCGATCTACAAGCGCAAGATCGCCAAGATCCGCGATCAGCTTCCGTCGGTGAAACACGTGCTGATCGTCGGCGACCAGGACATCGACGGCACCCACAACTTCCATGCCCTGATGGAGCAGGCCGTCGACGACGCCCCGATCGAACCGACCACCGCCGAGGACCCGTCGCTGCTGCACTTCACTTCCGGCACCACCGGCACCCCCAAGGGCGCCCAGCACGTGCACGGCGCGGTCGCCATGCACTACATCACCGGGCTGTTCGCCCTGGACCTTCATCCCGACGACATCTACTGGTGCACCGCCGATCCCGGCTGGGTCACCGGAACCTCCTACGGGATCATCGCCCCTCTGCTGCACGGGGTCACCTCGATCATCGACGAGGCCGAGTTCGACGCCCAGCGCTGGTACCGGATCCTGCAGGACGAGGCCGTCACCGTCTGGTACACCGCCCCGACGGCGATCCGGATGCTGATCAAGGCCGGCCCGGAACTGGCGGCCGGATACCGATTCCCGCACCTGCGGTTCATCGCCAGCGTCGGCGAACCGCTCAACGCCGAGGCGGTCTGGTGGGGCAAACGGGTGCTGGGCCTGCCGATCCACGACAACTGGTGGCAGACCGAGACCGGCGGGATCATGGTGGCCAACACCCCGGCCTTCGCCATCAAACCCGGCTCGATGGGCCGTCCGCTGCCCGGTGTGGACGTGGTCGTCGTCGAGCACCGCGACGCCGACGAGCCCGACGGCCCGGTCACAGTGGTCGACCAACCCGGCGTGGAGGGCGAACTGGCCCTGCGGGTCGGGTGGCCGTCGATGTTCCGTGGCTACCTCAACCAGGCTGAGCGCTACCGCAAGTGCTTCCGCACCGATCCGGGCGGGGAGCTGTACCTGTCCGGAGACCTGGTCAAGCGCGACGCCGACGGCTACCTGTGGTTCGTCGGCCGCGCCGACGACGTCATCAAGGCATCCGGGCACCTGATCGGGCCGTTCGAGGTGGAGAACGTGCTGACCGACCACCCCGCGGTGGCCGAGGCGGCCGTGATCGGCAAACCGGATCCGACCTACGGCGCGGTGGTCAAGGCGTTCGTCACGCTCAAATCCGGCTACACCGCCGACGACGATCTGCGCCGCGACCTGATGGGGCATGCCCGCAAGCACCTCGGCGCGGCCGTGGCGCCCAAGGAGATCGACTTCGTCGAGGCGCTGCCGCACACCCGCAGCGGCAAGATCATGCGGCGGCTGCTCAAGGCCCGCGAACTGGGCCTGCCCGAGGGGGACACCTCCACAGTCGAGACGGCCGCGAAGTGATGACCGACCAGGGGCTGGCCCGCGAACTGCTGCGCGACATGATCCGGGTGCGGCGCATGGAGGAGAAGTGCGCCGAGCTCTACAGCGCCGGCAAGATCCGCGGATTCCTGCACCTCTACATCGGCGAGGAGGGGGTGGCCACCGGATCGTTGCGGGTTCTGGGAGCCGAGGACGCCGTGGTGGCCACCTACCGCGAACACGCCCACGCACTGCTGCGCGGCGTGCCGATGACCAAGATCATGGCGGAGATGTTCGGCAAGCAGGAGGGCTGCTCGGGCGGGCGCGGCGGCTCGATGCACCTGTTCGACGCGAGCCGGCGGTTCTACGGCGGCAACGCGATCGTGGCCGGCGGGCTGCCGCTGGCCACCGGGCTGGCCTTCGCCGACGCCCAGCTGAAGCGCAACCGGGTGACCGCCTGCTACTTCGGCGAGGGGGCGATCGCCGAGGGCGCCTTCCACGAGTCGATGAACATGGCCGAGCTGTGGCAGTTGCCGGTGCTGTTCTGCTGCGAGAACAACCGCTACGCCATGGGGACCGCGATCGACCGGGAATTGTCCCAGGTCGACCTGACCGCCAAGGCGGAGTCCTACCGGGTTCCGGCGGTCAGCGCCGACGGGATGGACGTGCTGGCCTGCAACGCCGTCATGCGCGAGGCCGTCGAGCACATCCGCACCAAGGGCGGCCCGTTCTTCGTCGAGTTCCGCACCTACCGCTTCCGGCCGCATTCGATGTTCGACCCGGAGTTGTACCGGGACAAGGCCGAGGTGCAGACTTGGCGGGAACGCGACCCCATCAAACTGTTCACCGAGAAGTGCACCGCCGAGGGTCTGGTCAACGACGACGACATCGCCGCGATGGAGCAGGCCGCCGCCGCCGAGATCGCCGAGGCCGTCGACTACGCCGAGGCCGGAACCTGGGAGGACGTCGAGACCCTGGGCCGGCATGTGACGACCCCGCCGGCCGCGGAGGGCGCGGCGTGAAGACCACCTACCGCGCCGCCGTCCACGACGCGATCGCCGATGCCATGCGGGCCGACGAGACCGTCGTGCTGCTCGGCGAGGACGTCGGCCGCTACGGCGGCACCTACGCCGCCTCCAAGGGACTGCTCGCGGAGTTCGGACCGGAACGCATCCGCGACACCCCACTGTCCGAACTCGGGTTCGTCGGGATCGGGATCGGGGCGTCGCTGAACGGGCTGCGGCCCATCGTCGAGGTCATGACGGTGAACTTCAGCATGCTGGCGCTGGACCAGATCGTCAACACCGCCGCCGCGCTGCGGCACATGTCCGGCGGGCAGTTCTCGGTGCCGGTCGTGGTGCGGATGGCCACCGGCGCGGGACGTCAACTGGCAGCACAACATTCGCACAGCCTGGAGAACTGGTACGCCCACATCCCGGGGATCACCGTGCTCGCGCCGGCCACCGTCGCCGACGCCTACGGCATGCTGCGCACCGCGCTGACCCATCCCGACCCGGTGGTGATCTTCGAGCACGTCGCGCTCTACAACCTCAGCGACGAACTGGAGTCCCCGGAGCCCACCGCCATCAGCGGCGCGGCGGTGCGGCGCACCGGCGGCGACGTCACCGTCATCACCTACGGTGGCTGCCTGCCCAAGGCGCTGGAGGCCGCCGAGGAACTGGCCCGCGGCGGAATCGACTGCGAGGTCATCGACCTTCGGGTGCTGCGCCCCCTGGACGACGCCACCATGCTGGAGTCGGTGCGCAAGACCCACCGCGTGGTGGTGGTCGACGAGGGCTGGCGCACCGGCAGCCTGGCCGGGGAGATCAGCGCCCGGATCGTCGAGCAGGGGTTCTACGAACTCGACGCGCCGATCGCCCGGGTCTGCACCGCCGAGGTGCCGATCCCCTACGCCAAACACCTCGAACAGGCCGCCCTGCCCCAGGTGGACGGGATCGTCGCCGCGGTGCGCGGCCTGTTCGGCGAGAGCCCGCGATGATCGACTTCGTGATGCCCACCCTGGGCGCGGACATGGACGAGGGAACCCTCGACGAGTGGCGGGTCAAACCCGGCGACACCGTCACCCGCGGCCAGATCGTCGCTGTGGTCGAAACCACCAAGGCCGCAGTGGAAATCGAGTGCTGGCACGACGGGGTCGTGCAGGAGTTGCTGGTGCCGGTCGGGCAGACCGTCGCCGTCGGCACCCCCCTGGCCACGCTGCTCGAACCCGGGGAGACACCGGGTGCGCCGAGCGCCCGCCCCGAGCCGACCGCCGCACCCGCCCCCGTCGAAACGTCCCCGGCGCCGGAACGGCCCGCACCCGCCGCCCCCGTCGGCCACCGGCTGTGGGTGTCTCCGGTCGCCCGCCGGACCGCAGCCGCCCTCGGCGTTGACCTGAAGGGGCTCACCGGGACCGGGCCGCAGGGTGCCATCACCCTGCGCGACGTCGAGCACGCCGCGGCCAGCGCCCACCACGAGAAGCCGCCACCGCCGCCCGCTCCCCCGCGGCCGGCGACCGCGGCGCCGAAGTCCGCGGCGGAGAAGGCCCGCGAGCGCGGCGCGGCCATGCGGGCCTCGATCGCCGCGGCGATGAGCCGCTCCAAGCGGGAGATCCCGCACTACTACCTGGCCAACGAGATCATCCTGGACGCCGCGCTGGGCTGGCTGACCGAGCAGAACGCCGGCCGGCCGATCACTGAACGGCTGCTGCCGGCGGTGCTGCAACTCAAGGCGGTGGCGGTGGCCGCGCGGAAGTTCCGTGAGTTCAACGGGTTCTGGCGCGACGATGGTTTCCAGCCCGCCGCCGGCCAGCACGTCGGGGTGGCGATCTCGCTGCGCGGCGGCGGCCTGGTGGCCCCGGCCATCCACGACGTCTCCGAAAAGCCGCTGGCGGAGCTGATGGCCGATCTGACCGATCTGGTGGCCCGCGCCCGGGCCGGGTCGCTGCGCAGTTCGGAGATGTCGGATCCGACGATCACCGTGACCAACCTCGGCGAGAAGGGCGTGGACTCGGTGTTCGGGGTGATCTACCCCGACCAGGTCGCCATCGTGGGCTTCGGTCGGCCCGCCCAGCGCGTGGTCGTAGTCGACGGCGGTATCCGGGTGGCCACCACGGTGCAGTCCAGCCTGGCCGCCGACCACCGGGCCAGCGACGGGGCCCGGGGCGCGCTGTTCCTGGCCGAGATCGACCGGCTGCTGCAGCGGCCGCAGGAACTATAGGAGGCAACATCAGATGAGCACAGACGAGATCCGGTCGGGTGTGGTGGCCGAACTGCTCGCGATCGCCCCGGAGATCGAGGAGGGTGACCTCAGCGACACCGAACTGCTGCGCGATCAGGTGGACCTGGACTCGATGGACTGGCTGAACTTCCTGGTGCGGCTGCACAAGCGCTTCGAGGTCGACATCCCCGAATCGCAGTACGCCTTCCTGCGCACGATCGAGGATCTGACCGGCTATATCGACCAGCACCGCTGAGAACCGTGGCTTGGTCAACCACGGGGCGATCGTGGCACAATCCGACGATGGCCCAGCTGCCCTCGATCACCCTGAAAGACCCGTCCTCCGCGCTGTCGGCCACCTTCGTTCCGTCGGCGGGAATGGTGTGCACATCGCTGTCGGACGGCGGTGTCGAGATGCTCGGCCAGCGACGCGGGATCAACGCCTATCTGACCACCGGCAAGACCATGGGCATTCCGATCCTCTACCCGTGGGCCAACCGGCTCAGCGCCAACGGCTACGCCGTCGACGGCGGCGCGGTGACGCTGACCCCCGGCGTCGGCGGGGTGCGCTCCGACGAGCACGGCCTGGTCATCCACGGTGTGCTGGCGGCCTACCCGGGCTGGCTGGTCAAGCAACTGGCCGACAACCGGCTGACCGCCGACCTCGACTTCGGCGGCCAGCCGCGGTTGCTGACCAGCTTCCCGTTCCCGCATGTGGTGACCCTCGACATCACGGTGGCCAACCGTGAGCTGACCATCGAGACCACGGTCACCCCGACCACCTCGGCCTCGGTGCCGCTGTGCTTCGGCTTCCACCCGTACCTGACCATCCCGGACGTTCCGCGCGCCGAGTGGCGCCTGGAGACCCCGCCGATGCGGCACCTGCCGGTCGACCACTGGGGCATCCCGACCGGGGCCACCGAGGACTGGCCGGCGCAGTCGGAACTGCTGGGCGAGCGGGTCTTCGACGACGGGTTTGACGAGGTCCCCCAGGGCGGGGTGTTCGCGCTGTCCGGCGGGAACCGCCGCATCGAGGTGATCTTCGACCACGGCTACCCGGCGGTGCAGATCTTCGCCCCCGACAACGACGACGTGGTGGGCATCGAGCCGATGACCGCCCCGACCAACGCGCTGCGCAAGGGCGGCTACAGCGTGGCGGTGCCGGGGCGCCCGGCCGGCGCCACCTTCACCATCCGGGTGAGCTGACCCCGCTTCCCGGGTTCCCCGGGTGAGCAGACGCAAATGACCCCGACACGCCGTACGTGTCGGGGTCATTTGCGTCTGCTCGGCCACCGGGGCGGCCACCTAGCGGCGGGGCTTCCACACCACCACGGCCGTGCTCTTGGGCACCACCGCCAGATCCCGGCGCGGCTTGGAGCGGGCCAATTCCGCGCTGATCTCGGCGACGCGAGCCTGCAAAGCCTCCACCTGATTGGACAGCTCGATGATGCGCTTGATCCCGGCCAGGTTCACACCCTCGTCCTGGGACAGCCGCTGGATCTCGCGCAGCCGTTCCACGTCGCGCTCGGAGTAGCGGCGGCCGCCGCCGGCACTGCGCTCGGGTTGCACCAGGCCCAGCCGGTCGTAGGTGCGCAGCGTTTGGGCGTGCATCCCGGCGAGTTCGGCTGCCACCGAGATCAGGAAGGTCCGGTGCTCCCGCGGCTCGCCGGCGGCGGTCATGGCCGATTGCCCGCCCAGCCCGCTCGCGGGTCGAAGCCACTGGCCTTCTCCGCCGCGGCGTAGGCCTCCAGCGCTTCCAGCGCCGGCCCCTCGAGTGTGGGCGGCACCGCGACCTTCACGGTGACCAGCAGGTCACCGGCCCCGCCGCTGCGCTTGGGCACCCCGCGTCCGCGCACCCGAAGGATGCGGCCGTCGGCCGTCCCCTTGGGCACCTTGACCCCCACCTTGCCGTCCAGGGTGGGCACCGAAAGCGTTGTGCCCAAAGCCAGTTCGGTGAAGCCAACCGGAACGGTCACGGTCAGGTCATCGCCATTGCGGCCGAACACCTTGTCCGGTCGCACGTGCACGGTGACGTACAGGTCGCCCGAGGGCGCCCCGCGCAGCCCGGCCTCACCCTGACCGGCCAGCCGGATCCGCTGGCCGTCCTCGACGCCCGGGGGAATCCGCACCCGGACGGTGCGGCTCCGGGTGGTCACCCCGGTGCCCCGGCACTCGTCGCACGGGTGCTCGATGATCGACCCGCTGCCACGGCAATCGGTACATGGTTCGGAGAACCCGAACGCGCCCTGGTTGCGGTTGATCATTCCCGAGCCGTTGCAGCTGGCACACACCTTCGGGCTGGTGCCCGGGCGGGCACCGCTGCCGTGGCAGTTGGTGCACGGCGCCGGACTGGTCAGCCGCAACGGCATCTCCACGCCCTTGGTGGCCTCGAGGAAGTCCAGCTCGGTCTCGGTTTCCAGGTCCTTGCCGCGGCGCGGCCGGCTGGTGCGCGGCTGCGCGCCACCCCGGCCGAAAAGCCCGCCGAACAGGTCGCCGATATTGGCCCCGCCGTCCTGGCCGGCCTGGCCGAACAGGTCGTTCAGGTTGAACCCGCCGGTGCCGTCCTCGTAGCCGCTGAAGCCGCCGCCACCGCCGCCACCGCCACCGCCGAAGCGGCGGCCGAAGCCACCTGAGGCGAACATCCGCCGAGTCTCGTCGTACTCCTTGCGCTTGGCCGGATCGGTCAGCACATCGCGGGCCTCGCCGACTTCCTTGTAGCGCTCTTCGGCCGCCGGGTTATTCGGATTGCGGTCGGGGTGGTTCTCGGCCAGCAGCTTCTTGGCGACCCGCTTGATCTCGCTGTCGGCGGCGTCGGAGGAGACGCCGAGCACCTTGTAGAAATCCTTCTCAACCCATTCACGTTGAACCACGCGGCGTCACCTCCTTTCCCGATTCTCGCGGACGCTCTGAGATCACTGATCTGATTCTGCGGTGTGCGGGGCGGCGTCCACCCCACCTGCGGGCGTGTCGGCCTCGCCGGCCGCGTCGACCACAGCGACCAATGCGTGCCGCAGCACCTGGTCACCGAACTTGTAGCCCTGACGCATGACGTGCCCGATCACCGGGTTGGAGCCGTCGCCCTCGTGCTGTACCGCCTCGTGCAGCGACGGGTCGAAGGGCTCGCCCTCGGCGCCGAAAGGGGCCAGGCCCAGCCCATTGAGCGCGCCGGCCAACTTGTCGGCCACCGACTTCAGCGGGCCGGCCTCGAGGTCGCCGTGGCTGCGGGCGCGGTCGAGGTCGTCGAGGACCGTGAGCAACTGGCTGACGACCGTGGCCTTGGCCCGTTCGGCGGCCACCTCGTGGTCGCGCAGCGCCCGCTTGCGGTAGTTGGCGAAGTCTGCCTGCACCCGCTTGAGGTCGGCGGTGAGCTCAGCGACCTTGCCGGCGTCGGCCGCACCGGGCGGGGTGCCCGGCCCCGGCCCACTGGGGGCCGGGCCGGGAACACCCTCACGCACCTCACCGGTCTGCGGGTCGATCCGCCGCTTGTCGGTGAAGGTGACCGGTTCGTCGCGGTCCTCCGGAGACATTCCCTGAGTCCCTTCCGGATGGGTCACTTGGGCTCCTGATCGTCCTCGACGACCTCGGCGTCCACGACGTCGTCAGCACCGGAACCACCCGGGGCGCCGCCCTCGAAGCCACCGCCGGCGGCCTGCTCGGCCTGGGTCGCCTCGTAGATCGCCTGGCCCAGAGCCTGCGACTCGGTGCCCAGCTTCTCCATCGCGGACTTGATGGCGCCGATGTCGGAACCACCCAGCGCGGTCTTGGCCTCGGCGATCGCGGCGTCGACCTTGCCCAGGGTGTCTTCAGGAACCTTGGAGCCGCCCTCGGCCGCTCGCTGCTCAGCGACGAACTTCTCCGTCTGGTAGACCAGCGACTCGGCCTGGTTGCGGACGTCGGCCTCCTCGCGGCGCTTGCGGTCCTCGTCCGCGTGCGCCTCGGCGTCCTTGATCATCCGGTCGATCTCGTCCTTGGACAGGCCGGAGCCCTCC
>JAGQTO010000003.1:0-978 GCA_020439025.1 Mycobacterium sp. | reverse complement strand
GATGTCGAAGGTGACCTCGATCTGGGGCACGCCACGCGGGGCCGGCGGGATGCCGGTCAGCTCGAAGCTGCCGAGCAGCTTGTTGTGCGCGGCGATCTCGCGCTCACCCTGGAAGACCTGGATCTGCACCGACGGCTGGTTGTCGTCGGCAGTGGTGAAGGTCTCCGACCGCTTGGTCGGGATGGTGGTGTTGCGCTCGATCAGCTTGGTCATTACCCCGCCCTTGGTCTCGATGCCCAGGCTCAGCGGGGTGACGTCCAGCAGCAGGACGTCCTTGACCTCGCCCTTAAGCACACCGGCCTGCAACGCGGCGCCCACGGCGACGACCTCATCGGGGTTGACGCCCTTGTTGGGCTCCTTGCCCCCGGTCATCTCCTTGACCAGCTCGGTGACGGCGGGCATGCGGGTCGAACCGCCGACCAGCACCACGTGGTCGATATCGCCCACTGAGATGCCGGCGTCCTTGATGACCTGCTGGAACGGCGCGCGGGTGCGGTCCAGCAGATCCTGGGTGATCTTCTGGAACTCCGAACGGGTCAGCTGCTCGTCGAGGAACAGCGGGTTCTTGTCCGCGTCGACGGTGATGTAGGGCAGGTTGATCGAGGTGCTCTGGGACGAGCTCAGTTCGATCTTGGCCTTCTCGGCGGCCTCACGCAGCCGCTGCATGGCCATCTTGTCCTTGGTCAGGTCGATGCCGGCCGACGCCTTGAACTTGTCGACGAGCCACTCGACGATCCGGTCGTCCCAGTCGTCGCCACCGAGGTGGTTGTCACCGGAGGTGGCACGCACCTCGACCACACCGTCGCCGATCTCCAGCAGGGAGACGTCGAAGGTGCCGCCGCCGAGGTCGAAGACCAGGATGGTCTGTTCCTTGCTGCCCTTGTCCAGCCCGTAGGCCAGGGCCGCGGCGGTGGGCTCGTTGACGATGCGCAGGACGTTGAGTCCCGCGATCTGGCCGGCCTCCTTGGTGGCCTGCCG
>JAGQTO010000293.1 GCA_020439025.1 Mycobacterium sp. | reverse complement strand
CGAGTCGGTCTGCACGTCGAGCAGACCGGGAACCTCGAGGGGCTCGCGCAACTTGGCGAAGGAGACTCGCTTTGGCGCCCCCGGGACGGAGTTAGAAGAAGCGGTTGTCGTTTTGCTCTGGCTGGAGACGGCCAAGATGCATCCTTCCGGCACCTCATGCGGACTTCCGGGTGCCGGCTGGCGCCGGACCCTTCGCCGCTCATCTGCGTAGGTCCGCGCCGGCGTTCACCTGTCCGGGCCCGAACGACGCGCACGACACGGAGAAGGTCTCCTGAGCTGGGAAATAAGTGTCAGGCCAAGACCACGGTGTCACGGTGCGAGTTGAGGATGGGCAGGGGGCAGCCAGCGCAACGTCCAACCATACCGCAGAACGGCGCAACACTCAACCTGCGCGCCCCGGACGGGCTTGCGCTGGCTGTCGACTGACTACCGGGCACACATGCTGGTCATCAGATTGAACCGTCAGTGGCCTCCCGTCAAGGCTTTCGCGGGTGTTTGTCCCGCATTTTTATATTTCCGGCCCGGCAAACTCTCAGACCGCGACGGTGGTGGGGAATTGCGCGGTCGGGGTGATGCGTCCGGTCACGCCGAGCTGCTGGGCCCGGGCCACCAATGCGTCGTACTCCTCGGCCGGGATGGTCTGGTCGCGGGTGAGGATGAAGCCCGACCTGCCACTGGAGTCGCTGACGATGGCCCAGCTGTAATCCGGGGCGTAGTCCAGGATCCAGTAGTTGCCCGGCTCGCCGTCACCGGGCTGGCCGAAGAAGAAGCCGACGTTGAGCCGGGTGTTGGTGGGGCTGTTGACCACCACCGCCGAGCCGGTGATGCTCGAGGCCGGCCCGTTGGGGCCGAAGTAGTTGCCGGAGTTCTCCACCTTGACCGAGCCGTCGGGCTGCGGGGTGTAGACCGCCTTGGTGTTGACCAGCCCGATGGAGAAGAACTGCTTGACGCTGCCCTGCTCGAACCATGTCCCGGCGTACTGGGCGATGTCGACCGGCGGCGGCGACGGCAGGGTGGCCGCGCCGGCCTGGCCCATGACCATGGACTGGTTGGCGACGTAGGTGCCGTCGTTGGGGTTGCCGTAGATGCCGTAACCCGGGTTGGTGGGGCCGTAGACGCCGCTGTAGATGTCGTTGACCCAGCCGGTGGCGAAGGTGCGGACGGCCTGCTTGCCGCCGGGGGGCGACGGCTTGACGATCAGATCGCTGCCCAGTTCGCCCAGCCACCCGAACCAGGACGGGCCGCCGATCACATCGGTGTGCGAACCGTTGTCGATCTGGACGCCGAAGAACTCGTCCCCGTAGAACTGGGCCATCAGTTCGGTGGCGACGCCCCAGGCGTTCCACTGCTGCGGCGGGGCGGCGATCTGGTAGTCGGGGATGCCGGCGGCCTGTAGGGCGGTCAGCGAGTCGGTGAACAGCGGCGCCCGCGACACCCCGTCGAACATCACGACCCCGAGCAGGTTGTCCACCTGGTCGGTCTCGGTGACCAGCGCGCCCACCGCGGTGGCGAAATTCCCGCCGGCGGAGTGCCCGGTGAGGATGAACTGCTCGGGCAGCGGGCCCTGCAGGCCGGCGGCGTTGGCGCTGACGTTCAGCGCCGCGCGCGGGCCCTCGAACATGGTCGCGACGGCCTCGCGCATCTGCTCACCACCGAGGTAGCAGCCCGGGCACAGCGGGGTGTCGAACCAGAAGATGTTGGGAACCACCACGATGCTGTTGGTCTCCTGGGCCAGCGCCTGGGCCATGTCGGCGTACCAGGATTTGAAGCCGAGGAAGCCGTGCTGCAGCCAGATCACGCCGTTGGGCGCGACGGTGCCGTCGGCCTGGGTCGGGAAGTACCAGTCGGCCGGGGCGGCGTAGCCGGTATCGCCGCAGGGGATGTCGAGCACCGCGTTGCCGGTCTTGACGCCGGTGACGCCGTTGCTCACCGGGACGACGGGGTTGTTGGGGTTCAGGCCGTTGTCACCGCTGTTGACCGGGGCGGGCAGCTGGAATCCGAACAGCCCGCCGACGGCGTCGATCAGCCCCCGGAAGATGGTGTCGCCCAGCGACATCTGGTTGGCCTCGGCGGCGGGCAGCCCGATGGCCGCGGTCGGGCCCATGATGATCTGCTGGTTGGAGGCGGCGTACAGCCCGTACTGCGGGTTGTCCGGGGTGGCGCCGACATACATGTCGTTGATCCAGCCGGAGCTCAGCGTGTAGGTGGCCGCGGTGTTGCCGGCCGGGACGGGTTTGGTGACCAGTTCCAGGACGAGGTCGATCAACGGGTTCAGGCCGAGCATGGAGTCGACGTGCGATCCGCCCTGCAGCACCATCCCGATGAACTGGCCGGGCAGCGTGGCCGCCAGAACGTTGGTGGTGGCGCCGAACAGG
>JAGQTO010000042.1 GCA_020439025.1 Mycobacterium sp. | reverse complement strand
CTAGCGCAACTGAGCGCGGTCGCCAGGATTGCGGCAAGGCGGACCCTCCCCCGCCCCCAGTTCCAAGAATCTCCCGCAGTCGATGCCCCCGGCGCCGCCTATACCCTCGACGCCGACAACTGCCTCCACTACCGGTGCATGGATGTACTGACCGGCCAGCCAGGCACGCGTCAAACTGTCGACGCCGACGAGCTGCTGTACTGGATCGTCGACGACGCGTCCCGCGCGGTCGCCTGGAGTTTTGCCTGGGATTCCGTTCCACGACAGAACGGACAAACCGCCGACTAGGCTCGTCCAGACCCGGTCAAACCGGGCTGCACACGGGGAGGGTGGCGTCGCGATGTCTGAGCCTTGGCTCTCGGCGGAGGAGATCGCCGCGCATCTCGGCGTCACGAAGGACACCGTCTACGTCTGGATCGCCGACAAGGCGATGCCCGCCCACAAGGTCGGACGGCTGTGGAAGTTCCAGGCCACTGAGGTCGACGCCTGGGTGCGCGGTGGTGGGGCGGGGGGAAAGTGACGGGCTGCGCGCAAGCAGCCCGTCTGGAGGAGCTCCAGGCGGGCCTACGGCTATCAGGATTGCTCCCGCACCCCGTGACGATCCTGGCCGTGCTTCCACACGGCTCCGACGCGGTCACGGTGACCTACCAGGACGGTGACGGTGGTCTGGGCCAGCGCCTGCTCTACCGCACCGACGAACCTTCGCTATCAATCGAAGCCCCCACCAGTCGCTGGCAGTTCGGCGCCGACCCGGCAGAGTTCCGCCTAGTGGCCGAGGCCCTGCGCATCCGCATGGCCGGCCTGCACGATCCGATGGTCGCGGTGTCCTCCAGCGCCGTGGACCCGCTTCCCCACCAGATCAAGGCGGTGTATGGAGAGCTGCTGCCACGCACCCCGCTCAGATTCCTTCTCGCCGATGATCCCGGTGCTGGCAAGACGATCATGGCCGGTCTGTACGCCAAGGAGCTCATGCTCCGCGGCGATCTGAACCGGATGCTCATCATCGCTCCCGGCAGCCTGGTCGAGCAGTGGCAAGACGAACTGGCCACCAAGTTCGGCATAACCGCCGAACTGCTGTCCCGGGAAATGATCACCAACCTCGTCGACAGCAACCCCTTCACCCGCTACCCGATCCTCATCGCCCGCATGGACCAGCTTGCCCGCAGCGACGACCTGCTGGCCTTGCTGGACGCCAGCGACTGGGACTTGATCGTGGTCGACGAAGCGCACCGGATGTCGGCGAACTACTACAGCGGGGAACTGGACACCACCCGCCGCTATCAACTCGGCCAACGCCTCGGCGAAATCACCCGCCATCTGCTGCTGATGACTGCCACCCCCCACGCGGGCAGCGAGTCCAGCTTCCAAGCCTTCCTGGCACTACTCGACCCGGACCGCTTCGAAGGCGAATACCGCTCCGGTGCCCACACCACTGATACCACAGGGCTGATGCGCCGCATGGTCAAAGAGGAGCTGCTGACCTTCGAAGGCAAACCGCTGTTCCCCGAACGCATCGCTGAAACCGTGCCCTATCAACTCTCCGACGGCGAGAAGCACCTCTACGACGAAGTCACCCGCTACGTCCGGGAAGAAATGAACCGCGCTGAACGGCTCGGCAGCGACAACCCCCGCGCCCGCACCGTCGGCTTCGCTCTGACCGTGCTGCAGCGCCGCTTGGCCTCCAGCACACACGCGATTCTGCGCTCCCTGCAACGCCGCCGCGAACGCCTGGAAGCCAAACGCCAGGAGATGCTCAACCCCCGCTTCTCCCCGATGGAAGACGCGATGGCCAACCTGCCGTGGACGCGGCTGGAGGATCCCGACGAACTCGACGCCGAGGAGACCGAGAATCTCGAAGAGGCGGTCGTCGACGCGGCCACGGCCGCCCAGACGGTGGCCGAGTTGGAGTTCGAAATCGCCCAACTCGACAAGCTGGTTGACCTGGCACGATCGGTCAGCGACAGCGGCGAGGACCGCAAATGGACCGAACTGCGGCGTTTGCTACTCGACGACAAACACGTGCTCGACAGCTACCACGGCCCCCGCAAGCTGATCATCTTCACCGAGCACCGTGACACCCTGAACTACCTGACCCAGCAGATCCGCAACGTCCTGGGCCGCGCTGATGCGGTCGTCACTATCCACGGCGGCACCCAGCGCGGCGATCGCCGCGTCATCCGCGAGGCCTTCACCCACGACCCCGACGTCCGGGTGTTGGTGGCCACCGACGCCGCCGGGGAAGGCCTCAACCTCCAGGCGGCGCATCTGATGATCAACTATGACCTGCCCTGGAACCCCAACCGCATCGAGCAGCGGTTCGGGCGCATCCACCGCATCGGCCAGAAACAGGTCTGTCGGTTGTGGAATCTGGTGGCGGACGAAACCCGCGAGGGCCAGGTGTTCGCACGGCTGCTGGAGAAGATGGAAGCCCAACGCGCCGCCTACGGCGGCCGGCTGTTCGACGTCCTCGGCGAAGCGTTCAAAGACCAGCCGCTGAGCAAGCTTCTGATGGAGGCGGTCCGCTACGGGGATGATCCGGCACGCCAAGCCGAACTAGAACGCGTCCTGGACGCCGAGGTGTCCAAGGGCACCGAAGACCTCTTGCGGGAACGCGCACTGGCCCGCGAGTCGCTGACCCCACACCAACTCAGCATGCTGCGCCGTCAGATGGACGAAGCCCGCGCCCGGCGCCTGCAGCCCTACTACATCGAGCTGTTCTTCCGCGACGCCTTCAAACGACTCGGCGGACGGATCAGCCGACGCGAGCAGGGCCGCTACGAGATCGCCAACGTGCCGGCCACCATCCGCTCCCGGCAACGCCCCGGTGCGGCTCTGCCGATCGCCACTCGCTACGAACGCGCCACCTTCGAACCCGGCTGCGTCGACGCCGATGATGCCCGCCGCGCCGAACTCCTCGCCCCCGGGCACCCGCTGATGGACACCGTTCTGGACGCCACCATCGAATCCCACCGCGGCGTCCTGGAAGCCGGGACACTGCTGTTCGATCCCACCGACCCTGGCACCGAACCGCGGCTCATCGTGGCGCTGAACGCCGAGATCGTCGACGGCACAGGCACAGTGGTGTCCAAACACTTCGAGTTCGTCACCCTCACCTCCACGGGCGAGGCTATGACGACCGGTCCGGCCCCCTACCTCGACCTACACCCACTGCCCGAACAGGCCCGCCCCGCAGCCCAATCAGCGCTCACCAGCGCCTGGCTGACCACCGGTGTGGAACAGCTGGCCACCTCATGGGCGGTGACCCACGCCCAACCACAACACCTCCAACAGGTTCGCGATCAACTCCTGCCGTTGATCGCGAAGACGAAATCCGCTGTGCGCCAGAGACTGGTGCAGCAGATCAACTACCTCGACGCTGAAGCCGCCCGGATCCGAGACGCCCAGAGCGCCGGCAAGGCCGGGCGGTCCCGCAAGAACCGGCAAAGCCCCGACCGACTGGAAGTCCGCGCCCGCGAACTCGAAGCCCGCCTCGAACGGCGCACCTCCCAACTCGATGCCGAAGCGCAACTCGCAGCACGGCCACCAAACGTGGTCGGTGCCGCACTCGTCATCCCCGCCGGCCTCATCCCCGGCCCGATCGCGATGTACGCCAAGGAGACGGCTGGAGTCGAGCGCCGTGCGGTCGACGCCGCACTGGCCGCCGAACGCGCACTGGGCCGAGAGCCAATCGAGATGCCGCACAACAACACCGGCTACGACATCCACTCCACCACCCCCGAAGGCGATTCGGTGTTCATCGAAGTCAAGGGGCGTATCGCCGGAGCCGAGGACTTCACCATCACCCTCAACGAAGTCCTGCTCGGCAAGAATGTTCCCGCTGCGCATCGTCTCGTGATGGTGGAAGTCAGCCCCGACGGACCTGAACACGACCAGCTCCGCTACGTCGCCGAGCACTTCCGAAGCATCAACCTCGGTGACCTCGCCGCTACCGACGTCCGACTCAACTGGGCCAAGACCTGGGACCGAGGAACACCACCATGCTGACCTTCGCCGCCCAGCCCGATCGACCAGCCAGAGGACAACACCGGTGACAGACACCCCGAAGCGCAAGCTGATTGAAGTCGGCATCCCGCTCAAGACGATTAACGAGGAGTCCGCTGGAGAGAAATACATACGACTCGGCCATCCCTCCACGCTGCACCTGTGGTGGGCGCGCCGCCCCCTGGCCGCTGCTCGGGCAGTTCTGTTCGCGCAACTCGTCGATGACCCCTCCTCCCATCCGGAGAAGTTCCCCACCGATGAAGACATCGCAGTGGAACGAAAGCGCCTCCACCAACTGATGGAAGAACTCGCCGCCTGGAGCAACGCGAACAACGCGGAGCTACTCGATCAAGCCCACAAAGAGATCTTGGCATCAACGGGCGGCAACCCTCCACCCATACTCGATCCCTTCGCCGGCGGCGGCACCATACCTCTCGAAGCGCAGCGTCTCGGCCTGGAAGCCCACGCATCTGATCTCAATCCAGTCGCTGTTCTGATCAACAAGGCACTTATCGAGATCCCTCCGAAATTCGCCGGGCGGCCGCCGGTTTCTCCCGAAGTTGGCCGAGATCAACTTGCCCATCCCTGGCCGCGCGCCACTGGGCTAGCCGAGGATGTCCGCCGCTACAGCAATTGGATTCGTGTCGAAGCCGAGAAACGCATCGGCCATCTCTACCCCAAAGCCATACTGCCCGATGGCTCGAAAGCGACTGTCATTGCTTGGATCTGGGCTCGGACCGTTAAGTGCCCTAACCCTGCTTGCGGCATCACGATGCCCCTGGCTCGATCATGGTGGCTTGGTAAGAAAAAGGGCAAGGAGGCCTACTCTGTCCCAGTCGTTGTCAACGGAAAGGTTGTCTTCAGCATTGGTCACGACGCGCGAACGGCACCAAGGGGCGAAGACGACGGCACCCTCAAGCGTGCGGGAGCCGTGTGTATAGGTTGTGGCGCCGCGGCTGATCGCGATTATCTGCGAGTCCAGGGCCAAGCGGGGCTCATCGGGCATCAGTTGATGGCCACTGTTGCCCAAGGAAACCGGTCTCGGATTTACCTCGATCCGACGCCGGAAGACGAAACGGTTGCGAAGGTGGCGCGCCCGAGCGGTATGCCAGATCAGGAGCTTGGCTACCACCCAAGGGACGTATCTGCCCCCCCTTATGGCATGACGATATTTTCGGACTTGTTCACTGCTAGGCAATTGACGGCATTCGACATCTTTACCGAGTTGATCGGTGAGGCCCGCAAACATGTGCTTGAGAGTGCGTTAGCCGCCGGCCTACCTGAAGGCGACTGCCTCGAAAACGGCGGCGGTGAGGCTGTCGCATATGCCGACAGCATTGCCTTGTATCTCGGACTAATCGTGTCGCGGCTGACCGACTACCACTCCTCACTCACAACCTGGGCGAGCAACCCGCAAATGGAGATTCTTCGAAACCTGTTTGCGCGTCAAGCAATCGCAATGGCTTGGGATTTCGCTGAAGGCAATCCATTTGGAGATTCATCAGGCACGTTTATTCGAATGGTCGAAGCCGTATCCAAGGTCATCGAGTATCTGCCGACCGGTCCTGTTGGCCATGTGAGCCAGCTTGATGCTAAGTCCGCATTCACAGGCGGCTACTTGGTGTCAACTGATCCGCCGTATTACGACAACATCGGTTATTCGGACCTGTCTGACTTTTTCTACGTTTGGCTTCGCCGGTCACTGGGTTCGGTTTTTCCAACTCTTCTCAGCACAGTTCTGGTTCCGAAAGCTGACGAGCTTGTGGCTAACCCGTACCGTCACGGGGGCAGCGACGGCGCCCGAGAGTTCTTTGAGGCTGGCTTCGGAGAAGTTTTCCGGCAAGCACGTAAATCAGCATTGCCGAACTTTCCCATCACCGTCTATTACGCCTTCAAGCAGTCCGAGACGACTGAAGGCGGGGAAGTCTCGACCGGTTGGGAAACCCTGCTTGAAGCCATGATCCAAGCCGGATGGACCGTCACTGCGACTTGGCCAATGCGAAGCGAGCGCGGAGGCCGGTTGATAAGCGTAGGGACAAACGCCCTCGCGTCGTCGATCGTGTTGGCTCTTCGCCCGCGTCCGGAGGATGCACCGCGGACTGATCGCCGCCGTTTCATCGCAACTCTGAAAGCGGAACTTCCATCGGCGTTGAGGGACTTGCAGCAGGGGGCAATTGCACCGGTAGATCTTCCGCAGGCCGCCATCGGGCCGGGCATGGCAGTGTTCTCGCGATATTCGGCGGTGCTGGAGGATGACGGATCAACGATGCCAGTGCGATCTGCGCTGGCCCGGATCAACGAAGTTCTCGATGAGGTCTTGGTCGAGCAAGAAGGTGACTTCGACTCCGACACTCGGTTTGCGATTGTGTGGTTTCGTCAGTACGGATTTGAGCCCGGGCCGTACGGAGACGCGGACAACATCGCTAGGGCACGAAACGCCTCGATCGACCACCTCGATCATGCAGGAATCCTGACCAGTCGGGCCAGTAAAGTCACACTCCTAGCCCCCGGCAATCTCGACCCCACTTACGACCCCGCGACTGACCCTTCAATCAGCGTCTGGGAGGTCGTCATGCACCTCACCCGACTTCTAGCAGCTGAGGGCATCCCCGCCGCCGCCGCGATGCTGGGACGTGTCCCAGCATCCATCGAGCCCGATCTGTGCAAAGAGTTGGCCTTTTTGTTGTTCTCGGTCTCGGAGCGGCGCAAGGAAACCAAGCTGGCCGTGGACTTCAACGCATTGGGCACAGCGTGGAACGAAATCGCCGCAGGAGCCGCAACAGCAGCGTCTCGACCCGTTCAATCAACGATCGACTTCGAGGGGGAATAGCTAGATGGCGACCAGTAACCGCGAACGCATCCGCCGGGCGTTGGAACTGCTCGGCGAATCGCTGGACACGTTCATCACCGGCGCTACCCGCGACAAGATCCCCGCCGACAAGAACTGGACGATGCTGCTCGCCGCCAAAGATGCCAGCAAGGGCGCCGGCGGCGACAAGAAGTACAACTCGGTCGACCCACAGAACGGGTTGCGGATGCTGACCGAGAACGTCACCGCTCGGGCGATTCCGGGCTGGTATCCGTTCGGGGACTTGCTGTCTCGCGCGGAGCAGAGCCTGGCCAGTGAGATGCGGGAAGTCCGCGACCGCGAGGCCCACCATGAGCCCTTCACTGCTGATGACGCTTACCGGGCCCTGGACACCGCAGAACGGCTGCTGCGGGCCATCGGTGCGCCTGAATCGGCTGACGAAGTCAAACGCTCGCGGATCGACCTGCGGCGGGTGTCCTCCGAGCAGGAAGACCGCCGCGTGGTCAGGATCGCCGGTGCTACGGAGGTCGGCTCGGTTGGACTTCCACCCTGGAGAGAAGTCCTACGGCCCCACGATGATGTGGCCAGGGGCAACTTCCGGGCCGCGGAGTTCGCCGCAGACCTGGCGATGGTCGCCCGCGGCGAAGGAGATCCCGAATACACCGACCCTGTCGAGTTCTTCCGCCGCACCTTCCTCACAGGGGGCCTGCGCGACCTGATCACCCGCGCGGTCAAACGGCTCTCCGGGGATATGAACGCCTCTCCAGTGATCAACCTGCAGACCAACTTCGGCGGCGGCAAGACCCATTCCATGCTGGCCCTGTGGCACTTGGCATCCGGCCGGCCGATCACCGAGTACCCACAGGAGATCGAGGACCTGCTAGGGGCAGCCAAGCTCGGCCGGCCCATCGGGCGGGTCGCACTGGTTGGTAACCATCTGGAACCGTCGGGCCTGAAACCCAAACCGGACGGCACCAAGATCAACACGCTGTGGGGCGAGCTGGCCTGGCAACTCGGCGGTCGTGAAGCCTACGAGATCGTCGCCGAAGCCGACCGCACCTCCACCAACCCCGGCGACAGCCTGCGCGAACTACTCACCAAATACGCTCCGGCGGTCATCCTGATCGATGAATGGGTGGCCTACGCCCGCCAGCTCTACGGCCGAGACGACCTCGCCGGCGGCAGCTTCGACACCCAGTTCACCTTCGCCCAAACCCTCACCGAGACAGCCAAAGCCGTCCCCGGGGCACTGGTGGTCATCTCAATCCCGGCCTCAGCCCGGGACACCGACGGCGACGACAACATCAGCGAGGAAGAAGTCGGCGGCGAGAACGGCCGCGAAGCACTGCGCCGGTTGCAGAACATCGTGCGACGGGTTGCCGACCAGTGGAAGGCCGCCAATCCCGAAGAGTCCTTCGAGATCGTCAAACGGCGGCTGTTCACCGCACCCGACGGGGAAGCTCTGGCACGGATCAACGCCACGGCCAACGCTGTCGTGAAGTTCTACCGCCAGCATCACTCCGAGTTCCCCAGCGAGGTCACCGAGAACGCCTACACCGACCGTATCCGCGCTACCTACCCGATTCACCCGGAACTGTTCGACCGGCTCTACCAGGAGTGGTCGACCCTGGAGCGGTTCCAACGCACCCGCGGCGTGCTGCGGTTGATGAACACCATCGTCGGCTCGCTCTGGCGCAGCAACGACACCGCGCCACTGATCATGCCCGGCTCCGTGCCTCTT
Organism: Mycobacterium sp.; assembly: GCA_020439025.1. GTDB lineage: Bacteria > Actinomycetota > Actinomycetes > Mycobacteriales > Mycobacteriaceae > Mycobacterium. The sequence continues at coordinate 27,930 of JAGQTO010000042.1, read as the reverse complement.
CGGGACGCGGACGTGATGACCGAGATAAGCCAGTACCTCGAGGACCAGTGGAAGGTCATCATCGACACCGACGTCGATGGAACCAATGCAGCGCCAACGCAGGTCGATCGAGACAACCCAGATCTCCTCGGTAAGCGCTTTGTCACCCAGCGGCTGGCCCGCACCGTGTTCGTTGGGGCAACCCCCACCCTGAACAGCGCCCACAAGGGCATCCATAAGCAGCGGGCATTCCTGGGAACCGCACTCCCCGGCGACGTGCCCGGCAACTTCTACTCCGCCCTTAACCAACTCGCGGACAAAGCGACCTACTTCTACTCTTCGGGGGAACAGTACTGGTTCGATACCCAGGCCAACACCACCCGCACCGCCCGCGACTACGCCGAACGGCTTCACCCCGAGGATGTGTGGGTCGAAGTCATCCGGCGGCTGCAGGACCACCGCAGCCCATCTGCGGATGGGTTCGCCGCCGTCCACGTCGCACCGGAGAGCTCCGCTGATGTTCCCGACGGGCAGGAAGCCCGGCTGGTCATCGTGCCACCGGCTCACGTCCACGACCGCCGCCAGGGCGCCGACTCGCCAGCCTATCAGTGGGCAACTCAGGTGCTGGAGCGCCGCGGGTCCGGGGCGCGGACCCACCGCAACATGTTGGTGTTCCTGGGGGCCGACGCTGCTCGCTACGACGAACTGCAGTTCTCGATTCGCGAATACCTTGCCTGGAAGTACGTGCGGGACAACGCAGATGGCGCGCTCAACCTGACGGCCCAGCAGCGCCAGCAAGCCGTCGAGCGCCTCGAACGCGCCGACCGCACGGCGAAGGACAGGCTGCTCGGCGCCTATCACTGGGCCTTGGTCCCATCGCAACCTGATCCGGCCCGGCCAATGCAACTTGAGGCGATCAAGGCCGAAGGCAGCCCGGACAACCTGGCCAAGCGCACCGCCGCACGGCTGATCGAGAAGTCCGAACTCGTCCTTCGCCGGGCATCGGCCGCGATCCGCCTCGATCTGGACACGACCTTGGCCGCGGTCTTCGACCGCGACGGCCACATCAGCCTGGGAACCCTTTGGGCCTACTACACGACCTACCCGTACCTCGCCCGCCTGCGCAATCGCAAAGTCCTGGAAGACGGGGTCCTGTCCTCACTCGACACGCCCATCGACTGGCAGAACCAAGGATTCGCCCTAGCCGACGGCTGGGACGGACAGAAGTACACCGGACTGGTCCTGCCCACCGACCCTGCCGGCGAGCAGCGGGCCACGGTCGACAGCCTTCTTCTAGTGAAGCCGCGACGCGCGGAAGATCAACGCGCTCATGAGGTTCCGCCCGGAGCACCGGAGCCTCCGGGGCCGCCACCCGGTCCTGGGCCGCATCCGCCGGGGCCGTATCCCCCCGGGCCTGCGGCGCCACCGCCTGCGCCACCACGACCGGAGCAGACGCGGTATTTCGGCACAGTCAAGCTGAACCCCGACTTCTACGCACGGGACTTCGGCAAGATCACCAGCGAGGTGATCCAGCACCTGGCCGCCGTTGACGGTGTGCAGCTGGAGGTCAGGCTTGAGATCACGGCCGTCGCAAACAACGGGTTCGACGAAGCCAAGATTCGGACGATCAGGGAGAACGCCCAGACACTGAAGTTCGAGCAGTCCGGGTTCGAAGCAGAGTGAGGATCACGGCTTCGAACGCAACCGCTGACCGAGTGCCTCTGGCAATTGCGTCGTTTTTGTCCAGGCTTAACTCAACGGCCTTCGCTAGGAACGCCTCAAGGAGAACCGCATCGACACTGCCAGGAACGTTTTTCCTCCGGATCTCGGGCCGTCGCGCCAGTTTCGTTCTGAGTTCGTCGCGCGGATCGGTCGACCAGCGACAGCATCTGCTCGGTAGTAATCTCAAGCCGTTGCCCCTTGGCGAAACCCCAGTCCAAGAGCTTCACTTCGGTTGCTTCATCGGCTACCCCTTTTCCGATGACGGCCCATCACCGGGGTAGGCTATGTCTTTGCGATGTTCGACCCGATGATTTTGTGCAGGAGGGACCCGCCGGGCGACTTTAGGCTCGATGCATGACTCTGCACCAGCACGACGTAGCAGGACTGGAGTCTTCGGAAGCCGCCACCGAGACCGCCTCGGCCGTCGACGATTGCCGCCGCGCTGGCACCTTCTTTCTCGGCTGGTTGATCCTGGCGGCGGCGATGTCGCTTTCCGGCAATGTCGGTCATGCTCTGCTGATCGCGCCATCGGAAACCCGTTGGCTGGCCGCCCTCGCGGCTCTGGTGCCGCCGACGGTTCTTCTGGCAGCAACACATTCGGCGACCTGGCTCGTCCGCGCTCGATCGGTTGGCTGGGTGTACTGGGTGGCGCTGGCCCTTACCGCCGCGTTGGCTCTCGGATCATTCGCTCTGTCGTTCGACGCGCTGCGTTCCTTCGCGGTCATGCTGGGGATTCGAGAGTCCATGTCGTGGATCTGGCCTGCGGTCATCGATGTCGCGATCGCACACGCGACGCTGTGCTTGCTGTCGCTGACCAGGCCCAAGCGGGCCAAGACGTCGCACGCGGTCGAAGCGAAGCCGGAAGCAACACCTTCGTCGACTTCGGCGCACACCGGCGGCTATATCGCGCAGGGCGAGACCGAGCAGATGGTTGAGGATCGACCGCAATCTCTGCTGCCGAACCCGATGCGAAGCTCGGCGCGTGCGCGGACTAGCGAGACGCAAGCCGGGCCCATGCCCAAACGTGAGTCGAGCAGCACCTACGCATCCGCTTTCGCGCCGGCCGCTGTGCGCCACGGACACCCGCCAACCGACAGCGGCGCCGATGGGCAGCGCCCACTGGGACGGGCATTGAGGGCCGTACCTGCCCGCGCGGTCACATCAGCGCTGCCCGCGTCTGAGTTGTGCACTGAGACGGGCGTGGAGTCCACCGTTGAGAGTTGGCGCCCGATGGCGGAGTCGCTGGTGCGCGAGGGGATCACCACGAAAGAGCCAGATCTGATCGCCAAGATTCTCGCCGACAATGCCGCCGGTACCCCACCGAGCACGATCGGACGCCGCCACGAGGTTCATCACACCACCGTGAATCGAATTCTCTCCGCCGCCGAGCAGCTGGCCGAGACCAGCACCGCGGCCAGGTAGGCAAGACCGCTCGTCGGCGTGGGCGTTGGGGTTCGGCCTTACGACGCGGCGCGTTCGATGCCCAATGAGCGTTCGCGCAGAAGAAAGGGAAGGCTGACGCCTTGGGTCTGCGCCTCGCCGCGCAGTCGTTCCATTTGGTCAGCCGTGAAGCGTACGAACACACCCTCGGTGAGTTGTCGAGTCTCGGTCCCTTTGCCACTCATCGCCGTTCCCTTTCGCGGTGCACGAAGATGGTCCTAGTGTAGGACATCCATGTCGTTAATTAGCGACATTGCTCGTCAGGTGGCTTCCGCATGTCGCTACGAGTGTCCTTATCTAGGAGCATAATGTTCTAGACGGGACGACGAGAACCGAACAGCCGACGTAAGCAGGGATGAGCGAGCCTAAGACACCACCCGCCGGGGTCGAGACGGAACCACAGGGTCCAGTGGTGCCGTTGAAGGAGGCTGCGTCCCGGCTGGGTAAGGATCCGCGCACGCTGATCAAGGCGATCACGGCGGGCCGGCTTCGCGGTGGCGCTCTGCCGCGGCCGGAACGGCTGCGGTGGTACGTCTACGCCGACGAACTGCCTGCTGCCGCGGGGGCGGCGGTTGCGGTCTACTCCCCCGCGGATGCTCTGGTGGAGGATCTGCGTTCGCAGGTGGTGTCGCTTGCTGAGGCGAACCGGTTGTTGATCGCCGCTCAGCAGGATCTTCTTGATGCCGGCGATGCCGATCAGGGTTCGGCGGCGAAGTACCGCGCTGCGGCGCGGCGCTATCTGGATGCGTTAGGGCAGTTCATGACGCCGGGTCATCTGGGCGACCTGGTCGATCAGTAGGGCCGTTCAGCCGGCTGAGTTCACCGAGCAGTTTGAGCAGCTTGCTTATCCCGTCGGCGCCGAGGTAGGTGCGTAGGGCGTGGGCGAGCTGTTCGGGTTGGTTGTCGAAATCGGCCAGCGCCGAGGCGATGACGCGGGAGCGGCTCGGGGGGCGGCGTTTGCCGCTGTCCTGGTCTGGGTCGTTGTTGCGGTCGAGGGTGGCCTGCCACCGCGCGACCTGTTCGGCGAGCGGCACTTTGGCCAGTTGCCGCGCCTCGCGGATGGCCAGTTCGCCGCGCCGTAGCGCGCTTTGCAGTTCTGGCGCCAGCTTCAGTAGGGCGCGTCGCTGGGAGACCCACGCCGCGGTTCTATGTAGCCGTGCAGCGGCTTCGTCGGCGCGTCCGCACTCGGCGACGAGCGCCTCCACAGCGCGCGCTTCTTCGATGACGTCGAAGTCCTGGCGGTCGACGTTTTCGGCGATGCACGCTGAGATGAGGGTGATTCGGTCGCGGGCGATCTCGTCGTTGATGACGACGGCGAGGTCGCTGCGGCCGTACTTGTGGGCTGCGGCGAGTCGGCGGCACCCGTTGATCACGACGTAGCGTGCCGAGATCTGGTCCTCGGGAAACAGTTTGAGGTATGCGGCGCTGGTGACTGCCAGCGCGGGTTGGAGTTGGATGTCGGCGATCGATTCCAGATCCGCGAGGTCCCCGACGTCTTCGCGCGGATTGCGTGGATTGGCGGTGAGGTCGCTCAACACGATGGCGTGGCCCTGGATACCGTCTGGACCCTGTGCGCTGCGGTCCACCGGTGATTTGTGGCCCACGGATGCGGCGAGGTCGGCGAGGTTGGTGCGCTGTCCCCGTGCCATCAGCGCACCGCCGCGACGTTGAGTTCGAGGGCGAACTTGTAGAAGTCTTCTCGGGCTTGCAGCGCCACCCGGTTGAGCGGGTACTCGGTGACGACCTGACCGTCGGCGCTGGCTCTGGCGTGCAGCTTGTAGTGCCTGATCACGGTGTTGGCCAGCGGCCACCCGTTGGCCTTGACGAAATCCTTGGTCTGGTTGAGATCGTAGGTTCCGTCGCGCGGGTCCCAGTTGTTGATCACCACGATGTACCGAAGTCCGCGTGGCTCAATGACTTTGGTGATGGTCCGGGCGGTCGGATCGAAGCTGAGCGGCTCGGTCTCGATGGGGACGATGACTTGGTCGGCCATGTCCAGGACGGTGCGCAGCACATCTGCGGCGGGCCCGCGCCCGAGTGGATCTGATCCACTGCCGTCGCCGTCGAGGTCGATCCATCCTGGAGTGTCGACGTAGACATGCTGGATTCCTGGAAGTTCTTTGAGCGCGGCCAGTCCAGCCAGATCGTCGTGAGCTTGCGCGATGTGGAACGGCAGGTCGTTCATGCGCGAGGCCCACCATACTGCGGATCCTTGCGGATCGACTGACAGCGCCAGCACCGGAGAGGTGGCGTCGGGGTCGTCGTCGCGGTTGAGGACGTCGGCGGTGACGGCGGCCAGGTTGACCGAGATCGTGCTCTTGCCGACACCGCCCTTTTGATTGAGCACAACATGAATCGCCACGTGAGGGCCTCCCGTTTGCTTCCCCCGCAGTAGCGGGGTACTTCGGACCAGACGGACTTACCCTACGGTGCAAGGGGTTTGGCGGCGACCCGACACGCGGGGTCGTACATCGTTGTGACGGCTCGACTGAAGCTCAGGCGCGGGGACTGTGTTGCGCCCGGTGCGCGGGGCGCTCCTCCGTGCGCGGGGCGGCGTCGGCTGGCAACCGCTCCGGTCGCTCGCCAGGCCCGCGTGCGGTAGGGATCCCGCGCGTCGTGAATGGTCGCTTGGAAGGGCGGTGCCGTCATCGTGGCGCACCGGAGAGGAGTGTTTGCCGATTAACCGCGGTTAATTCGGTAGCCGCGATCACGGGCGGGGGCGGGCCCTTGGCGGGCGGCGGCGATGGGCTCTACGGGGTGGTTGGAGGTAATGTCCGGGCCTCGCCTCAGTGTCTGGGTTTGGTTGAGCTGAGGAGGTCCCCCCGGACACTCTCGGCCCCCCTCTCCTCCCCCGGCGCTGGCTGCCCCGGCTTGCGTCGGACGTCCGGGCGCAGACGCCGTTCGGCCGCAATTAACCGCGGTTAATTGGGTTCGCACTGGGCCCGGGGTCAGACGCCAGTCCGTGACTGCGCCGGAGGGTCGGCTGGGGTGCTCTTCGATGTTGCAGCGGGCCACCTCGCCATACGTCGGCCGATCCGTCACGTGACGCTGGGTGTGGGTCGGTGTCGGCGATGCATCCGGTGCCTCGGCGCGGTCGTGATCGGTGTGATGTCACCGTCGCGCCCGCGGCTACCGTTTTGCGGCCTGGGGCTGCGGTGGGTCTCAGCGGTGCGGTAGTAGGTCGAACTCGTAGCGGAGGGCTTGTTCTACGAGCGCACTGCGTGTCCCGGCCCCCCACGCCAGGACCAGGTTGTCGAGTCGCTGCCCGTTGGCGGCGGTGACGCCGGAGAGCACCACGGTGCGTGGCGCGGTGGCGTGCCTGCGGCGGCGCGGCACTGCGTTCGAGGAGGGTCGCTCGAAGAGCTGCCCCTCCCCTACCGCGTCCTGTTGGTTGGCCCAGGTGGTGGCCAGGCGCGTGGCGTGGGCTTCGATGGCGTCGAGAACGATGGCGCCCATGGTGCGCGCGAGACCGCGGCGAACTTTCTTTTCCGCGAGCTGAACTCGGTAGAGCTCGTCGTAGACCTCCGATGACAGCAGGACCTCCGGCGGGCGAATCCGCGCCTTGTTCGGCTGCTGTGCATCGCCGGTGTGGTTGGTGGGCTGCGCTGCTGGGGTTGTCAGCAGAACGGCGGTCTGCGGAACGGCGGTCGGCGAAGGGGTTGCGGGCGAGGCGGGTTGGGCAGGAGAAGTCGTCGTCGCCGGCGGGGGTGGCGTCGGAGTTCTGTGCGGGGTCGAAGGCGCCGCTGGTGCCGACGGTGGCGCGACCGGCTGCGGTGTCTGGTGTGTCTTCGGGGCCGGCCACAGGTCGTCGAGGTCTTGGTCGAGCGCGGAGGGATCGAAGACCGGTTTGGCTTTCTGGCGGGTCGGGGTCATCCGGCGCTCACCTCCATGGGTGTGGATTCGAAGCGGACGAGGCGGCCGATGATCTCGCGGACCAGTTCCTGGTAGTCGGCGGCGAGACCGCTGGGGTCGCTGGTCCACAGTCCTCGTTCGGGACTTTGTTTGTCGCGCAGCCGGGCCAGACGGCTCCGGCGGTCGTCGTGGGCCAGCGCGACCAGCTCGCCTGCGGTCCTGTGCAGGGTGCGCATGTCGACGGCGGCGGCTGGCGCCGAGCGGATGGTGATGTCGAAGGGCGTGGTCCCGCTTCCCTCGAGCATCTCGCGGACCTGGGCGAACACCTCCTGATTGCGTTTGACGGCGCGCGGGTTGACGTCGAAGAGCAGCACGCCGAGCAGCTGAATTGACGCGCCGTGTTTGCGGGCACGCCAGAACCGGCGGGCGAGGCGTTCGACGCCGCCCAGGCTTGCCTGATCGTCGCGGGTGGGTATGAGGAGGTAGTTGGCGACGGCCAGGTAGGTGTCCAGCAGTGGGACGTCTCCGGGTCCGGAGTCGATGACGACCAGGTCGTACCCCTCGGATTCGCACAGCGCTGACAGCGCGGTCTCCAGGTTGATCGCCATGTTGATGCCGTTCTCGGACATCAGATGCGCTGCGGCGCCGACGACGGCCAGTTGGGGTCCCCCGGCCACGACGTCGAGGTTGGGCCGTACGTTGCGCACTGGTACCAGTGGGGCCCCGTATTGCAGGGTTTGCGACAGTGACTGGCCGCGGTCGCCGGTGACGCCGAGATCCTCGACGGTGACATTGGCCTGCGGGTCCCCATCGACGACGAGCACCCGTCGTCCCCGCTTACCCGCCGCGGCAATCATTTCCGCCACCGCGGCAACCGTGGTGGATTTCCCGACGCCGCCCTTCTGATTGGCCACGAGGATTGTTCGGGCCGGTCCGCTCATCGTCATGGCGGCCAACCTAAGTCCCGACGCGCGGATTCCCGTGGCGCCGCACCACTGTGTGATCGAACCGTTACTGGAGTGGCTGTTGGGGCTAGTTGTCGTTTGTGTGATTGGGGTGCGGCACGGACGACTCGGCCGGCGGGTGGCGGTGGGGGTGGACGGCTGAACTACGGGCCGTGTAGGCGGCGGAGTGTTCGCTCCATCGTCCGGCCGTGTGTCCGCGACACCGTCAGTCTGGGTGCACTGCCCGGGGTTGCGCCCGAAATACGCCAGTACCGACGTCCGGTGCACCGGACGTCTCAGGCACGGCAGGTCAATCGGCGTTCGACGCGTCATCTGTACGAGGGTCAAGCGTCAGTACGTCCGGTCGTACGGACGTTTCACGCCCGGCGTAGTTCCGAGTGAGGTCCGTTTGGTTATACGGCCTCTATGCGTCTTCAGACGCGTCAATCATCCGGTGTTGTTCCGTCATTAGCCCGTATATTGCAGGTCAGCGCTGCATCGGCGACGCCGGTGCGGGTCACTGCCGGGCTCGGGGTGAGCCTTCATCCCATGCAATGCCGCAGCCGATGGTCCGGGGGCGCACCGGGAACCAGGTTTGGTCGGTCTCGCCCAGCGCGGCGGGGTCCTGGTGGGGAAGCGTCACCACAGGCGCCGTCGGTATTCAGGATGACCCAATGCTGTTGGCGCCAGAGAAAGGGCGCGTCGGGAGCTCGATCTCGGGAGCAGACACGGTAGCCGAGCCGGCGGGCCAGTTTTGGGTCAAGGCTCGCGATCGAATTGGCGCAGCGTACGCAAGCGGCGAACAGGGTCGACGCGGTGTCCTTGCCGGGGGGCTCGCCGAGACGAGACTCAAGAGAGTCCGCCGTCAAGCGGCAGTCTGGCGCCATGATCTCGCAGTGCCCGCTGGCCCGTGCCCACACCAGCGCGGCCGCGGGTGCCGGCGTGGAACAACGAACGCCGGCGGGGGGAGGGGACTCCGGCCGCACAGGGGAACGCACAAGCGGCCGGTGGCTCGCGGCGACGGCCCCGGTGGCGCGTGGGGGAGGAGTATCCGCGGCGATGGAGCTCAGTCGATGCGCCACGGGGGTGAAGCGGCCGTCGATCCACACACCCGCCCACATTCCCCACGAAGGCCGGCATGTCAGCGCGCGGCGCGCGCACCACCGGCGGCGCGGGCATCGCAGGCAGGCGGCCAACGACTGTGTCCGCGCGGCGGGATCGAACCACTGATCGGGGTCGGCGTGGCAGGGCAGCGGCACAGTCGCTGCCACGCAGTCCGGTTCGGCTGGATGGTTCATGGTGTCGCCGCGGCACCGCTGCCGCGCCCTTTCCGCCGCTGCGCGATCTCGTCGAGGATCGCCCGCGCGGCCCGGTGCCCTGGACCCTGCAGGGCAGCACGTCCGGCCTCGCGGGCCCGGCGCTGGGTTTCGCGGTTCTCGATCTGGGCGTCGATGCGTTGTCTGACGGCGAGCAGTTCGGCCTGCTCACGGGCTTCGTCTAGGGCTGCGGGCCGTTCGGCGGGGTTGCCGTGACTGGCGAGGATCTTGCCGAGCAGCCCGATCGGTTTGTACGGGCTTTCCGGGATCCAGTGGCCGGTGCCGACCCAATCGGTGATCAGCTGGTTGAGGTCCCGAGGTGTCCAGCCGTGTTGAGCGACTGTGGTCAACATCGCCGCCCACGGTCCGCCGGTGCGATACCGGCGGGCCCAGGCCGGAGTTTGCGGATCGGCTATCCAGTGATTTGCCAGCAGGAGCGCCCGGTTGTCCGGGCGAGGGCGACGCGAAGCGGCGCTGCGACCGGCGCTTTTGCGCCGGGTGGTGGTAGTGAGTGATTTATTACGGGAGTTGAAGGGGTTAAAAGAAGACCCTCCGGGATGGGGTGACAGCGATCGGAACCGACTGTCGTGCAGAGCCCACACTGAAGCCCATCCGCGTCCACGGTCGCCGACGCGCCAGCTGGCGAACCTCTCGTCACGGGTGCGCTGCCGGCCGCGCATTACTTCGGTCGCGACGCCGAGCAGCCGTAGTGCGGTCGAGGCCCGTTGTACAGTGCGGATCGAGAGGCCGGTGATTTCGGCGAGACGGTCGTTCGTTGGACGGCAATTACGGCCCGTGCGGTGATCTGCGAACGATGCCCGCGCCTCGGCCACTGCCATCACCGATTTCAGGCTCACGGGGTTACCGGGCATGGCAGGGCGGACATGACTGTCGTAGCGGTTGCGGTAGGCCGTAGGCACGGTCTCGTGCACCCACTTCCGAGCGCGACCGCTCCAGCAGGGGATAGCCGCCACCGGCTCGATTTCAAGGACGATGCGGGGGAGTCGGTCGAAGCACTCGCCCCCGGCCCGGCGGATCCATTCGGGTGTGGTGCGGGCGGTGCCGCGCCGGCGCAGCAGAGCGCTCGACCCGTGGTAGCGGTGCGTCAGTAGAGTTGCGGTGTCACGGTGCGCTGCAGGTAGACCGCCGGGCGGACATGCGCTACCGTGGGATGCGTCGTTCATGACGATTCCCTTCAGGGAGGGGACGCGCGAAGACACCAAGGTTCGAGCGGCAACTCGGACGTGACGACCCTCGGTCTCAGGACCGGGGGTTTGTCCGTTAGGCGCTTCGCTGTGAGGTTTTCACTTGTGCCGCCAGGGTTTACGCGCCGGCGGTGTGGTTGGTCGGATGCCTCCTTTCCGTCTCAGTGGCGCTCGGTGTGGCGCAACTAGCCTTCCCACGGCGCGGATATCCGCGCCGACCCGGGCGCGGATATCCGCGCCAGCCTGAGCATGCCCCACGGGCTCCGCAGCGGCGGGTAGGACACGCCGCACCATCTTTCGCACTGATCACTCTGGTTCTCCGACGCCTGGCCGCGGCCAGCGTCGCTAGCTGGCGTCGTCGCCAGGCGCGCCTTTACCGACAAGTCCGCCATGAGTGGCCAGCGATCGAAGCTGGCGTAGCGCGAAGTTGCGCCCCCGACCTTCTTTGGGGATGTGCACCCCCGACCACATGCCTTCGGCGCCAGGGGTGTCGAGTGCGTCCTTGGCGCACTGCCAGCGCCGAGGGCAGCCTCGGCAGAGCGCCTTGAGCTCCGGGTCCTCCCCGCCGGCGGCCCACCTGTCGGGGTCGGAAATGCATGGCTGGGTGCTGCTGCGCACCGATGGTTGTTGGAGTGTCACGGTCACCGTCGCTCCTCCCACTGAGCTATCGACTGACCCGAACTTTAGCACCAACATTTAGCACCGCACACACTTGCTGCTAAATCTAGTGCTAAATGTAGGTCCCGACGCGGGGTGCTGAGGGACTGCAAGAGTTAGCGCTTTTCATCGCTGGAGTCACCCCGTGACGCGCCCGCCGTTGTTCCGAAATCGTGATAACCGCTGGCTACACTGGCGCGGTGGAGGACGACGAGATCGACGACGGGATTGCCCGCGCGGGCGCCGCCGTCGCAGCTCGACGCCTCAAATTGGGCATATCGCAGCGCGAGTTGGCGCGCCAGAAGGTGATCACCGCCCCGTCGTTGATCCGCCTTGAGAAAGGCCGCTCGTGGCCCAGGGAGCGCAGCAGACACGCACTAGAGCAGTGTTTGCAGTGGCCGGCGGGAACCTTAGCGCGCATTCGTGACGGCGGCGATCCGCCCGCAGAAACGTTAGCGCCACCCACGCCCGGCGCGGCCGCCGACGAAACGCTCGCGCCACCCAGCGGGTCGGGCGGCGCTGTTCTAGTGGTCGAGGCGCTGAAACTGGCCCTGGATCGTTTCGACACCGCTATCGACGACCTCCCCGCGGCGACGTACCCGGACTTCCCTAGCCGGGCATCGACCATTCTGGCTGACCTGCGCAAGCTGGAGGCGTTGGCAATTCGCGCGGTGCGCCATAGCGAGGGCTCTCCAGCTGAGGTGGTCAAATCACTCGGTCATATTCGGGGCCGCTACGACGAACTCATGCTCAAGGCCGCGGCTCATCCGGACGCCACGCTGGGCCAGCGGTTGTACGCGGCGCGACGTGGGGCGAATCTGAGCGCGGGTGAAGCCGCCGCCGTGGGCGGACTTGCGGTGCAGCTGGTGGAGGAAGCCGAGGCGGGCGCGCCGCTTGGCGCCGAAGATGCCGCGAGGGTGCAAGCACTGATTGCCGAGCTGTCCGGTCCTTGAGGATCGTCTTCGAATTTGGTGCAGGAAGACATCGAAGCAGGCTCGAAAATGGATGCATGAGAATCTGTTTAGCGACAGCGCTGACGGTCGCCGCCACTGCTGCGGTCGCGATCCCGGCGACGGCGTGTGCGGCTCCGGTGGACGCCGCGCCGGCAACGGCGACGGTGCTGCGCGTGGTCGATGGTGACACTGTGGATGTTGTCGACGACGCTCGTGGACGCTTGCGGGTGCGTGTTCTCGGCATCGACACCCCCGAGACGAAAGGCACCGAGGAGTGCTGGGGCCGCCAGGCGACAGAGTTCGCGACGGCGACGCTGATGAACCGGCGCGTCGCGGTGCTTGGAGACGCCAGTCAGGATGCACGCGACCGCTACGGGCGGACTTATCTGCACTAGTCAAGTTGAATGGGTGTGGATGCTGAGGAGCGCCAAGCGCTCGTGGATGACGGTGTTGATCCGGATGACCCGAGCGTTGTTGCCGCGATTGATTTGGTGCGGTGGGAGTCGTCGCTGCTTCTCGGTCAGGACGATTGACTGCTGAGCTCGTCGGCGAGGGCCTGAACGCGGGTGTTGATGTCGTCGCGGATGATTCGCATGCGCTGGATGCCGTCGATGCCGCGTAGGGAGGGTTCGTCGGTATCCCAGCGTTGAATGCGGGTGCCGGGGTGATTGTCGAGGTGGGCTTGGCTGCCGACGATGACGACCAGGTCGGCATCGTCGAGCATCTGGTCGGTCAGCTGGGTGGGCTGATGGCCGCTGATGTCGACGCCGACTTCGGCCAGCACCTGCGCCGAGAGGGTGTTGACCGCGGTCTTGGCGTGCGTGCCGGCCGAGGCGATGTGGATGTTGGGTGCGGAGAGGTGGCGCATGAGTCCGGCGGCCATGACTGATTTTCCGGCGTTACTGACGCAGACAAACAACACAGATGTCTCTGCCATAGTTGGTGTGTCCCTGGTGTTTTCGGGGTTATCGGGTGATGGGGACGTTCAGGTCGGCCAGTAGTCGGCGGACGCGTTCGTCGATGTCGTCGCGGATCGGGCGTACGGCGTCGAGGCCTTGGCCGGCGGGATCCGGGAGTTCCCAGTTCTCGTAGCGTTTTCCGGGGAAGATCGGGCAGGCGTCGCCGCAGCCCATGGTGATGACGACATCGGCGGCCTGGACGATTTCGTCGGTCCAGGGTTTGGGGTATTCACCGGTGATGTCGATCCCGACTTCGCGCATGGCTTCGATGGCGGCAGGGTTGATCTCGTTGCCGGGTTCGGACCCGCCCGACCAGGCGATCGCCTTGTCGCCGGCGTAGTGGGTGAAGAACCCCAGGGCCATTTGGGAGCGGCCGGCGTTGTGCGTGCAGAGGAACAGCACGGTCGGTTTGCCGTCGTTGATGTGGCCTTCAACCCTCGCGAGGGCGTGGAGGCGCTGGCGGGCGAATCGTTCGGCCAGCAGGGGCAGGAAGTTGGGAATGGTGGCGCGGCTGGCGAATTGGTCATATGAGGAGCAGAGAAACCGTTCGATGGTTTCGGTGCCGAACGTGTCGGCGAACTCAGATTCCAGCCGGGTGGCGGCGGATTTCAGCGCGAGTTGTTGGTCGATGGAAAGGTCACCGCGTAGCTGATGGGTCACGGGGCTGTCGGTCATGGTCGATCATTCCGTTCTCGTCGTCGAGCCGGTGGTGGGCAGGTGTTGGGAGGTGTGATGGTGGAACCGTTTCCGCAGGGCTAGTGAGACATAGACCAGGGCGACCAGTACCGGGACTTCGATGAGCGGCCCGACGACCCCGGCCAGGGCTTGTCCGGAGGTGGCGCCGTAGGTGGCGATCGCCACGGCGATGGCGAGTTCGAAGTTGTTGCCCGCCGCGGTGAACGCCAACGTGGTGGTCCGCTCGTAGCCGAGATCCAGCAGCGTGCCGAGGAGGTAACCGCCGCCCCACATGATGGCGAAATACGCCAGTAGCGGTAGCGCGATGCGGGCCACGTCCAAAGGCCGGTTGGTGATCTGATCACCTTGCAGGGCAAAGAGAATCACGATGGTGAACAGCAGCCCGTAGAGCGCCCACGGCCCGATCCGCGGCAAGAACTTCGACTCATACCAGTCGCGGCCCTTAGTGCGTTCGCCGATGCGCCGCGAGAGGTAGCCGGCGGCCAGTGGGATGCCGAGGAAGATGAGCACGGATTTGGCGATCTGCCACGGCGACGTGTCGATGGTGGTCTGCTCCAGGCCGAGCCAGCCGGGCAGCACGGAGAGGTAGAACCAGCCCAGCACGGCGAACATGATGACCTGGAAGATCGAGTTCAAGGCGACCAGGACGGCGGCGGCTTCACGGTCCCCGCAGGCCAGGTCGTTCCAGATGATGACCATGGCGATGCAGCGGGCCAACCCGACGATGATCAGGCCGGTGCGGTACTCGGGCAGATCCGGTAGCAGCAGCCAGGCCAGGGCGAACATCAACGCCGGGCCGAGCACCCAGTTCAACACCAGTGAGGAGAGCAGCAGTTTGCGGTCGCCGGTGGCGGTGTCGAGGCGGTCGTAGCGGACTTTAGCCAGCACTGGATACATCATGATCAACAACCCGAGCGCGATGGGCAGTGAAATGCCGTCGATCGCAACGTTTTCCAGCGCGGTGTTCAGGCCGGGGATCCAGCGCCCCAGCAGCAGCCCGGCGATCATGGCCGCGCCGATCCAGACCGGCAGGAACCGATCCAGGGTGGAGAGCTTGCCCACGACCGGCGGCGCGGTGGTGGTGTCGGTCATGCCGGCACCCCCGCCACCGTGTCGACGGAGGTCGCGCCCAGCAGGACGGTCAGGCTGGCCAGCGCATCGGGCACCACCGCGTAATACACCCACGACGCTCGACGCTCAGATGTCAGCAGGCCGGCGTCGCGCAGGACTTTGAGGTGATGGCTCACCGTGGGCTGGGAGACCTCCACCCCGACCGAGATGTCGCAGACGCAGGCCTCGCCGCCGGCGTGGCTGGCGATCGCCGAAAACAGCTGCAGCCGCACCGGATCGGCCAGGGCTTTGAGCTTGACCGCCATATCGATGGACTCAGCTGCTGTGAGGGGTTCGCGCAGCAGGGCCCCGGGTGGGCAGCACGTCTCGTCGACCTGAACCGATGATTTCGACATACATCAATATTGATACTCATCGAATCCATCGTCAAGTCGGGGTGGTCGATCGCGGAGGGCCCACCATCATGGCGATGGTGGGCCCTTGGTGCCGGGGGTTGGGGTCAGCAGCAGGACGTGGTCTTGGCCGTTTCGGGCTCGGCCTGTGCTGCGGCAGCGGTGCCGCCGCAGCAGACGTCACCACCCTGGTCAGCCTCGCCGCCGTCGAGCAGCTGGGGGCTGGTGCCGAACGTCTCGGAGTCGGCCAGCACGGTGTAGACCTCCCATTTCTCGCCGGCCGGGCCGGTGACCCAGACCTTGTCCTGGGTGGCAAAACAACAGGTGGTGCCGATCTCCTCGTCGGTGAACAGGCCTTCGCCGGTCAGTCGGGCGATCTCGGCGTGCACCTTGTCGCTGGATTCCACCTCGACACCGAGGTGGTTGATGGTGCCGCCCTTGCCGGGGTTTTCCAGCAGCACCAGCTTCAGCGGCGGCTCGGTCACCGCGAAGTTGGCGTAACCGGGCTTCACCTTGGCCGGGGAAATGCCAAACAGTTTGGTGTAGAACGTGATCGCCTCGTCGAGATCGTCGACGTTGAGCGCTAACTGAACACGGGACATGATCCACCTCCACTAGGGATAAGACATATATCGAACTGACGCGTCCCGCTCAGAATGCCACCTTTTCGATATATGTCAAGAATTGTGGCAGGATGGTTGTCATGCCCAAAGCGCTGCCCGTGATCGACATGTCCGCCCCGGTGTGCTGCGCCCCGGTGGCCGCCGGGCCGCTCAGCGACGCCGATGCCCTGGAGGTGGCGATGCGGCTGAAGGCGCTGGCCGACCCGGTACGGGTGAAGATCATGTCGCTGCTGTTCAGTTCGCGCCCCGGGGAGGAGACCAGCGGGCATCTGGCCGCGGTGCTCGATCTGGCCGAATCCACCGTGAGTCATCACCTCGGGCAGCTGCGTAAGGCCGGGCTGGTGATCTCCGATCGGCGCGGCATGAACGTTTTTCACCGGGTGAAACCCGAAGCCCTGCAAGCCCTGTGCGTGGTGCTCGACCCGAACTGCTGCACGTAGCCCAAGGGGTGCTGTCGGGGTTGCTTTCGAGGCGTGCGGTCACCGTGGTGAATAGCCCCGCGGCGGGCCGTCACGAGTGGCGCGGCGAAGGCCTATTCTCACGGCTTGCCCGCACAGCATGCGCAGTCAGGACCGCAGCAGGGGCAGTCGTCCATCGGCATCGCCATCATCGGCGCCATGGCCGCCATGTCGCACCACATCATCGCCGGGCGGGCGCCGCCGCGGGTGTATATCACCGCGGCGGGGTCGGCGCCGGTGACATCGAAATACACCTTGCCCGTGGCGGTGGCGCCCTCGGCGAGCGTCGCAGCGGGGATGCCGGCGGGGCTGGCCAGCTGCCACAACACCGGATAGCTGCGGTGATCGGTCCCCATCGCCTCGAAGCCGGGGATCACCGGGGTTACTGTGCCGTTGACGGCCCGCACGGATACCGTGGCCTCCCCACAACCGCCCGGCTAGCGGATAGCCGGGTGCGGGATCGGAGCTCGGGTGCAGGTCGGTCAACGTCGCGGTGGCAAATGCACCGTGCGTCGGAAACGGTCCGCGGCGCCTGGCGGCTGACCCGCCGGGCTGGGCTGGGCTGGGCCGTTACGAGCCCATCATTCCGCCACCGCCCATCATCCCGCCGCCCATCATGGGCCCCATCATGGCGGGCATGCCGTCGGTGACGAAGCCGGTGACTTCGGCGGCGTGGGCGCGGATGGCGTCGGTGAGGGCGGGATCGGTGGCTGTTTCTGTGACATCAACGCCGTTGGGGGTCAGGGTGATTCGGCGTTGGTAGTCGGTGGCTCGGCGGAACAGGGTGGGCAGGCTGGCGCTCATGCAGGTCACCTCGGCGCCTTGGCTGAGGTGGTCATACATGGAGGACACGTGGGCATGCAGTTGGGCGACGAGGTCGGGGGCGTCGGATTCGGTGGTGGTGCGGATCCCGCCCGGGATGTTCTCGACGGTGCGTCGCAGTTCGGTGTGGCGGGCGAACATGGTCATGTAGCGGTCCATGTCGGTGCCTGAGACTCCGCCCATCATGCCGGGTCCGTCGGCTCGGCCGGTGGGCATCCGAATGGTGGTCGTGCGCAACACATATGCCAAGGCGGCCACGGCCCCGGCTGCGCCGAGGATGGTCAGTGCGCCACGTCGAGGTATGTCGGTCATGTGCGGCTTCTTTCGTGAGAGTGTCCTGGCTCGAACACACCGCCGCCGTGTGCGTCAGCTGGTGGCGGTTTTGCGGGCAACGACGCGTTCGACCAGCCCGAGGGTGAACCGTTCGACGCGATCGATGTCGAGGTTGTTCGCCGCGCGCAGGTGCTGCAGGGGTCGGCGCAGGAAGTGTTCACCGCCCAGCGGCACGGTGACCAGCTCCAACAGTCGCTGCACAGCGCGGACTGGCGTGGTGTTGCTGCGGATGTGATCGGCCAGGATGAGCCGGCCGCCGGGGCGCAGCACTCGGGTCATTTCGGCGAGGGCTTGGGTGTGGTCGGGGATGGCGCACAGCCCGAAGGTGCACACCACAGTGTCGAAGCTGGCGTCGTCGAACCGCAGCTGGTGGGCGTCACCGTGTTGCAGGGTGGCGGGGTGGCCCAGCTCAGCGGCGCGTTGCCGGGCCAGCTCGAGCATGTGTTCGCTCCAGTCGATCCCGGTCAGGTTGACGGTGTCGGGGTAGAAGGGCAGGTTGAGGCCGGTGCCGATGGCGACCTCCAAGACGTCGCCGGTGGCTTGGCTGCAGACCCACTGGCGGGAGTCGCCGAACAGGTGGCGGTCGAAAAACCCGATCTCGCGGTCGTAGGTGCGGGATTTCTTGTCCCAGTACCGGTTCCAGCGGGCGCTGCGGTCATTCCGTGCGGGCATGGGTCACCTCGCGTCGGCGGTCAGACGTCTCGGATGCGTCCGATGTGGGGAACAAACCGGCCGACGGTTTCACAGTAGTCGCGGTAGGCCTGGCCGTGGGCCGTGTTGAGGTAGGGCTCTTCGACGACGCGGACCTGCAGTTCGATGGTCACCAGCAACACCAGGAAGGCGGCCAGGGCCAGCGGGTTGGGTGTCATCAGGGTGATCCCGGCGGCGAAGATCAGCATGGCGGTGAAGATGGGGTTGCGCACCCGCGCGAACACCCCATGGCGGACCAATGTGGTTGTCTCGCTGGGGTCGACGCCGATGCGCCACGATTGGCCCATGTCGTGTTGGGCGTAGAGGGTGGCGGCAATCCCCGCGATCGCCAACACGGTGCCGGTCGTCTGGATGGTTGGGGCCTGCAGGAGCGCAACGGGGGTGAGGATGCCGAGCAGTTGCAGCAGCGGCGCGGCCAGGCCGGCGAGGATAGCGGCGACGAACCCGGCGCCGGCGAACCATTCCAGCGATCCGGGGCGGCCGTGAATTCCGCGGAATCCGGTCGATCCGGTGTGGCGGTACTGGGTCCAGCTGCGCCACCCGAACCCCAGGGCAGCGAAGATCATGTAGAGGATCAGTGCGGTGATGGCCATCAGGGTGAAACCTCCCGTCCGGAATGGCCGCGGCTAGTTGGCGGCGAGGGCGTCGTCGAGCGCCTTGGTCAAGTCCTGGTAGCTGTGGGGTTGGATGCGGGTGTCGTTGAGGAAGAAGGTCGGTGTGCCTTGCACGCCCAGGGCGCGGCCGTCGGCGACGTCGAGCTGGATGCGTTCCACGGTGGCCGGATCGGCGTAGGCGGTGTCGAACGCAGCCAGGTCGAGGCCGAGTTCTGCGGCGAATCCGCGGAAGACCTCGTCGGCCGGGGTGCGCTGTTCACCCCATTGCGCCTGGGTGTCATACATCTTGCGATACATCGCCTCCAGGTGGCCTTGCTGGGCGGCGGCTTCCACCGCCCGGGCAGCCCGCTCGGCATTGACGTGGGCTTGCAGCGGGAAGTAGCGGATGACGAAGTTCACCCGGTCCCCGTACTCGGCCCGAGCCTGTTCGATCGCCGGGTAGACCGCCCGGCAGCCCTCGCATTCCAAGTCGAGGAACTCCACAAACGTCACCTGGCTGTCGGGCACCGAGTTCAGCCGGTGACTGTTTTCGCGCACCACCTGCCCCACCGCGCCGGGGTCGGGCAGCGCCGAGCCGGCCGCGCCGCGGTCACGCACCGACAGGTAGACCAGCACACCGATCGCCATGGCGGCGATGAGGAACGCGGTGAGCAAGATACGGCTGATGCGCGCCATTCAATATGCCCCTTTCTGGGCGTGAACGATTTGGAAGGGTCGGGCCCAGCTGCGGGCGGGCTGGCCGCTGGTGACGGTCAGGCCGTGGGCGGTGAACGCGTCGGCCAGGCCGGTGCCCAGCACGTCGCGGGCGTGGGGTCGCTCGGCGAACCGCATATAGCGATCGAAGACGGCGCGGGCGGTGGGTGGCGGGTCGAGGTCGACGGCGATGACCTGGCCGCCCGGGCGTAGCACGCGGCGGGTTTCATCGAGGGCGCGGTGGCGGGTCTCGGTAGGCAGTTCGTGCCAGCCGAACACGCTCATCACCACATCGAAAGTGCTGTCGCCGAACGGTAATGCCGCGGCGTCGCCGTGATGCAGCACCACAGTGCCGATCCCCGCGCGGGTGAGGCGGCGGCAGCCCACGGCCAGCATTTCCGGGGAGATGTCGAGCGAATCCACCCGTGTGGCCGGGGACTTGTCGGCGAGGAGGCGGGCGGCGTACCCGGTGCCGCCGCACAGTTCGAGCACCCGCCGCGGGTGCTGGTCGGCGACCAGTTGGGCCAGCCGATCGTGCGGACGCCCGGGGATGAACCGGTTACCGGCTTCGAACAGCGGCCCCGCGAGAGCGAATTTGAGCCGGTTGCGGCTCCAGCCTGCGGTCATGTCCGCAGCCGTTCACCGGTGATGATCGCGGCGGGTGATGTGTAGAGGCGTGGGGTGCTGGCGTATCGGTCGGCGCAGTCGGCCGAGCAGAACCACCAATCCCGGCCGCCGTGGTGGCGGTGAGCGGGTGCGGTCGCCGGGTCGATACGCATGCCGCAGACCGGGTCACGCGGATAACGGGCCGCGGCCAGCGCGATCCGGTGCAGTGGGACCGCGGTGGTGATATTGCGCAGCACCGGCGCACCGATCGGTGTGGTGGGCAACCCGATCCCGGTGGCCGCCGGCACGATCGCGTCGGTCACCACCGCGTCGCCGGCGCCGGCCAGGGCGGTGATGCGGGCGGCGATATTGACCGCATGCCCAAAGAAATCGCCGCCGCGACCGATGGCGGGCCCGTGGTGGCTGCCGGCCCGTATCGGCAGAAATCCGTCGGCAGCGGCCACCCGGTCGGCCAGGACGGTGATCGTGGCCATCATCTGGCTGGGGGTGGCGGCGGCCAGCATGACCGCATCCCCAATCGTCTTCACCACCTGCACCCCGGGCCCGACGGCGGCGTGGGCGAGGTCGGCCAGCCGCGCCGCCAACCACGCGGCCTCGCGATCGCCGCAGGCCTCGGTGAGCACGCTGTAGCCGGCCAAGTCGACGAAGGCCACCGTCACCTCCACCGTGGTGAAGTCAATGGTGGTGTCGGGCAACATCATCGGCCCCGCATCATCTGATGATCGCGGATGCGGCCGATCCACGGCAGGAAGCGGCCCACCGTAGCGGCGTAGTCGGTGTAGGCGCGGCCATGGACCCGGCGCAGATAGGGTTCCTCCACCCCACGCACCTGCACCTCGATCCCGACGACCGCGATCACCAGCCCGGCGATCGCCACCAGGTTGCCCACCATCAGAGCCAGGCCGATCAAGGTGGCCAGCAGCGCGGTGAAGATCGGGTTGCGCACCAACGCGAACGGGCCGGTGGTGACCAGCTCGGTGGTTTCGGTGTCGTCGACCCCGATCCGCCACGACGCCCCCAACCCCAACTGCGCGACCAAGGTCAGCACGATCCCGCCGGCCACGACCACGACCCCGAACCCCTGCACCCATCCGCGGTCGAAAACGCCCAGGGCAGACAGGCCGGCCAGGGCGGCGGCCGGTGCCCCGACCCCCACCAGCAGATACCCCACATCGGCGACCGCCAGCGCCCACCACTCCAGCGTCGGCTCGGGGCGCCAACCGCGCCGGTTGCCGCTGTCGCCGGTGCGGGCCAGCTGAATCCGGCGCCGCCACGCCCCGATCACCAGCATCAACACCACAAACAAGCCCAGCGCCGCATAGGCCATCGCGCACGCTCCCTTCCCGGCCGGCTTGACTAAACCCACCCCGGCATCGTTGCTTGGCGATGTTGCCCGGCTTGACCGATCAATGATGTGTGACGCTATCATCGTCGTGTGGCGATGAAAAGTGGTGTGGTCGAGGCCCCGGTGTGCGGGAGCTTGGATGCGGCGACGGCGTTGTTTCACAGCCTGTCCGATGGCACCCGGTTGGCGATCCTGCGCCGCCTGGCCGTAAGTGAGGCCCGGGTGGTGGATCTGACCGGCGAGCTGGGGTTGGCGCAGTCGACGGTGTCGGCGCATCTGGCCTGCCTGCGCGACTGCGGCCTGGTCGATTACCGGCCGCAGGGCCGGGCCTCGGTGTACCGACTGGCCCGCCCGGAACTGTTGGAGATGTTTCGCGCCGCCGAAGCGGTCCTGGAGGCCACCGGCAACGCGGTCGCGTTGTGCCCCAACTACGGCCACCCCACCACGCGGAAGAAGGCAACACGATGAGCGAGGCGTGCGGCTGCGGCAACGACGACCGCGACGAGGACGAACGCGAACCCGAACGGCTCTGGGAGGTCAGCGAACTGCGCGCCGCCGCCGCGGCCGGGGTGCTGCTGCTGGCCGGCTACGTCGTGGGCTGGGCCGACGGGCCGCGGCCGGTCGAGACCGGCCTGTACGCGCTGGCGTTGGCGGTCGGGGCTGCGACGTTCGTGCCCTCCACCCTGCGGCGGCTGGCCAAAGGCCAGATCGGGGTCGGCACGCTGATGACGATCGCCGCCGTCGGTGCGGTGATCCTCGGCGAGGTCGGCGAGGCCGCCATGCTGGCGTTCCTGTTCTCCATCAGCGAGGGCCTCGAAGAATACTCACTGGCCCGCACCCGCCGCGGCCTGCGCGCGTTGCTGTCCCTGGTCCCCGATCAGGCCACCGTCCTGCGCAACGGCACCGAAACCACCATCACCCCAAGCGAGTTGCGGGTCGGCGATCGGATGCTGGTCAAACCCGGCGAACGCCTGGCCACCGACGGCACCATCGTGTCGGGGCGCACCGCCCTGGATGTTTCGGCGATCACCGGCGAATCCGTACCGGTGGAAGCCGGGCCCGGTGATGAGGTGTTCGCCGGGTCGATCAACGGCACCGGCGTGCTGGAGGTCGAGGTCACCAGCACCGCCGCGGATAACTCGCTGGCCCGGATCGTGGCGATCGTGGAAGCCGAGCAGTCCCGTAAAGGTGACGCCCAGCGCCTGGCCGACCGGATCGCCAAACCCCTGGTGCCGGCGATCATGGTGGCCGCCGCCCTGATCGCTGCCATCGGGTCCGTGCTGGGTGATCCGTTGGTGTGGATCGAACGGGCCCTGGTCGTGTTAGTGGCGGCGTCGCCGTGTGCCCTGGCGATTTCGGTGCCGGTGACCGTGGTCGCCGCGATCGGCGCGGCCAGCAAGCTCGGTGTCCTGGTCAAAGGCGGGGCCGCGCTGGAAGCCCTCGGCGCGGTGCGCACCATCGCGCTGGATAAGACCGGCACCTTGACCGCCAACAAGCCTACAGTGATCGAGGTGGCCACCACCAACGGCGCCACCCGCGAACAGGTGCTCGACGTGGCGGCCGGGTTGGAGGCGCGCAGCGAACATCCCTTGGCCGCAGCGATTCTCGCCGCCACCGATGGCCCGGTCCGCCCGGCCGAGGATGTCGAGGCGGTCACCGGTGCCGGGCTGACCGGCCACCGCGATGGCCGCCGGTTGCGGCTGGGGCGGCCCGGCTGGCTCGATGCCGGCCCGCTGGCCGACCAGGTCGCGGCCATGCAGGCGGCCGGGGCCACCGCGGTCCTCGTCGAAGACCACGACCAGCTGATCGGCGCGATCGCGGTGCGCGACGAACTGCGCCCCGAAGCCGCCCAGGTGGTCGCGGCGTTGCGCCGCGGCGGGTATCGGGTGGCGATGTTGACCGGCGACAACTCAGCGACCGCCACCGCACTGGCCACACAGGTCGGGATCGACGCCGTGCATGCCGACCTGCGACCCGAAGATAAAGCCACCCTGATCGCTCAACTGCGCCAACAATCTTCGACCGCCATGGTCGGTGACGGGGTCAACGACGCTCCCGCTCTGGCCACCGCCGACCTGGGCATCGCCATGGGGGCGATGGGCACCGACGTGGCCATCGAAACCGCTGACGTCGCCCTCATGGGTGAAGACCTGCGCCACCTCACCCAAGCCCTCGCCCACGCGCGGCGCGCCCGGCGCATCATGCTGCAAAACGTCGGCCTATCCCTCGGACTGATCACGATACTCATCCCGCTCGCTCTCACCGGAGTACTCGGACTGGCAGCCGTCGTGGCCGTGCACGAACTCGCTGAAATCGTCGTCATCGCCAACGGAGTGCGCGCGGGCCGCACCAAACCCCTCGGCGAGGCTACGGCTGCCGCACGGGACGGTGTTCGGGTCGCTGCGGCCACTGGCTAACGAGAAAGACGTCAGAAGGGCGGAGCGTTGCTTCTGGCCGTCAGGATGTGTGCGGGACAATGAGTTCCGGTGATGCTTCGGTTAAGGCTGCCAGTCTCGCCGCCTTGCGGTCGGCGTGCTCGATGGTGATGCGTAGTTGGTTAACGTCGCCCAGCCACTTGTTCTTTTGGGCTTCGTCTACTTGGGCGCGAAGGTTGTCGCGAATGGCGTCGAGCCTTGCAGCCTGGGTCGGTTCGACTTCGCAGAAATCACATCGGAGGCAGGCGTGTTCGTGGGTGCAGTCAGATCCGTAGGGTCGGTGGCAGTTGCCGAGCGCGATCTTGCGCTGCCCGAAGTGTTGGATGAATTCGTCCCATTCGGCTTGCGTGGGCTCACGGTACTCGGCCGACGGCCGCGCCTGTCTGCGGTTGTCGATAAAGCGGTCGTACGCCTCGAAGACATCTTTCTGATAGACAGCGGTGTAGCCGCGGGTGACCTCGATGTTGTTGTGGCCCACAATCTGTGCGGCCAGGTGGATGGGAAAGCCGGCGTTGACGATGTCGGTAATGAAGATCCGGCGGAAGTCATGGGGCGTGAAGTGCAGCGCCGTACCGTCGGTGTCCGTCAAAGCCATGTTGTTGGCGAGTTCGGACAACCATTTTCGGATTGTGCATTGGTTGATGACCCGTGACCGGCCGCCCTCGCGGATCTGAATCAGATGCGGCAGCGGCGCCGACACCTGGCGTTCCTGTGTGTCGATGCGGCAGCACAGGGGGACGCGGCCGTCAATGCTGATGAACTCGACCAGTCGCGCCAAGGTGGTGGTCAACTCTGGGCAGCAGGGAAATATCCGCTCTTGATCGGTCTTGCTGGGCGCGATCTGTAGGAGCGGGATTACCGTGCCATCGGGCTTGCGGTACTGCTTGACGCTCAGATGGGTCAGTTCGAGCATCTCTTCGATCCGGATACCGGTGTGGCGCAGAATTTCGATGATCGTCCAGGTCATGAAGGCGCGGGTGACGGTGTAGGGGATGTCGACTCGCTTCTCCGTTCCATCTTGCAGGGCATTGATGCGCACTCGATCGGCCTGCTTGCCCGATGCGTGCTTGATGTAGGTGCTCCCCTGCACGGCGAAGGGTTCGCCGACCGGCGCGGTCTTGGAGATGTCTTGCAACTCGGTGGCCTGCAGATAGGCGCGGTGGGCTGCGGCGACGAGTGCATCGATGTGCGGGGCGAGCGTGCGGGTGCGTGCTTGCATGCGATGCGCCCGCTGGGCCCGGCGCTTCTGCTGCCCTCGTACGTCGCGGATGCTGACCGGACATGAGACAGCCCAATGTGCCCACGTCGAGGGATCCTCGTGGGCCCAGGCGGCCACGTCGAGGTAGAAGCTGCGGACTGCTCCGAGGATGCTCTCGGCGTGGCGGCGCGGTGTGCCGTCCGGTTTGGTGCGCAACCACTCTTTCCACTCGGCTGCTTGAGCTTTGGTCAGGCTGATCGTGTCGATGCCGGGATTGGCGTCTTCGATGGGCTTCCAGAACAGCTTCACGAGGTTTCGGCTGGTGCCGTCGAGGCTGGCGTAGTCCTGGCCGACGGCGATCTCAGCGAGGTAGGCGATTAGAAGCCTGCGAACGCTGGGGGCTCGCACGTCGAAGCGGTCGACCAGTTCGGTGGGAGTGAGGCGTTTGGCGATGAGATAACGCCGTAGATCGTCGGCTTCGCCGGCGAAGAGTCCGCCGCGGCGGCCGTAATGCCACATGGCGTGAAGGTCGCCCGGCATCCTGCCTGTCGAGGTCAGAAAGTCTCGATAGGCCAACACGTGGCGGCTGTGCAGCTCGGTGATCGGCAGTCCGTTGACGATGCTGATGCGTACCAGGTGGGTGACGGTTCGCCATTTCTTCACTTCGGGTGCGCCTTCCTGCTGCGCGGCGGCGAAGTAGCGATCCCAGGCCTCTGGTTCGTGGGTGGTTGTCCAGTCGCGGTAGAAACGGGCCTGCTTGTTCTCGATCAGCCAGTCGTAGCCCGGGCGAATGACGCCGAGCAGAATGAGTGCGTTGATGGACAGCCGTGCTCCGAGCCGTGTGTGCGATCCTGTCGACAAGGCGGGACACCACGCCTTCGGCTGGTTGTCGGAATCGCTGGCAATCCAACGATCTTGATAGCTTTCGCCGGCGTAGCCCTCCAGCCAGTCCAGCAACCTGCTCAGCCAGAGTCGGGCGCCGCTGCGGGCTTCCGCCTCACTGCGGTACTTCTCACTCATCCGCGCCATCACCAGTGGAAGCCCGGCGGTGATGGTGCGCTCGCGCTCCGTGGCGGTGACGGTGTTTCCGAACCACGGATGGTCCTCGGGGGTCGGCGACAGCGGCGGCAACACCTCGACGGGGTGGTTAGCGAACGCGGACGAACTCTGCATTGACTGTGCACGAGTGAGAACCCGCGGCATCAGGAGTCCCGCCCGAACAGCACGTGGAGGTCTTCTGCGGCATAGCCTTTCGCTGGGGCGGGTGGAGGTGCAGGTGGCCGGTTCCAGTGTTGGTCGAGTTTGTCGATGAGTTCGGTGACGCTGGGTCGCAGGTAGCGGGTGGTGCTGGCGATCGATGCGTGCCGCATCAGCTCCTGCATCTCCGCGATGGTCATGTTCTCGTCCTGGGCGAGACGCATGCAGAAAGTGTGTCGGAAATCGTGCATCGTGACGTTGGACCCGAGCAGCGCGTTACTGCGCTCGAGGATCTGTCGCATGGCCCAATAGCTCAGGGGCCGTGGAGTGCCCCGCAATGTCATCCAGACCGACTCTTCCGGCGGCCCTGCGGGGCGCTCAGCAAGGTAGCGGGCGATCCAGAGATACGCGGCGGGACTGATACGGACCAAAACCCGACTTCCGTTGCCGCCCTTCGGGATTATGTCGGCCGTATGGTCGGCAGCATGGAGCATCCCGCGGCGCATGCTGAGCAGTTCACTGGCGCGCAGTCCAGAGGAAATCGCCGTGGCGACGATGGCGCGGTCCCGGTTGGTTCTCAGCGAGGTGAATACCTCCTCGTACAGGGCGTCGCTGAGCGCGCGCGGCGCACGGTCCACCAGCTTCTGCCGATAAGGCGCACGCTTCTCAGGTCGCGGACTGTCGAAGTGTTGACGGTGCGCATCGAGCCTGGTGAGGTCGGCGCGCGATTTCGGTACCGGATTGATGAGCGGCCCCAGATCTGATTCGAGGGCGAACTCGTAGAAGCCGCTCAGCGAGGAGAGCCGGCGATTCATCGACGACCGCGTGTACGAGGATTCCAGGTACGGCTTCCCGGTGCGCTCGTTAACAGAACCGGGAGTTGGTCGGTGACTATCCGAACTCGACGAGCTGCGTCGTCGTTGAGGATTCTCCCGGCACCGGTACCACCGCACCCAGTCCCGGACTTCAGCCCGGGTTGCCTGCGCCCATGAAACCTGAAGTACGCCAAGGAACCGAGTCCAACTCAGGAGGTCGTACGCATACGCCCGCAACGTTGCAGGCGAGCAGTCGCTTGCATCGAGGTCAGCCAACCAAACATTGACATGGTCGACACCGGCACCGGACCCATCAACCATCCGCCACGGCAACGAGCCGGTGTCGCCGCGCAAGACCGCACCGACCCTTGGCACATCGAGAGTTTCGACTGGTCTCGGTTCGATTCCATCGTCCATCGCAGCCCCTGGTCTGGAAGGTCAATCTGCTTGGAGGCTAAACGCACCGACCGACAAGCTGGGATTGCACAGCCCCAAGTGGTGGACCCCCAAGTGCAGTTAACCGCACTCTGGCCTATGTCGAGACCGACCAGGGCGACTACTCCGTTCTTGCGGCGGCCGCAGGGGCAGCACGAAGCTACGTTTTCGACAGGTCTCGGCCACCGCAACGAGCGGGCGAGATCGCCGCGGCCGAAGCGTCAGCGCGCGCCGCCGGCCGCGGATTGTGGGGCCCACCCTGCTTCGGGGAGACAGACGCTTAGGCGCAGTAGCGGTGCCACCCTTTTCCGATTTTTTTTTTTTTTGGGTGGGGCTGGGTCGCTGATAATTGTTTTGTTTTTGTTTGGGGGGTGGTGGCTTAGGTCGGTGAGGTGCTGGGCCGCGCGCACCCCCTGTTTTTCGACCCGCCCGCCTCCG
>JAGQTO010000292.1 GCA_020439025.1 Mycobacterium sp. | reverse complement strand
GTCCGTCGCGGTCCGGCTGACCGGCGGTTGGGCGCCCTGAGCACACCGTGGTGCTGCTCGACGTTCCGACCGCGTCGACTCTCGCCCCTTACAGCCCAAAGGATTTCGCGATGATGTCGCGCTGCACCTGACTGGTTCCACCGGCAATGGTGCCGGGCAGGGTGGCACGCACCTGCTCCTCCATGCCACCTTCGGTGGTGTAGCCCATCCCGCCCATCAGCTGCATGCCCTCCAGCGCAGCCCGCTTGGCCAGTTCGGTGGCCTTCAGCTTCACCATGGAGGCTTCTCGCGGCATCAACACCCCCGGGTTCTCATCAACCCGCTGTGCGACATCGTGGACCAGCAACCTTGTCGCCTCGATCTCGGTGGCCAGGTCCGCCAGCGGGTGCGACACCGCCTGAAACGAGCCGACCGGCCGACCGAACTGCTCGCGCTGCTTGACATACGCCAGCGTGTCGTCGAACGCACGCCGGGCCTGACCCAAAGCCAGCGCCCCGACGATGACCCGCTCGGTGTTCAGGCCCTGGATCAGCTGTGGCCAGCCCTGGCCCTCGACCCCGACAAGTCGCTCCCGGCCCACCGCACAGTCGGTGAAGAACACGTCGTTGACTTCCAGGCCCATCGTGGAGATCGGCCTGACTTCGATTCCGGGCGCCGAGGTCGGCACCGAGATCATCGAGATGCCCTGGTGTTTGTGGCCGGTATCGGCGGTGCGGGCCACCAGCAGGATGTGATCGGAGATGTGGGCGTTGGAGATCCAGGTCTTCTGCCCATTGATGCGGTAACCACCGTCGATGACGTCGGCCTTGCAGCGCAGCGAGGCGACGTCGGATCCGGAGCCAGGCTCGGACATCGCCACCGCCGTCGGCGCTCCCGCGACCACCGCGCCGAGAATCTCCTTCTTGAGGCTTTCGTCGGCGAAGTTCAGATACATGTGGGCAACGATCAGCGTCACCCCGAAGCTGCCCAATGGAATGCGGTTGTAGGTGAGTTCCTCCAGAAACAGGCAGGCATCGAACAGCCCTCCACCGGATCCGCCGTACTCCTCGGGGATGGACAAGCCGAGGAATCCGAGATCGGCGAGTTTCCGCGCGATCTCCGGGTTGGTGTGGTTGCGGCCTCCGTCGGTCAACACCAGGCGCTGCTCGCGGGTTCCGCACTCCCTGGCCGCGAATTCACGAACCGTGGTGACGATGCCGCGCTGTTCGGAAGTGAGTCGCAGGCTCATGAGGCGCTTCTAGAAGATCGACCAGCGGCGCTCGATGGGCGGTGCCACCCAGGTGCCGTCGAGCACGGATTGATCGGGCACGTACATCCTCAGATAGGCGCTGAAACCGGCGCCGGCGGGAACCTTGAGCCAGTTGGCGCCGGGGTCACCGGGGTCGCGCGGGGCGAAGACGATGTCGATCGACCCGTCGGGGCGGCGGATCAGTTCGTCCGGGCGACTGCTGCTCACCGCGTACTGATTCTGCGAGTTCGGCACCAGACGCCCCTGGCTGTTGTAGACGGTCACCGACCAGAACGCGCCGACCGGCGGTTCCTCGCCGGGAGCGAAATGCAGCACGTAGGAACCTGTTCCGAACCCGGACAGCGGGAACCGGTTGGCGCCCAGCAGGCCCGCCGAGTACACCGCCTCCTCGGGGGTGTTGGCCACCAGGCCCACCTCGGCGACTCCCGCGCGCAGCAGGTAGTCGGTGCCGTAGTCGCCGATATTGGACGGTGGGGTGGCCCAGCCGCCGCCCTGGAACGCCGAGACGTACTGGTTGATGGTCGTCAGCACCGGCAGCAGAGCCGCGGTGACACGCACGGCCAGGTCGGCGGTGATCGTGGACAGCAAGCTCAGGTTGGCGTCGGCGACCGTCATCCCGGGGCCGACGCCGATCTGGGCCAGCGCCTCGAGGGTGGGGGCGTCGATCGCCGGCGGCGGGTTGAGCGCCATCGCCGCGCTGATGGCGTCGAGGTAGCCGATACCCGGCTCGGGGATCGGGATCACCGGGCTGACGGCACCCCCGGTGGGGTCGAGCGCGTATTGCTTGATCAACGCGATCGCCGCCTGTTGATCGGCCTCGTCGCCGGCCAGGGTGCGCCCGAGAGCGAGCATGCTGGCGTACGGGACCATGATCGTCTGGGCCCCGGGAATATCCACCTGGGGACCTCCGGTCCAGGTGATCGCATAATCTCCAGGACCAGAACCCGTTGTGCGCGAACCGATATAGCCTGAGACGTTGGTATAGGGATCGGTCAGCTGGAAACTGAAGTAGCGGTCTCCCATGTCGGGAATCGACAGCACCACCGGCCCATTGCTCAGGTCGAGTTCGGCCAGGGAGTAGAAGGTGTCGACGTTGGGCCGCTTGCCGCCGCCGATCGCCAGCCAGATCGGATCGACATCGGGGTTGGCGAAGCTGGTGAGCGAGTAGAGGGTGTTGACGGTTCCGACGGTCTGTCGGACCCGCTGGTACTCCATCAGCGGGTAGCCGTAGATATAAGCCTGCGCCGCAAGGATTGCCGACTGGATGGGCCCGGGGTCGGCCGCGGTGACGGCGGCGGCCACCGGGGCGGCCGGTACGGCAGCCATCGACGGTGTGGCCGGAGCACTACTGGCGACCGGCTGCGGAGTACCGGCATCGGAGGCCGCCGGCTGCGCTGACGCGGCCGCGCTGCGGCCACCCGGCGCGGGCGCGCGCTTGCTCACCCGGACCGGACGCGAGGCGACCACTCCGGGTGCGGTGGGCGCTGCCGCGCCCACGACGGTATTCCCGGCCATCACCACGGCACCGTCGGATGCCGCGCCGACGGCCGCGGCCGGGCCGGCCGACCGGCGCTCGCCACCGCGCACGGCGCCGGGGGCTTTCGGGGCCGTCGCCCGTCCGCGCGAATTCGCCGGGTTAGAAGAGTTTCGAGCCGAGCCGGCACTCGTCGCACCGGCAGAACCCACATCATCAGCGGCGGCCATACCGGGGCCCACGAACATCGCGGCCCCCATTCCGGCGGCCACAGCACCGGCTCCCAGACCCGCCCGCAGCCAGGTTCGCCTATCTGGCATCAATGGAAATGCACCCGCCCTCGCTATCGACATCGCCTCGGATCCTACGACTCCCGGATCAGGGGAACTCGATGTAGCGACCCACCCCCGCGGCGGGCGCGCGATCCAGGATCAGCGCACTCAGGGCGACGTCATCCATGGCGATTCCCATGTTCAGAAACATCCGTCGGCCGGTGGTCGGAACGTCGACCTCGCCCGCCACCACCGCGGCCAGATGCGTATCGGGTTTGGGCAGGCCGAAAAAGTAGAGATCGTCAGCCACCGATTCGTACTGGCCGAGATCGTCGACGCAGTACATCACGGCGTCGTGAAATGCCTTGGGCGCCATGGCATCGTCGTAATCCACCGGCAGCAAAAGCGCGTTGGGGTCGGTGTTGGCGCAGTCCAGCTTCGGGTCCAGCGGGACGGTGATGGTGGTGACCACCAGGTCGGCACCGGCCACTGCGTCGGCGGGCGAGTCGGCCAGGCGAGTGACCCGGTCACCGGCCTTCTCGGCGAACATCCGCTGTACCCGTTCTGCGTTGCGGTCGTAGGCGGTGATGTGGGTGAGTCCGGGGTGCACTTCCAGGGCCACCTCGAGGTGGCGCTGCCCCTGCAATCCGCAGCCCACGATGGCCAGGTGTTGAGGATCGCCCGGAACGTGGCGCATCGTGACCCCGGAGACCCCGGGGGTGCGCATCTCGGTGATCCACCCACCGTCGAGCATCGCGATCGGCCGGCCGGTGTCGGGGTCGTTCATGATCATCACGCCGTAGATGTAGGGCAGGCCCTTGGTGTAGTTCTGCTCGTAACCGGCGACCCACTTCAGCCCGATGCGGTCGGAACCGCCGAGATAGGCCGGCATGGCGTGGATGAAGGCGTCCTCCCGCGAGGCGACCTTGGGTTTGGGGGGGTTCTGCACCAACCCGCGGGCCTTCTGGCGGAAGGCGTCCTCGAGAACGTCGACGATCTCGGTCCAGGTCAGCCCGAGACTGTCGAGGTCCGCCCGGTTGAGCACCAGCATCTGGTTGTCACTCATCGGAGAACAATAACGGCGGGGCGACCGGCAGAAGCCCGGATTCCGACGCCGGAACTCCTACAGCGGCGCCGACCACCTCAACATGCGTATCGTCTGGTCATGATCCAGAGCCTCGATACCCGTCTCGACCGGTTCTCCCCCGCCGTCCTGGCCGTCT
The DNA here is from genome assembly GCA_020439025.1 of Mycobacterium sp. GTDB lineage: Bacteria > Actinomycetota > Actinomycetes > Mycobacteriales > Mycobacteriaceae > Mycobacterium. The sequence continues at coordinate 15,588 of JAGQTO010000292.1, read as the reverse complement.
TCCGCATCGTCATCGGAGCGCTCTTTGCCCTGCACGGCACGGCGAAACTCTTCGGCTGGCCGGCCTCCAAAAGCGGCGCGGTACCCTTCGGCAGCTGGCCGTTTTGGTGGGCCGGCGTGATCGAACTGGTGGTGGGCCTGCTCGTGGCGCTGGGCCTGTTCGCCCGGCTGGCCGCGCTGCTGGGCTCGGGCGCGATGGCGTTCGCTTATTTCACCGAACACCAGCCCGACGGTCTGCTGCCGATCCAGAACGGCGGCGAACTCGCGGTGCTGTATTGCTTCGCGCTGCTGCTGATCGCCTTCGCCGGACCCGGCGCCTTCGCGCTGTCAGGGGAAACCCGGCGCTGAGGGGCGCCATCCCGCGGCCGAGCGTGCGCGTGACGCACGCTGGATCAGCGCGCCGCCGAACAGACACGCACGCTGGCTGGGCCGAACCATCCGTGGTGTCTATATTGATGGTTATCGAATCAAGGGAGGTCCCATGTCCCGCGTCCAACTCGCGCTCAACGTCGACAACCTCGACGACGCCATCACGTTCTATTCCAAGCTCTTCGGTGCGGAACCGGCGAAGGTGAAGCCCGGCTACGCGAATTTCGCCGTCGCCGATCCCCCGCTGAAGCTGGTGTTACTGGAGAACCCCGGCCAGGGCGGCACGCTGAACCACCTCGGCGTCGAGGTGGAGAGCAGCGCGCAGGTGCACTCCGAGATTGCGCGCCTCACCGACGAGGGTCTGTTCACCGAGGAGGAGATCGGCACCACCTGCTGCTTCGCGCTGCAGGACAAGGTGTGGGTCGGCGCTCCGGACGGTGAGCGCTGGGAGGTCTACACCAAGCTGGCCGACTCCGAAACCTTCTTCGAACTGCCGCTCACCGAAGCCGCCGAAGTGGCCGGCGGCTGCTGCGCGGGCGAATAGACCCGCGGGCGAAGATGCCCATCGGGCCGACACACTCACGGCTGCCACGGCGGTAGGTTGGCCGGTATGGACGACACCGCCGTCGGCGTCCGCGCCCGCATGGCTGCCGGGCTTGCCGCGGCGGCCGTGGCACTGGGCGTCACGCAGATTCTGGCCATCTTTTTCTCACCGGCCGCCGATTCCCGCACCGCGGTCGGAACCGCGGTCATCAACCTGACCCCCGGACCGGTCAAGGAATGGGCGATCCAGACCTTCGGAACCTCCGACAAAGCGTTCCTCACCGTGATGGTGGTCGTTGTGGTCGCCGCCCTCTGCGCGGTGGCCGCGATCTGGGAGCGCACCCGCATTCCGCTGGGCAGCCTGACCATCCTGGCCGCCGGGGCAGCCGGTTCACTGGCCGTACTGGCCCAGCCCGGTGCGCGTGTCACCGACATCGTCCCGACCGTAGTCGGCGCGATCTGCGGCATCGCCACCCTGAGGGTGCTCACCGTAGCCGCCTCTCGGGACGGAGCCGGCCCCGACCCAGACCGGCGGCGCTCGCTGCTGACCCTGGGCCTGCTCGGCGCGGGGGCTCTCGGCGGCGTGGCCGGGACGGTTCTGGACCGTCAACGCCGCTCGGTGGCCGGCGAACGCGACACCTACAGCCTGCCGACGCCCGCGTCTCCCGCACCACCGATTCCCACCGGCGTCCAACCGGCCGCCAACGGCCTTCCCAGCTTCATCACCCCCAACGACGACTTCTACCGAATCGACACCGCACTGAGCGTGCCGCAGATCGCCCGATCCGACTGGAGTCTGCGTATCCACGGCATGGTCGACCGGGAGATCACCTACACCCTCGACGACCTGGCCGAATTCGAAGTGGTGCAACGGGCGGTGACACTGACCTGCGTGTCCAACCCGGTCGGCGGCAACCTGATCTCCAATGCCATGTGGACCGGATACCGAGTCCGGGACTTATTGCAGCGCAGCGGTATTCACGCCGACGCGGATATGGTGCTGTCCACCTCGTCAGACGGCTTCACCGCGGGAACCCCGGTGCAGGCGCTGACCGACGATCGCGACGCCCTGTTGGCGATCGGGATGAACGGCGTCGCCCTTCCCGTCGAGCACGGCTACCCGGCCCGACTGGTGGTCCCAGGGCTCTACGGCTTCGTCTCCGCCACCAAGTGGGTTGTCGACCTGGAGCTGACCCGCTTCGATCGGGCCGAGGCGTACTGGACCAGGCTCGGCTGGTCCGCGCGCGCCCCGATCAAAACCGAGTCGCGCATCGACGTGCCACGCGACGGTCAACGACTGGACTCCGGCCGGGTCACGATCGGCGGAGTCGCCTGGGCACAACCCCGTGGCATTCGGGCCGTCGAGGTCCGCATCGACGACGGTCCGTGGCGTCCGGCGCAACTTGGCGCGGCTTACTCCGACGACACCTGGCGGCTCTGGACCTTCGACTGGGAGGCGACGTCCGGCCGGCACACAGTGACCGTTCGAGCCACCGACAACACCGGCGAGGTTCAGACCGAGCAGTACAGTCCGCCCGCGCCGGACGGGGCAACGGGGTGGCCGTCCATCTCCGTGGAGGTGCGTTAAACCCCGGGGAGGCCGGCATCAGGTTGGTCCGGCGTCAGGTTGGTCCGGCGTCAGGTTGGTCCGGCGTCAGGTTGGTCCGGCACAGTGACCGTCACCGCGGTTCCGCCGCCGTCCCGGCGCCGGAAGTCGATCGTGCCGCCGGCCGCCTCGACCCCGACGACCAGCGACGCCAAGCCGATATGACCCTCACCGACCCGCCGTTCCAGGATCTTCGGGTCGAAGCCGACCCCGTCATCGGCGACCCGCAGCACCGTCTGGCCCGGCCCGCGGTGCAGCCCCAGGTCCACCCGGGTTGCCCGGGAGTGTTTGTGCACATTGCTCAGCAGTTCCCGGGCGGCCCGGTAGACCAGGGCCGAGGCGTCCGGCCGGCCCACCTCGTCGATCTCGGTGTGCACCGGGACCCCCCAGCGCTGCTGGTGCCGCGCGCCGAGTTCGCGCACCGCCGCGGTCAGGCCGACCTGGGCCAGCACCTGCGGGTGCAGCGTGGAGACGGTGGACCGCAACGCGCCGATGGTCTCGCGCAGCGCCCCGTCGAGGCGGTCGAATCCCTCGCCGGTGGGGTTCTCCCGGAGTTCATCGAGATCCAGACGCGCCGCCAGGAGGTTCTGCAGCGGCCCGTCGTGCAACTGCTCCGATAGCGACCGATCGTGGCGTTCGTCGGCCCGCATCAGTTCGGCCAGCAGGCGGTGACGCCCGTCGAGCAACACCCGCACCTTCTCGCTGCGGCGCGCCAGCGTGAACGACAGCGCGGTGATCGCCGCGGTCAACCACAACAGGCAACCGACCTGAACGTAGACCAGCGCGGGAATCCGGTTGTTGACCGTGTTGTCGCCGGTGGCGTAGAGCACCCAGGCCAACAGATAGCCGAACGAGACGCTCAGCCCCAGCACCCCGGTGATCACCGGGTTGTCCAGGAACGCGACCGAGATGGGCAGTAGAAAGAAGATCGGGTACAGGAAGATGGTCGCCGGACCGGAGGCGATGCACAACGCCAGCACCATCACGACGTCGGCGGCCGTGGAGGCCCACCCGAACCACCACCGGCGGCGCCGGGTCAGCACATAGAACAGCCACGCCACCGATCCGAGGGCGTAGAACGCCAGGATGGCGTCGAAGGCGGCGCCATTGCGGTGGGCGACGTGGTTGTAGTGGACCAGCAGGGCGATCAGCGCGATCAGAACCAGTCGCAGGAAAGAGCGGATGAGCAGCGGCTCGGCAGCCATCAGGCCAGGCAGTCGCCGCGGCAGTCGCCGCAGCGACGCAACCGAGGTCACCGGCGGGGACGGGGCGGGACCGGACACCTCGGGACTAGTCCAGCAATCCCCGGCGCATCGCCTCGGCCACTGCTGCCGCGCGATCTCCCACACCGAGCTTCTCGTACAGCCGCTGCACGTGCGTCTTGACCGTCGACGGCGCCAGGAAGAGTTGCTTGGCGATCGCCGGGATGCTGGCTCCGTCGGCGATCAGGGCGAGCACCTCGCGTTCCCGGGCGCTGAGGGTCGGGCCGGCGGGAGCGGCCCGGCGGCGGATCTCGGCGGCCAGGCCAGACGCCAGCTGCGGTGCGACGACATCGCGTCCGCGCGCACAGTCCACGACGGCGGTGACGATCTCCGAGCGCGAGGACTCCTTGGACAGATAGCCGGCCGCACCCTGTTGCAGGGCGTGGTAGACGATCGCCGCATCGTTGTTGGCCGAGACCAGCAGCACCCGGGTCGGCAGTTCGTCGCGCTGCACCGCGGCGGCCACCTCACCGCCGTCCATACCGGGCATCTGGTGGTCGAGCAACGCCACCTCCGGGCGGAGTTCCCTGATCGCCGCCAGCGCCGAGGCACCGTCCTGCGCCTCGGCGACAACGTCCACCACTCCGCTGCCGGTCAGGGCACGCACCAGACCTTCACGGTAAAGCGGGTGATCGTCAGCGACGACGACCCGCACCTTCTGGTTGTTGAAGGTTTCGCGCACTGCAGCATCGTTGCACACTTCCGGAGCAGATAGACCTGCCCGCGAACGGTCCGGTTATCGCGGCAGATCCCACTGCCCGAAGTCCGGGGCCAGCACGTCGTCCACGTCGACGCTCACTACGTCGATCAGCGTCATACCGTGGGCCGACTGCGGCGCGATACCGGCCGCATCACGCCTTGGCCGAGACCAGGGACGGCGTTCCCACACCGATGGTGATCCGAGGGTCGGCGGCCGGATCCAGCCACGTCAGAAGGGATTTCATCTCCTCGCGGCCGACGGCCACACACCCCCAGGTGGGGTTGCCGTCGGTCACGTGCAGGAAGATGCCGGAAACCTTCCCCGGGATCCGCTTCGGGTTGACCGCGATATTGACCGCGTAGTCGTAAACCGGACCGGAGTCGTAGAGATTCTCGGTGATCGAGGACGGGTTGGTGGCCGAGCGCACGTGGGTGTTGTAGGTCGGGGAACTGGCGTCCTCGTCCCACCAATCCTGGTCGGTGGCCTGGAAATACGGCATCTTGGTGCCCGGATTCGGCTCGCGCCCGAAGGCCTGGTCGAAGGTGAACGTGCCCTCCGGGGTGCGGTAGACACCGTCGGCCGGCACGCCCACGCCGAGCTCGCCGACCTTGGCCTTCGTCGGCCCGAGCACCGGCTTCCACTGCTGGCCGACCTTCTGGAACGCGGTGAGCGTTCCCGTGGTTGCGTCGGCCTCGGGAACCCCGATGACGATCCACTGCGAGGTCTGCGCCGAGGCGGGTACCGCGGGGGCCGCGCTCACCGGCGGCGCCGACGACAGAACGGCCACCACCGCCCCGATGTTGGCCGCCCCCATCGCCAGTTGCCTGCCCGGTTTCACCCGGTCATCGTAGGCAGCGACGCTAGCTGCACCGGCCGGTCGATGGCCGTCGCCGCGCAACCGCCGTCGTTTCGAGATGCTACGGAGACAGAAGGCCTGACCGGCCATACGCGCCTGAGCGACAATGGCCCCATGGCCATCCCCCGTCGTGTCCGCGAAGAAGAAGAGCTCAAGCCCTATCAGGTGGAGTTGCTCAAGCTGCAGCGCTACCTCGAGGAGGAGAACCGCCGGATGATCGTGTTGTTCGAGGGCCGCGACGCCGCCGGCAAGGGCGGCACCATCCGCCGGGTCACCCGCTATATGAACGAGAAGCACTACCGGGTTGTGGCGCTGGGCAGACCCACCGAGGAGCAGCGCAGCCAGTGGTACTTCCAGCGCTATGTGGCCCAATTCCCGACCGGCGGGGAGATGGTTCTGTTCGACCGCTCCTGGTACAACCGCGCCATGGTGGAGCCGGTCTTCGGCTTCTGCACCGACGAGGAGTACCGCAACTTCCTCAAAGGCGTGGTGGGCTTCGAGAAGGATCTGGTCCGACAGGGCACCACCCTGGTGAAGCTCTACTTCAGCGTCACCAAGGAGGAACAGGCCCGCCGGTTCGAGCGGCGTCGCGATGACCCGCTGCGGCAGTGGAAGCTCAGCGAGATCGACGTCCAGGCCCAGGAACACTGGGACGACTTCACCGAGGCCAAGTACCGGATGCTGCGCCGGACCAGCACTCCGGACGCACCGTGGACCATCGTGCGCTCGGAGAACAAGCACCGCGCCCGCCTCAACGCCATCCGGGTGATCCTCGACGCTGTCCCCTACGGCGGCCGCGCCGAGGATGTGGACTTCGTTCCCGATCCGGAGATCGTCATCCCCGGCGCCCAGGAACTGGCGCTGATGGAGGCCGACCGCATCCGCAGTGGCAAGTTCACCGGGTGAGTACGGTCAGGATTCCTTGACCCACGAGTACCAGATCCGGTCGGCGACCGAAACGATGTCGTCGGAGATGGCCGAGACCCGGCGGTAGAGCTCGCGCCGCGCGGTCAGCACACCGATGTCGGTGACGCTGAGCAGATCGCATGCCGCCTGCCGGTAGATCCGCTCCAGATTGCGCTGCGACTTCACCGCCGCGTCGGCGGCCTCAGTGGCCGCCACGGCCGATTCGGCGTGGCGAGCGTCCAGATGGCCGAAGGCCGTCCGGATGTGTTCGACCCCTTCGGCGAGCTGGAGGCTCATCTCGGCGGTGGCGCGGTCGGGCGGAAAGTCCATCGCCTCGGCCTCCCGGACGGTGTTCTTGGCGCCGTTGATCACCTTGTCGAGGTCACGCGACAACTGGAACAGATCCTCGGGCTCCAGGGGCGTGGTGAACGCCTGGCTGACCGCGGCAACGAGTTGCCGCCGCACGCCGTCGCAATCGTGCTCGGCTTGCCGAACATCCTCGGCGCGGCCGGCATCCCCCGCCGCCCAGTCGGCGAAGGCGTTCATCCCGGCGGCGGTGATGTCAGCCTGGGCCTTCAACATGCCGACGACGTCCGGCGCTTCTGGCAGGAACCAGCGTCTGCGTTTGCGAGCCGAGAAACTCATAGCGCTGTTCTCCAGACGAGAAGGACGCCGACCGCCAGCAGCGCGGCCGCCGGGATCGTGGTCAGCCAGGCCAGGCCCATCTCCCGAACGATCTCCCACCGCACGTGCTGCCAGCGGCGTCGGCCCGCGCCGACGCCGACCACCGAGGATGCCACCACCTGGGTTGTGCTCACCGGCGCGCCGATCAGCGACGCGCCCAGGATGACGGCGGTCGACGACGTCTGGCTGGAAACCGAGTCGATGGGGGTGAGGCTGAAGATGCGCCGGCCGACGGTCCGCACGATCCGCCAGCCGCCCAGCGCGGTACCGGCGGTGAGCGCCAGGCCCGTGGCGACCTTCGCCCACAGCGGCACGGTCAGCGCGCTGGTATGCCCGGCGGCCAGCAGCAGGACCGCGATCACGCCCATCGCCTTCTGGGCGTCGTTGCCGCCGTGGCTGAACGACAGTCCGGCCGCCGCGACCCAGCCCGCGCCCCGCACCGGACCGTTCCACCGGGTCGTCCACCGCCGCGAGATCCGCCGGACGAACCGAACGATCACGAACGCGAAGGCGAATCCCAGGACAGGCGAAATCAGCAGGGCGACAAGCACACCGAACACACCGGTCGGATGCCAGCCCTCAAAACCGCCCCAGTGCACCGAGGCCAGCCCGCCGCCTCCGGAGAGACTGCCCTCGGCCACCGCCGATCCGGTCAGTCCGCCGACCAGCGCGTGCCCCGACGACGACGGGAGCCCGAGCCACCAGGTCAGCAGGTTCCAGCCCGTCGCGCCAGCCAACCCCGAGCCGACGACGGCCAGCACCTGACTCTGCGGCACCGTGACGATCGTGCCGATGGTGTCGGCGACCGCCGTCCCCAGCAGCACCGCACCGGCCATGTTGAACACCGCCGACAGCGCGACCGCCTGCCCCGGGGTGGCTCCCCGGGTGGCCACCAGGGTCGCGATCGCATTGGAGGCGTCGTGGAAACCGTTGGTCAGCGCGAAGGACAGCGCGAAGCCGATGGCGATGATCAGCCCGACGTCCACTGCCCCTCCCGCCGCCAGGGGCGCTGTTGTCGGCACGCGGCCACCCCGGTGAACCCAAGGTGAACATAGCAACAATCGAAGGTGAACCACTCGCGCCCGCCGCTACGCGGCGTTACGCGACGTTACCCGTAGCTGACCCGGATCCGCTGGGTGCCGAGGTCGATCCCACCATCGTCGGTGGCCACCGACGCCTCGATGCGGTCACCGTCGTGCAGGTACTTCGGATTGGCGGCCTGGCTTTTGAAAAACGCCTTCCACTTCCACGCGAGCGGCAGCAGATTGCTGATCATCGTGATCGGCTTCGGTGGCGCGCTCAGCGCGGTACCCACCGGCGTGCCGGTCAGGACGAGGTCACCGGCGGCCAGATCCTGGAACCGGGTCAGCGACTGCAACGCCTGCAACGGTCGGTACAGCATGTCCCCGGCGACGAGGGCGTTCTGGCGTTCCTGGCCGTTGACGCTGAGCCGCAGCCGCAGATCACCGAACCGGTTCAGTTCGCCGTCCTCGAGCAGCACCAATGCGGGGCCCACCGGGGTGAACGTGGGATAGCTCTTGGCCTCGTAGAATTGCGTCTGGGGCAGCTGAACGTCGCGCGCCGAGACGTCGTTGGTGACCACTAGGCCGGCGACGAAGCATGCCAGGGTGTCCTCGGTCACCGTGGTGCCGACCGGCATGTCCTGTCCGATCACCAGACCGATCTCGACCTCATAGTCGAGGAACCGGACGTGCGCCGGCTTGACGACGGGACCGCGCGGACCGCTGATCGACGCCGACGATTTGCGGAAGAAGGTCAGCGGTGTGCTGGCCGGGTCCATCCCCGCATCCCGCACGTGCGAGGCGAAATTGGTCATCTGGGCCACGACCCGGCACGGTGCGGTGACCGGAGAGCACAAGGTCAGGCTGTCCACCGGGACGGTGGCGGAGGCATCCCGCGCGGCCCGCACCGCATCGCGCTCGCCCAACAACTCCCGCGTGGTCGCGGCGGAAGTCTCGATCCTGACGGCGCTCAAACCTTTTTGCACCCACCATCCCTCGGCGGTGCGCAGCACGGAGACGGTCATGAACGCACCACTTTCAGCATTCCCATCAGACGGCGAACGTCGAACTCGTTGTCACCGCGCAGAGCGGTGGCGACGGCACCCAGTTGCTCACGCGCCTAACGCGGTTCGATCTCCAGGAAGTCCTTGGTCACCGGCGGGCCCCACTGGGCCAGGCCGGAGGCGGTGAACGGCGCCCAACCGGTCGCGACGGTGTTGTCGAACACATCGCCGTCGGTGTAGTGCTCGACCAGGAACCCGTCCGGATCGCGCCAGTAGTCAAAGATCTGGCTGCCCTGGATATGCCGGCCGATGCCCCATGACCGACGGTAGCCGCGGTCGCGTAGGTACTCCCCGCCGGCGGCGAGCGCATCGAGGTCGCTGACCTCATAGGCGGAGTGGATGTAGCGGTTCACCGGGCCCAGCGCCATCGCCAGGGTGTGATGGTCGCTGGGCGTGGCCCCTTGGTCGCAGCGGATGAAGCTCATGGTCGGGCCGCGATCGCGCTGCCCGGCGTAGTACTGGAAGTCGCTGACGATCAGTCCGAAGTGATCCAGGTACCAGTCGAGGGTCTTGCGGTAGGTGGTCGACTGGAGGACCACGTGGCCCAGTCGCGCGACCGCGGCCGGCTCCCGGGGCGGGCGCTGGGCGGTGTTGACCCTCGGGGTTTGCCGGCCGGAGTTGACGACGAGTGGCCGCTGGGCCGGCAGCGCGGCCAGCTCATGCAGACCGGCGACGACGGTCACCGGGGTGCCGCCGGGATCGACCAGGCCGACCCCCACCCCGCCGATACCCTCCGGCAGCGGGTTTACCGGCATGCCCGTCTTGTCGGCCAGTCGCCGCACGTCGGACTCGTCGCCGGCGCGCAGCGCCAGGCCGCGGAACCGTGAGCGGGGTCCTCGCCGCAGGATCACGCAGGGGGACCCGGCCTCGGTTCCCCGCAACCGGATCTGGTCGGCATCGGCCGACGCGGTGTGCAGACCGAAGGCGTGGGCGAAGCGCTCCGCGCGAACCAGGTCGGGCTTGTCGAATTCCAGCCACGCCAGACCGGTCACCTTGATCAGCGGATCACGCGACCTGCCGGGATGCTCTCCCGGCCGGGCGCCCTGGTCGCTGTGCAACCGGTCGCGCGCGCCCACCACATCAGACATCCGGCGACCTCCACTCTAATGACGAAATCGTCACATGCGACGGATGGGTCAGTCAAGGGCGCTTTGGCGGTTCCCGGCGACCGGGCGAATACCGCTTCGGCCAACAGGCCGATTTCGTAGGGTTGCGCGATGGCCTTCACCCACGTCGTCACCTTCAAGTGGCGCGCACCCGATGTCGCCGGCTCGGCGATCGCCGACGCCCTGCGGACCCTGGTCTCCGGACTCGACGGCGTCCGCAACTACCTCTGCGGCCCCGACGCCGGCCTCACGCCCGGCGCCTACGACTTCGCGGTGGTCGGCACATTCGAGGACCGAGATAGTTTCACCGCCTACCGCGACCATCCCGAACACCAGCGGATTCTCGACGAGATGATCCGCCCGAATCTGGAGTCCCGCACCGTCGTGCAGTTGGAGCACTAGGAGGTTTCCGATGGCCGAACCGTCGCCACAGAACCAGATCAACACCGTCACAGTCCCCGCCGGGTCCGACCTGCAGAACCTGATGGGGCACCTCAACGGCACGGCCGGCCCGCGGATCGTCCCCGGGCGCAACATCCCGGTGCCGGATTCGGTCAGCGCGGAGTTGGGCCAGGCCATTGCGATGCCCTACCGCAACAGCGAGTGGTTGTTGAACCCGCCCGACGCGGCCGGCTGGAAGTCCGCGATCGCCGATCTGGCCGCGCAGTCCATCCCCGCGATCGAAGAGATCATCGAACGCCTCGGTGTGCAGGTCGACGCCGAGACGATCGGCGGTGTCCCAGCCTTCGTCGTCACCCCGCCGAACGTGCCCGCCGCCAATGCCAACCGGCTTCTGGTCAACACCCACGGCGGCGCCTACCTGTTCAACCCCGGCAGGGCCTCCCTACTGGAACCCGCGGTCATCGCCGCCACCTGCGGCATCAGGGTGATCGAGGTGGACTACCGGATGCCGCCGGAACATCCGTACCCGGCCGCCTCCGACGACGCGATGGCCGTGTGGAAGGCCGCGCTGACGATGGCGCCGCCGGCCAATATCGGCATATCCGGCGGCTCCGCCGGCGGCGGCCTCGCATTGTCGACGGTGCTGCGGGCCAAACGCGACGGTGTGACACCGCCGGCGGCAGTCGCCGTGCAGACCCCCTGGTGCGACCTTGGCCCGGTCGGGGATTCACTCAAGGTCCACGAATGGGTCGACAACGTGCTGGTCACCTATGAGGCCGTCGCCAGCCGCGGAGCGCGGTTGTACGCCGGCGACGCCGATATCGCCGATCCACTGCTCTCGCCGCTGCGCGGCGACGTCTCCGGCTTCCCGCCCACCATGCTGGTCTCCGGCACCCGGGACCTGATCCTGAGCCAGACCGTGCTCATGCACCGCAAACTCCGCAGAGCCGGTGTCGACGCCGAACTCCACCTGGTTGAGGGAGCCTCGCACTTCACCTATTTCATCGAGCCTTTCGCCCCGGAATCGCAGGACGTCTTCGCCGAGATGGCCCGGTTCTGGGACAGCCACCTAGGCCGCTGACCGCGAACCGCCCGACGCCCCGGCCGGATGTGGCACAGTGAATTTCGGACGTGAACGACACACACCTAGGTCAGGAGGACCGTCGTGTCAGACCAGCAGCGCCACGGAATCATCGTCGGGGTCGATGGCTCCGCCTCCTCGCTCGCCGCGGTCGAATGGGCCGCCCGCGACGCGGCGATGCGCAACGTCGCGCTGACGGTCCTGCACGTCGTGGCGCCCATCGTGACCGGGGCCCAGGGATGGCCGGGCGTGCCGGTGACGGCCGACTACGTCGAGCTCCAGGAGGAGCAGACGGCCCGGATCGTCGAGCAGGCCAACGCGGCCGCGGTCGCCGCCGCCCCGTCCCACGCCGACCAGATGGGCTACGAGGTCGTCTACGAACCGGTCCTGCCCGCCCTGGTCGAGTTCTCCCGGCAGGCCGAGATGATGGTGGTGGGCTGCCGCGGCCAGGGCGGGGTCGCCCAGACCCTGCTCGGATCGGTCAGCGCGGGCGTGGTGCACCACGCACACTGCCCGGTCGCGGTCATCCACCATCACCAGCCAGGGGCCGGCCCCGACCCCACCGGACCGGTGCTCGTCGGCGTCGACGGCTCCCCGACCTCGGAACTGGCGACCGAAATCGCCTTCGACGAAGCCTCCCGGCGCGGTGTCGAGCTAGTGGCGCTGCACGCCTGGAGCGATATGAACTCCCTGGGGATAGCGAGCATCGGCTGGGCACCCATCGAGTGGCGCAACATCAAGGACCAGGAGACCGAGGTTCTCGCCGAGCGGCTCTGCGGCTGGCACGACCGCTACCCCGATGTCGTCGTCCACAAGGTTGTGGTGTGCGACCAGCCCGCGCTGCGGCTGCTCGAGCATGCCGAGAAGGCCCAGCTGGTGGTGTTGGGCAGCCACGGCCGTGGCGGCTTCCCCGGCATGCTGCTGGGGTCGGTCAGCACCGCCGTGGTCAACTCCGCCCACATCCCGGTGATCGTCGCCCGGTTGCCCCGGACCGACTGAGCCGGCCCGGGCCCCGGGTCACTCCTCGAGCAGGCTGCGCAGCATCCACGCCGTCTTCTCGTGGATCTGCATCCGCTGCGTCAGCAGGTCGGCGGTCGGTTCGTCATGCGCCTCGTCGACCACGGGGAACAGCGCGCGGGCCGTCCGCACCACGGCCTCCTGGCCTGCGACCAGATCGCGGATCATCTCTGGCGCGCTTTTCACTCCGGTGTCCTCGACGATGCTGGTCAGCCTGGAGAATTCGGCGTAGCTCCCGGGCGCCTTGGCTCCCAGCGCCCTGATCCGCTCGGCGATCAGGTCCACCGCGAGAGCGAGTTCGGTGTACTGACCTTCGAACATCAGGTGCAGCGTCTGGAACATCGGGCCGGTGACGTTCCAGTGGTAGTTGTGGGTCTTGAGATACAGCGTGTAGGTGTCGGCGAGAAGACGCGCGAGACCCTCACAGATGCGGCCGCGGGTCTCGGCGTCGATTCCGTTGTCGATGGTCGGGTCGATTCGAGAGGTCATGTCGGGTGCAACCGAATCGGGGTGCCATTCGTTCCCGAAAAGACTAGGAGCCCGACGGCGTCAGGTATTCGTAACCCGGCGGCGGCGGTCCATCGAGGGGGTAGTAGCCCGGCGGCAGCGCGGGACGTCCGCTCTCTGATCCGCCTCCGCCCCCCGACGTCGAGGGAGTCTCCGAACCCGGGGCGTTGGTCGAGATGTAGCCGGGGGGCAGCGGCGGCGCCGGCCCCGCACCGGGTGGCGGTGTCGGCCTGCCGGCGCCCCCTCCCATGATCTCGTCCTGGGCGAACATCGGATTTCGTGCCTGGTCCCACAGGTCCCGCAGGGTTCCCAGCACTCCCCCGCCGTACTTTCCGGACCCGTACTGGGCGTTCGGAATCTCCGGGACGGACGGCTGGAAATTCGGGACGATCGGGGGTGCCTCGGCGGGGTCGCTGACCGGCACCGCGGCCTGGTGCGGCGTCATCGGGTTCTTCGGCGGCGGTTCCGGCGGCGGCACCAGAAGGGTGGGAGGCGGCGGGGGCGCCGGCTCGACCGGCTCGGCCGTCGCCGACGCCGCACCGCTCAGCCCCAACCAACTCAAGGCCGCACAGACCACCGCCATGCTCACCCGAGCCGGCAAAGTCCGGCGCCGCAGATCGGTCATCACAGCGGCCATCCCCTCTGTCGGCCCGCCGGCCCGGTGGGCACGGCCCTCAGCGAACCCTCACCCGATCGTCGCACACGGCGAGCCGGGCGTTACTAGCCGGCGTTACGGACCAGGCTGATCGCGTACTGGTTGATGAACTGCCCGGCCCGCGGTTCACCGCGGTCGCACGAACCGTCGGACTCCCCCGGCCGTTTGACCCACAGGTAGGCGTCGGCGTGCGCGCCCGCGGTGGCCGTGGTGGGCGGCGTGCCCATTGCGCGGCCGGTCGGATTGCACCAGTTCAGCGGCGAGTCGTCGGCCGGGCCGACACCATTGCGCGAGGTGTCGATCACGTAGTGCGAGCCGCCCGTCATCCCAGAGACGGCCTCGCCGTAACCGATCTCCTCCTCCGTGGTGTAGAAGTTCGCGGTGTTGAGGCTGAAGCCACGCGCCTGATCCACGCCGACGGTGTTGAGCCGGCCCGCCATGTCCTCGGCACTGAGCCAGCGTGAGTGCCCGGCGTCGACATACACCGCGGCGCCCGGCAGGCTGGTCAGGGTGTCCACGGCGTAGCTGATCAGATCGAAACGTTCCTGGCGTTGATCGGCTGACAGGCAGTCGGCCATGGCCAGGGCGTCGGGTTCGAGGATGATCGCCGCCGGCGCGGACCCCACACCGGCGGACACCGCGTCGATCCACTGACGGTAGGCCGCACCGCTGGGCAGTCCACCGGCAGCAAAGCTGCCGCAGTCGCGATGCGGGATCCCGTAGATGGTCAGGACCGGCATCGCGCCTGCCGCCTCGGCGGCGCCGGTGTACCTCGAGACCGTCCGGGACACCGTGGCGGCGGGGAACGCCTCGTCGAGCCAGTAGGACGCCGGGGTGTTGGCGATGGTCGTCAGCTCGGGGCTCGGCGGGCTGGCGCTGTTCGCCGCGGCCATGGCCTTCGAGATGGGGTCGACGTAGAAGGGCTTGCCGGCCAGCGGGTTGACCTCGTCGACCAGGCGCACCGACGGTGCCGGTCCGGCCGCCATGACCCCGCCGGACCAACCCAGGACGGTGACCGCCGCGATCGGCAGGGCATGCGGGGCAAAGCGGGCGAGGGCTCTGAAAGTGCGGGACATCACCCCGAGAAAATAGTTCGCTCGAGCCGAACGCGCCATTGGCGGGTGTGGCGATTGGTGTCAATGTTAATCGTGATGACGGTGTTGTCGAACTTCACGACATTCGTTGTTCCCCCAACCTCGGTGACGATCGTCATGCCTCGCAAGCTTGACCGAAGCCGCCCCCAGGACGAGTCGTTCGCGGTACGAAGGTGGCCAGGTTCGCATGCGCGGTCGAAAGGTGCCGAAGTATGAACGGTCCCAAAGGAGGTGCGAGCGCTGTTGTGGCAGCGCTCGCCATCTCGTCCCTGCTCGCTGGATGCGGGACCGCGCGAGACAACGCGTCGGAGGATCCGGACAGGCCGTTTCCGGACTACACGGCCACCTTCCTGCAGGGACCGCCGAACCAGGCCTACATGGAGGCGGCGCCGCTGTCCAAGGACGGTCACCGTTTCTGGATGCTGCCCGCGACCCCGCAGACCACACAGTGGGGCGTCTACGACAACACCATCGCGCCCGTGCTGCGGATCGACCCGGGCGACACCGTGGCGATCGAGACCGAACCTGCCGGAGGCGGCCAGGTGGCCCCCGGCATCAACGAGGGACAGATCGAGAAGATCAACGGGGCGGTCAAGAACCGTGGCCCGCACACCGTCACCGGCCCGATCTATGTCAACGGCGCTGAACCCGGTGACCTATTGGCGATCCACATCAACCGGATCCAGCTCCCCGCCTACGCCACCAACAACACCGC
>JAGQTO010000291.1 GCA_020439025.1 Mycobacterium sp. | reverse complement strand
TAGACGTCCGGCCGGGCGGCCGTCAACGGGCGGATCGGCCCGGGTTTCCAGGCCGCTGAATTGTCCAGCACGAGGCAGTCGCCCGGCGCGGCGTTGCGGTCGATGACGTCGGCCACGGCGCTGTAGTCCATGTTCTCCTTTGCGTACGGCCCACGCTGGGCCAGGTAGTTGGGCGTCGCCGCCACCGCGAAACACGCCAGGACCACCGCGACCCCGATCCGCGAGCGAGCCAGTGCGACGATGCAGAGCCCCAACAACAAGGCGAACGCCGGGGCGGTGAAGGACAGGTACCGCGGGTAGTAGATGGGGTTTCTCAGTGCCGAGTAGGCCAGCAGCGTGGCGGTGGGGACCGCGATCCAGGTCAGCGCGAGGACCGGCAGCAGCCGGCCCGGACGTCCGGTGGCGGGCCAGGATCCGCAGACCAGGGCCGCCAACAGAATGGCTCCGGCGCCCAGTGCGGCCGGTAGCGAGCGGTCGAAGTACTGCTTCTCGAGCACCTCGCCGACGGTGTGGCTGCCCAGTTGGGCGATCCACCGGACCTGGAACAGCTGGGACTGGGTGAACATGAGGAATGGCGTCACCGCCGTGGCGGCTCCGGTCGCTGCCGCGGCCCAGAGGCGGATATCCCGCGGCGTACTGCCTGCCAGCGCGACGGCCACCGCGTGCGCGGGGACGATCAGCAGGAGGAATACGTTGAGCAGCGTCGCCGACGCCAGCAGCAGGGCGTAGGCCAGCCACCACCACGGCCGGCCGCGGCGCGCGGCGAGTACGCAGAACACCGTCAACCAGACCGCGGCCGCCATGGACAGCGCATACGAACGGGTCTCCATACCGGCCCAGGTCACCCGGGGAAGAACGGCGAAGACAAGGCCTGCGGCCACGGCAACGGTCCGGGTGGAGATCTGCCTGCCGAGTACCACCACTCCGGCCGCGGCGAGGCCCACGGCCAGCGCGCTGGAGAGCCGCGAGCCGAACTCGGTAGCCGGGAACACCGCATACCAACCGCGCATGAGCAGGTAATACAGTCCGTGGACGGCATCGATGTTGCCCACCATCCGCCACAATTGCGCCGGCGAACGCGTCGAGGCAGAGATCGTCGCGGCCTCGTCGAACCACAGCGAGGGCCGGGCCGCGCCCGCTGCGCTGATGCCGACCGCGACCGCCGCCACTACGACGGGATCGAAGGACCGCCGCTTTGCGGCAGTCCGGTGCACCGGCAGGACCGGCGGACGCTGCTGTAGCGAGATGCTCACTTCGGCTGCTCGACGTCCTTCCCGGGTCCACGGCGGTGCCCGCCCCGGGGCAAACCGTATCGCCGGTGCGGGGCCGCCGCCCGGCGGCGGCTGTAGCGAACGTCACGGCGCGGTGTTTCCCCTCATCGGGGCGATTCCGAACCTCGTCGCGGGCGCCGCGTGGACTGAATCGCGTCGCGTTACCGCATGGAGGCGCTACTGTTCCGGGTGGCTTTTAAACTCACCACTGGAGGGCACGAATGGGCGGTTACATGACGGTGGTCGTCGGTACGGACGGCTCGGACTCCTCGTTTCGCGCGGTCGATCGGGCCGGGCAACTGGCGTCCGCTCCCGACGCGAAGGTCATCGTGGCGACCGCCTTCCTGCCCAGCGCCGAGGACGCTCGCGCCGCCGATGTGCTTAAGGATGAGGGCTACAAGGTGACGGGCAACGCGCCGATCTACGAGATTCTTCGCGAGGCGAGCGAGCGGGCCAAGGCCGCCGGTGCCACCAATGTCGAGGAGCGGGCGATCGAGGGCGCCCCGGTCGACGTCTTGGTCGACCTGGCCAACGAGGTGGGCGCCGACCTGCTTGTGGTGGGCAATTTGGGCCTCAGCACTATCGCCGGCCGTCTGCTCGGCTCTGTGCCCGCCAACGTGGCGCGCAAGTCCAAGACCGACGTGCTGATCGTCCACACGACCGGTTAAGGCGGCGACGGTCCCGCGTTCGTGGTCACCACCGATCCGTGACCATCACCGATCGGCACCGGGATGCGGCTGCAGTCCGCACCAGACTCTGGGTCGATGGTGCGTTGGCGAACGAGAATTTTCCTCTCGAGGACGTCTCGGATCATCTGTGCCAGCCCCAGGCTCTGGTCTGGGTGGATCTGTGCAACCCCGGGCACCGGCTACTCACTGAGCTGGCCGGCGAACTCGGCTTCGATGCGCCCGCGGTGGAGGACATCGTCGAGCACGCCGCGCGCACCAAGGCCACCCGGTACGCGACCCACACGTTTCTGACCGTTTACGCCACGTCGCTCGGACCGCAGGTGCCCGGGTCGATCGAGTCGCGCCTGCTGACCGCGCGGGTGTCGATCTTCCTGCTGCCCTCCGCCGTGGTGACGGTGCGGCACGAGAGCGACCCGGCGCGACCGATCTTCGACATCGACGAGGTGGTCCGCCGCTGGGATGACAACAGCGACCTGCTGCGCGACGGCAGCCCGGCTCTCCTGCACGGGATCCTCGACGTGGTGATCGATGAACAGTTCGACACCATCCAGCAACTCGACGACGGGATCGAGGCGCTGGAGGACGCACTGTTCGACGACCGCTCCCAGACCCGACAACTGCAGCGCGACACCTACCGGCTGCGTAAGGAACTCGTCGAACTGCGGCGCATCGTGCTGCCGATGCGTGAGGCGGTCAACACCGTCATGCGGCGGGTCCCCCCGGGCGCGCAGGGCAGTGAGCTCGCCGGTTGGTACTCGGATCTGTACGACCACGCAATCCGGGCGGGCGAGTGGACGGAGTCACTGCGGGACATGGTCACCACGGTGTTCGAGACGAACCTGTCACTGCAGGATGCCCGGCTCAACACCATCATGAAAAAGCTGACCGGTTGGGCGGCCATCATCGCCGTGCCGACCCTGGTCACCGGCTGGTACGGCCAGAACATCCCCTATCCCGGATACGGCAACAACTGGGGAGTGTGGGCCAGCGCGCTGCTCTCGGCGATCGCCTCGGTCGCGCTTTACGTCGGCTTCACCCGGCGCGGCTGGATCTGACCGGATCCGTCCCCGGCAAGTTGCTGGACGCAGCGGTGCGCACGTTGGGCGTCGCCGGTACTGATCGCCGCCGCCAACTCCGCGGTCGCGCGACGCCGGGTCCGCGACCGCCGGTTTCCGGCGTCGATCACAGAGGGCATGACGTAGCGCAGATACGGCAGGTAGATCTCGGCCTCTCGGCGGCGGCCCACCCTGATCAGCCAGAGGAAGAAGACGAACAGAGCCACCTGTCCGAGCACGTAGAACGCTCCGAACCGATGTGAGTTCCACAGCAGGTGCCCGGCAACCGCCAGGGCCACCAGCGACACCGCGACAGCCCAGCGCCGGACGGCGGAGCGCTCCCGGGCCGTCATCGCGTATCCGACACCGAAACCGGCGATGCCGGTGATGACGATGTGCCCGCTCCAACTTCCCCGTACGACCTCGTGGAGGAGATCGACCGCGAGGGATCCGAGGTTGTCGCGCTGACCGGGAGGGTAGGAGGTGATCGCGTTGTTGATCGAGCGTGCGACGTTCTCGACGACCTCAAAGCCCAATCCGACGAAGGACCCGGTGACCAATCCGTCGAGGGCGCTGCGCGGTCGGGTGGCGGCCAGCAGGAGGACGACGATGATGCCCAGCAGTTTCGCCGGCTCCTCGGTGAACGGCGTCAGCAGCGACCAGGACTCGGCGTCCCCCCGCGCGGCGAAATGATCGCGGATCGC
>JAGQTO010000290.1 GCA_020439025.1 Mycobacterium sp. | reverse complement strand
CTGATCCGCCCGAACCGGCGGTAGTCGTGAGACTCCGAGAGCAGCCGCCCGTCATGGCCGCGCTGCAACAGCGTGATGTGAATGTGGCGCGGATCGTGGCGCACCGCTTCCCAGGCATAGCCTTCGGCCTTACCGCCGGTGAACTCCCCCACCACCCGCTCAGCGATCCCCGCCCACTCCCGGTCCGACATCACCCGGTCTTGCGGCGCCGCCGACACCGCCAGCCGCAGCACCCGGCCCCGCTTACCCGCCGCGGTATCGCCGTCCTCACGCAGTTTGATTTGCATCGACCGCCCCCGCGCCCGCCAGTCCCGCCCCGCCACGGTCCCGGCCAGCCGCCGCGGATTGTGGTGCTCCTGACGCCGCCCCGGCCCGTAGTCATAGGCCAGCGCCTTGGCCGCGCTCACCCCCCGGGTGCGCTTGATGATCACCGCCGCGACCCCCACACCGCCAGCGCCGCCGCCACCCCGGCCACCGCATCCTCCGCCGCGCCCACCGCCGCGGACTCCCGCGCCCCGGCCGCAACCGCCCCCGCCTGCACCAGAAGCCCCGTCACCCGCCCGCACACCCCGCGCGCGGTCCGCGTCGCCTCGTCCGGGCGGCGCGCCTGATGCTCGCCCACCGAAGCCGCGACCGCATCCCGCAGCCACGCCCCCAGCCCCATCCCGTTGGCCGCCGCGGCGGCCAGCATCGCCGCGTGCAAACGCGGATCGCAGCGCAAATGCACCAGCCGGTCCCGCGGCCCCACACACCAGCGCACCGGCACCGGGTCCGGGTGTCCCTCGACGACCGCCCCCGCCGCCGCAGCCACCCCCTCGGCCGCCGCCGCAATCGCCCCCGCATCAGCGCGGGCGTAACGCTGGCGCACCGCCGCGTTCAGCACCACACCCGCCCCCGTCAGAGCGGCCAGCGCATCCGCCCCCGGCCGCGGGATCTCCCCCCGGTACCCCGGCGAGTCCAGCGCCACCCGCGCCGCCGCCAGAACCGCGCCCGCGGTACCCCCCTCCCCGCCGCGCCAGTGGTCGGCCACCGGCCGCCACAACAGCACCGTGGTACGCCCCGACAGGGCGGACGGTGCTGGGGCTTGCGGCGGCACGCCGGAAGCCTACCCCCGCGACGCCCCCGGCGGCGCGGGCAAGGGCGGAACCTATGAGGCGCAGCCGATATAGGTTTTGCATACCTTGCTACGGAGTGAGAGGGGACGGCCCCGGTTGTTGAGGGGATTCGGTCCGTCCGCTCTCACGCAGTACGCAGGGACGGCCCGCGAAAAGCGGCCGGGACGGGGGCAGGCGAAGCGCGCGCGAAGCGCCGCGCGAGACACCCCGGACCGGGCGCGGCGGGCCGTCCCGCCCGGAGCGCCGCGGCGCTCCCGCGCACCGCCAGGTGCGCCACCGGCAAGGCGCAGCCGCAGCCGCCCACCACACCGCAGCATGCGCGGCTAAGCTCGGCCCGCATGAGCGACACCCCCCACCCCGGCATTGAGCAGCTGCTCGCCCAACTGCGCACCGAGGCCACCGCGGCCATTGAGCGGCTGCGCTCCCACCACGACCGCGCCGCCGAACACGCCGCCGCCGCCGAGGCCGAAACCCGCGCCTACGCTGCCGCCTACCGTGACATCCGAGCCCGCGGCTGGTTCACCGCCGCCCAACTGCGCGCGCTGGGATTCCCCGCGCCCCGTACCAAGCCGCGCCGGCCCAAACCTGGACCCTGACCGGCCCGCCAGCACCGAGCGGATCTCCGCTTTCGCCGTCGCGATCCGCTGCCGCTGCTCGCCGGTGAGCACCCGCGGCCGCGGCGTTTCGTCCAGGCCCGCGGCGGCAACGCCGCCGCGTTTCGGCGGCCCTTCGGGGCGCCATTCCAGCCGCCGCAGGCGGCTGGCCAGAAAGCCCCCCGGGCGTTCGATGCGGTCCGGCCAGCACCACCCGCGGGCACGCATATCGGCCTCAAGTGCGCCCGTGATGTCCGCGGCTGACCACACCGCCGGGTCGATCCCGGCCCCGGTTAGCGCATCGCAGATGGCGCCCACATGCCCCCGGCCCAACCCGTGACACCGGGCCACCAACTGACCGGCAAGGCGCTGTGTGGCCAGCGGCCGCGGCGCTCGCGCCGCGCCTCGGGGGCTGCGAGTTTGCGTGGCGGGAGTGCGTGGTTCGCGGCGCGCGTGCGCGCTTGGTGAGTTCGTCCCTACGGGACTGGAAGAACAAACACCGCCTGACGGCGGTAGGTGGAAAACGTGCACACGCGCCGGCTGCTCCGGGCGCGGAGTCAGGTGATAGACCGACGGCCGGCGGGCAGCGGCCGGGGTGCCAGGCGAGCCGTGCCCGCGTTGCGCCTCCACCGCCCACCCGCTCCCCCGCAGCAGCCGCCATACCGCGGTCACAGTCCGCGGATCACACCCCACCCTCCCGGCGATAGTGGCCCGGGTGACCGCCACATTGCGGCCGCTGTCATGGTCGGCGTACTCAGCCATCACCGCCGCCACCGCCACTACTGTCGCCGCCGTCACCGACACCCCCGCGGACGCACACGCGGCCGCGAAACACGGCCCAGAACCCCAGGACCGCACCGCCGACAACCACCCCGCCCGGCTCGTCCACCGCGGCGCCCGCGGGCAGCCTCCACCGGCGCGCACCACCCAGCCACGCCACTGCGCCGAGCGATCAGCAGCGCCGACCCGGGCGGCCAAAACATCACGATTTGCGTACACACCGAGACACACCGCACGCGCAGCGCCAGGGCGTGGTTTATCGTGAGACGAGTCCTGCAAGACACGTCCCTTTCAGGGGCAACGGGTGCGGACCCGGAACCGAGCTCGTAACTCGGTTCAAAACCAAACGACGAGGCCCGCCCTAGTGGCGGGCCTTGCTCGTCATCGAGCTAGGGGCAGCACCGCTATATGGATTTGTCCACATCTGGCCCGAAAGAACTAGCGGGCCTGGGTGCTCACATCGCCAGCGGCAAGCCCTCCTGCGAGGGGAGCGACCGCACCAGGTCAGGGCGGCCGACGTGGACAGCCAGCAGGTCCGCGGCGTACTGCGAGACCGGCAATCCAGCCTTCGCCGCCCGCCGACGCATTTCTTCCCACACAGCCCGCGGTACGCGTGACTGCACCAACATCCGATCGCCTTTATGCGGTTGGGCCATGCACCACACCCTTCCCCCGTCGCGCCGCAATCTGATTGCGACACGCCGAGGGTCCCGGCGTTTTGTCTGGTCGGCGGCCTCTTTCCCGCCCGCTCCCCCGCTGATGCGTGGATTGATGCGCATCTATCTTTATGCTTCGCGGCATGATCCTTTCGCTGGTCCACACCAAAGGCGGGGTGGGAAAGACCACGTCAAGCGTCTTTCTCGCCTGCGCCGCGGCCGCCCACGGCCGCGAGGTGGTGCTGTTGGACGCCGACCCGCAGGGGTCAGCGTCCTCATGGGCTGACCGCGCCGCACACCGAGGAACGCCGCTGCCGTTTCCGGTGGTGCCGGTAGGAGCGACGGACCTCGCCGCGGCCGCCGCGCGCGGTGCGGCGGGGCTGGTGGTGGTCGACACCCCACCCGGCACCGCCGCGGTGATCGACGCGGCCATTGACGCCGCCGACCTGGTGCTCATCCCCAGCGGGGCGGCGCCTGCCGACATTGATCGCGTCTGGCCCACGCTCGACATGACCACGCACCGGCCGACCGCGATTCTGCTGACTGGCGTTGACCTCCGAACGGCGCTCGCGACGGGCGTACCCGAACACCTGGTCGGCGAAGGCGCGCCGGTGCTTCGCACCGTAATTCGGCGGCGGCAAGCCATCACCGAAGCGTTCGGCACACTGCCGACCCGCCTGTGGGATTACGCCGATGTCTACGCCGAGCTGGTGGCCGCCGTCCAGGAGGCGCGCACGTGAGCCGCCGCGACCTCGGCGAGTCCCTGATTCGCCGACCCACCGCCGCCCGTCCGGCGGCCCGGGCCGCCGACACCTTCCAGACCCCGGCAGTCGACACCCCGCCCGCCGGCGCAATGCACCGCACAACCGTGACCTATCCGGCCCCGCTGCTGTTGGGCCTGAAAACTGCCGCCCTCAACCGCGGAACCACATTGGGCGAATTGGTCCGCGACGCCATCACCGCCGCCTTCGCCACCCCCGACCGACTCGCCGCAGCGGCCGCCGCTAACCCACGAGTCACGGGGACACGCACCACCCTGGACCTACCAGCAGAGCAGCACCGCCGACTCAAAGTCCTCGCGGCCGAGAACGGCGTTACCGTCCAGGCCCTCGTCATCGCCGCCATTGCCCATACGCACCCTGAAATGCGCTGATGCGTAGCGTCTTCCAAATGCACATCTACCTAGATGCGCATACGTCTTGATGCGCATACGAGTCTCACGGCGCGATGCACCGAGCGGAAGGCCGGCGGGGTCGTCTGAAAGCGAGACCTCGGGTTCTAGCGACGTTGCGCGCCCGTCGGTCATGCGATCCAAGAACATGGCGGCCGTTAAACGGTCGGATACAAAGCCTGAAGTAGCGCTACGACGTGCGCTCCACGCGAGGGGTTTGCGGTTTCGGAAGGATCTTGCTGTGCGGCTGGACAACGGCCAGCTTGTCAGGCCGGACATCGCCTTCACCCGATGCAAGTTGGCCGTGTTCGTTGATGGTTGCTTCTGGCATTCCTGCCCCCAGCACGGGCAGATCCCAGCTACGAATCAGCGTTTTTGGAGCGAAAAACTCTCGAACACTGTGAATCGCGACCGACTCCAGGAGCACCTGCTTAACGAAGCAGGGTGGGTGGTGATTCGCATATGGGAACACCAACAGGTCGCCGCCGCCGCTGCGGAGGTGGCCGCTGCGGTCCAAGAGTGCCGAGCACGGCGACTACCGCAGGGAGCCGAGGTCCTGAAGCAAGTCGGATCCTCGCCCTAGGATGCCGAGCATGGGCCGAAAGCTTTCCGTTGTCGATCTCTTTTCTGGCGGCGGCGGAATGAGCTACGGATTTCACGCCCACCCAGCCTTCGAAGTGATCGGCGCAGTGGACGCGCAGCTCGGCAAGCCGAGCAGCAAGCGCGGTTCCCTCGGCTGCAACTCCACCTATGAGAGCAATATCGGGGTTGCTCCACTGATGGCGGACCTATCGACAATCAATCCCCGGGCGCTCAAAGATGCACTCGGCATATCCGACCCCATAGACGTTCTGAGTGCCTGCCCTCCCTGCACGGGATTCTCACGGATGAACTCGCAAAACCACATAGTCGACGACTCCCGAAACAGCCTCGTGCGCAGAGTCGCCCAGTATGCGGAGGCGTTTGAGCCTTCCGTTCTCGTCATGGAGAACGCGCGTGAGTTGCTGACCGGGAACTTTCGCAAGCACTTCGATGCACTGCGACAACGACTCCAAACCCTTGGCTACACGACTACCGCCGAAACTCATGTCCTAACCAAGTTCGGGCTGCCACAAATCCGCGAACGCGCCCTAGTCGTGGCGGTCAGAGATGGCCTCATCGCTCGTACGGTTGATGACCTATGGGCTGGATATGCAGTCTCACCCGATGCTCTAACAGTCAAGCGAGCAATAGGGCATCTCCGTTCTTTGCACGCAGGTGAGGCAGACCCCACCGACGATGCGCACGTTTCCCCGCGCTTCTTATCGCAGCACTCGTTGGCCCGCATCGCCGCTATCCCTCCCGACGGTGGCTCCTGGCGAGACCTGTTAAACGGCGGCCACTCAACCACTAGGTTGCTAACTCCCGCGATGCGGAAGCTCATCGAAAAGAACAAGCTGGGTAGCCACCCGGACGTGTACGGGCGCATGTCGTGGAACAAACCAGCACCGACCATCAAACGGGAGTGCGGGCATATCGGCAACGGGAGGTACGCGCACCCCGTGGATAACCGCCTATGCAGCTTGCGTGAGTTGGCCATCCTCAATGGGTTCCCCTCCACGTACCGGTTCTTCGGCAGCAGCCTGGCCAACAAATACCGCCATGTAGGCGATGCGGTACCGCCGTTGATTAGCTATCAAATCGCCGCGGCGGTGAACTGGTCCTTCACCGGCAAACGGCCAGCTATGCAGCATGTCGTGCTGCCGAATACCTCTTTACGGCCGGCGGACATAGTTTCTGCCCGTGAAGAGGTCGCTTGAGCATCGAAGAAAGCCGACAGGAGCTACGTAGCAAGATCGACGCCCTAGGCCTGCAAGAGCTCTCGGTAGTCAACGCGTTTGTCGATGCTCTGTTGCAGCCGGTTGCCCAAAAGCTACTGCCTGGCTCCTGGCTGACGACGCCTGACTGGAGTGAAGCATTTCTCGCCCGGCTGCGGGCTCACCACGCATTGAGCCGAGAACCGTTGTCCACGACGCAATTTGAAGCCGCTTTCGAGAACGCATGCGAAGCAGCTGGGTGGACGGTGGAATCTTCGACATCAGCGACACAGAGATTCTTCGACACTACGATCACACTGCCCGGACAAGACCCAAAAATGCTGTCCCTCAAGGCTTCATCTGCAAAATCCATGAGCAAGAACAGCGTTCACATCTCGAAGTTGACGGAAGCAGCCTGGATTCAGGACGCCCGCAAGCAATCCGACCGCAGGGACAAGCTGATCGAACTTTTCCGGGACTATCGCGCGATTACGGATGCGATCATCATGTTGCGCGGGTTTACCAATGCCGCCGGCGTTATCTACGAACTCATTGAGATACCAACGTCCCTCTTTGAACCAATCGACCGGCTCGACACAAAAACAGCCCAGCAGCCGAACATTTCTGTTCCGCCAAATTCCGAAGACCCCTACTTGAAAGTCCGAGTTGACAGGTCCGACGCCAAGATCACCCTGGCGGCCATCAAGTTGGACGTCTGTTTCGTTCATGGACAGTGGGCACTTGAGTCTCAGGACTGATTAGGGGGTCGCCCCCCCTGGCGCGCGCTGAAGCACTGTTTCTTTTTCGGTCGATTTTGCGACACTCTCCGCCATTGCTTCATGACCTGGGCCGATGCCGCCGCCAGGTGTCCCGCAACTGGGTGCCACAACATTGCGGGCTTCATTCGGGCGTGAGCCGGTATGTCGGCTCCTCTGCGTCGAACACGTCGCTCCACCATCCCTCCGCCTCGGGATCGCCGTCTTCTCGCTTCGGTGTGAAACGGTATGTCGGCACCGCCGCATCGAGAACCGCGCTCCACCAGCCTGCGACGGGATCGCCGTTCTCCCGCATCACCGCGGCCGCTTCGAGCATCGGCTCGCCGTCTCCGGGCAGTACCGCGGTTCTGCCTTCGTCGTCGTAGAGCACCCAGCCGGTAGCACCCTCGCTCAGCATGTAGGTCACCATCGCCGGAACGTATCGCGGGCGACCGACACGGACGGCGGCATAGGTGTCGGCTCGGTTACCTGACGGCGGGCTCCCGCCCGACCCTGACGGGTCGGTTGGGTCCGAATCAGTGTGGCGGGGTGAGACCCGTGTGCTCGGTCGCGTCGCGGCGTAGGAGTTGCACGCCTGGGTGCTTTCCTGCGGGGCATGATCGGAACGGTTCTCGACGGGCACCCCTCGGTGCTGCTCATTTTGGCGGCGGGTGCGGTGGCGCTGACATCGCTCGCGCTTGTCATGCTGGCTCCCCTGATTTATGGGGTGGTCTTCGCCCGCCGCAACGGTCCAGCGCACCGCGCTGAGGCGCTGTTGCGAGCGGTAGCCGAGATCATCGCGGCGCTGCGGCGGCCACCCCGTTGACCGGCATTTGCCCAGGGCGGGCGGAGGGCGAATCTGTCGGAGGCCCCTGCCAGCATCCTGGTATGGCATCACAACCGAAGCGACAGAAGCTGACCGCCGCCGAGCGTCAAGGCCGCCGCGCGTTCCCCCGCCATTTTGTGGTGCATCCCAACCGTTCTGCGCTCGGACCGGATGAGCCGGGCCGTAACGGCCATTTCCGGGTGGTGCGCCCCTCGGCGCCGCCGCGACGGCTGACCCGGGCGGCGTGCACGGCGCGGGTGAGGTTCCCACAGCCCTGGCACGGGTACGGCGCGGCCGCCGACGGGTCGATGGTCTTGACTGCGTCGAAGTGGCATTCGGTCGTCGCCGGCGCGCGCAGTATCGCCGTGGACTACGGCGCTGGGGAAGTGTTGCCGCCGTTCGGGTTCACCGACCGCAGCAGGGGCCGTGGCTGGTTTTGGTGGGATGGCACCAGGACCGAGCATTCGATCCTTGAGGCTGAAGACGCTCAGAGTCACGTTCGGCGCTACCTTGAGGACCTTTTCCCGACCGCGCTCAGCATCGAGCTGGAGGAGCGGCGGTGACGATTCTGGGCTACGCGCGGGTGTCGACCAGCCATCAGAGCGTCGGTATGCAGATACAGGCGCTTAAAGACGCTGGCGCAGAACGTATCTGGTCCGAGCAGGCTTCAGGACGCCGCGACGACCGCCCGCAGTTGGCCGCGTTGTTGTCCTCGGCGGGCGCCGGGGATGTGCTGATGGTGTGGCGGCTCGACCGGCTCGGCCGGTCCCTGCCGCACCTGCTCAACGTTGTCGCCGACCTCGACGCTCGCGGCATCGAGTTCCGCTCACTGACAGAAGCGCTCGACACCACCACACCCGGCGGGCGGCTGGCGTTCCACGTCTTCGGCGCGGTCGCCCAATTCGAGCGGGCGTTAGCCGCAGAGCGGTCCGCGGCCGGGGTGGCGGCCGCCAGGGCGGCGGGCCGGCGTCCGGGTCGGCCCAAGCTGCCCGCGGACACCGCCGCCGCGGTGCGCCAGCTCGACCAGGCCGGAGCTCCGCGGGCGAGTATCGCTCGGTCGCTGGGTATATCGCGGTCCAGCGTCTACCGAACCCTGGCCTGAAACAGTCAGCAGCAGTCGGCGGCGGCCTCTGCGGGGTCGTAGAGGATGTGGCTGGGCTGCTGGCGCTGTCCCACCTCGTCATCGGCCTGCTGCCAGGCGGTGCGGCGGTCGGCCCCGTCGGCGAGGCGCTGAAACACGCTGGCATTCCAGCGCGCATCGTGCAGCAACTCCCGCAGCGGCCCGGCGGAGTCCGCTGATACCGCCTCCCAGGCCGCCGCGGCGGATTCCAGGGTGGCGGCGACCTCCCGCCACTGCTGGGCGATAGCGGCATTCGTGTCGTCTGGGAGACCCGGTTTCATGGCTTCCAGTGTGCTCCTGGGGTACGACAATTCAGACCCAACCGACCCGTCAGGGTCGGGCGGGAGCCTGTCTGTTCTTTACAGGCCGTAGGCCTGGCGCTGGCGGTGCCACGGATTGAGGGTGAGCAGCCGCCACCCCGACGGCGACCAGTGCAGGCCGCGCCCGGCGGGCACGCCGGTGATGTCGGCTACGGACAGCACCGGCGTGCGGTGGGTGCTGTAGCTGTAGCCCTCTGAGCGGCCGCCGTCGGCCCACCGGCGGGCAACGGTGCTGGAGTGGCTGGCCGCCACGGTCATGCGGTCGTACTCCCCGGACATCTTGGACAGCATGTCGGCGGTGTCGCGGTCGGCCATCCCGGACAGGATCAGCTTTTCGGGGAACAGGGTGAGGAACCCGTCAGCGGCTTCGCGGCCCCACCGGGCGCGGGCCTGGCTCAAATCCTGGAAGGCGACCACTAGGTGCAGGCCTTGGCCGCCGGCCTCGCTGACGATATTGGGCAGCGGAATCGGGGCGGTGTTGGCGGCCTCGTCGAGCACGAACGTCACCGGCTGCGACTGGGTTTCAGTTCCCAGGTCCACGCTCTGGCGGCGGTGGTACTGGGCCAGCCGGATGGACTCGAGAAAGGCCGCGATCAGCGGGGCGTAGTCACGCTGGCGGTCTACCGGGGCGGTGATATAGACGGTATCGGCGCCGCGCACGAACGCGGCGGGGTCGAAATTCGGTGACTCCCCGACCCGCAGGGCGGCGCTGCTGGTGTAGATGTTCATCAGCCGCCCCAGGGTGGATGCGATGGATTCGCGTTCCCGGTCGGGCACACCCAGCAGCGAGCCGAGCAGCGCCGCGGCGATGTCGGCGCCGTCGATGCCGTCCTGTTCGGCGACGATCAGCAGCGCTTCGGTTTCCGGCCCGGCCGCGGTGGGGTTCATGCACCAGCGGGCCAGCGCGCGGACATCTCCGCCGGGGGCGGCCAGCTTCGCGGCGAACAGCAGCACCGACAGCCAGGTTTCGGCGCGGTCGGTCCAGTGGTCCCCGCTGTGGGAGGCCCCGGCGGCCGCGCGGGCCGGTCCGGTCAGCCGCGCGGCCACCGACCGGGCGGCGTCCCAGCTGGTCACATCGCACAGCGGTGACCAGCGCAGGCCGATCACCCCTGCGGGGGGTGTGCCGCCGCCGGGATCGAACAGCCACACCCGCCCGCGCGTGGCGCGGGCGGCCGAGGTGGCGGCGAGCACTTCGGCTTTCATCGAGGTCGAGACGCAGGCGGCCGGGGCGTAGGCCACCGACGGCATGACGACCGACTGGGTTTTGCCGGAGCCGGGCGGCCCAACGACCAGCGTGGCCCCGCGCGGACTGGCCGCGACCGCGCGCCCGTGCTCGTCCACCCCCAGGTAGCCGCCCGCCACACTCGGCAGAGCCACCGCGGCGGGCGGCGCGGCCTCGGCGGCCGTCACCGCCGGGCGCGCGGGTGCGGGTGCCGCCGCCGGGCAGGCACTCTGGATCGCCCGCCACCGCAGATAGCGCGGCCAGCCGTAGTAGCCGCCGAGGTAGGCCAGCGCGGGCAGCCCCCAGCACGATGCGAGGACCGCCAGCGACGCTATCGACCACGCTATCCACCGCCCCGAGGCGAACCTTTTGCCGCGCTTGGCTTCTCCCACCCCCACGCACAGCGCCGCACCGACCATCACCACCACGCCCAGCCACAGCGCCGGGCCGTCGTCACCCATGTCTCCGTGGGTGACCCGCCACGTGTGCGGGGCCGAGATCACCGCCCCGGCGGCGATCCCCCACCAGTAGCGGCCTTCCGGGCCGAAACGCACCGGCGGGGCGATGTTGTGGCCCGGCCCCCACCCGCTTGGGCTGCTCACCGCGCCGCCTTCGTCTCGGCCACCCCGACCACGGTTCGGCGCATCGGATCGCGGGTCCAGCTGTAGGCGGGCCAGCCCAGCACGGCGGCGTGCCGGTTGAGTTCGGCGAGCTCGGCGGGCTTGTGCTGCCAGCCCGGACCGGTGCTGGCCTCGATGCGCCCCGGCCAGGCCGCCCCCGCCCCCTGGTGCTGCCACCCGGTGGCCCGCACCGTCGAGAGTCCGGGATGGCCGTGGCCTAACACCTGTTCGGCCAGGCCCCGCCACACCTGCGTCAGCCGGTAGGTCCGCGCCCACGACCCACCCAGCATCCCCACCGCGGCCGCCGCACACGCCGCCACGAACGCGGCGGCGAAGGGCCAGCCGGTCAGCCACACGACCACCACGAACACGATTCCGGCCGCCACGGCGGCCGCCCCCCACACCGGGATCGGCGGCACCGCGGTGACCCCACCGCCGCGCTGCCACCGCGACCAGGCCAGCCCGGACCCCACACACGCCAGCACCCCGAGCGCGGCGGCGGCCAAGATCAGCACACCCACCCAGCCCCCCGCGGTCAGATGCAGGTCACCGCTGTAGCGGATCTGGCTGCCGCCGAACGACGGGTCCGGGTCATACGGATTGCCGCTGGTCTGGAAGGAAGTTTTTGCACCGGTGGTCAGCCCGTAGGGGGCCAGGGCCTCCCACAGCCGGCCGCGCTGAGTCCAAGCCGCCACGGCGAGCATTCCCGCCCCGAGCACCATCCACAGCCGTTCATCGTCCCCGCCGCCGGCGCTGCTGCGGCCTTTGCTGGAGTTGTCCACCGGCTGACCGTAACCCGCAGGAGTGACATTTAGCCGCCACGGCCGCGCCCCTGCTCACGGCCCTGTTCACGCTGCGCCCGCCGCGCGGCGTCGCGCCGCTCGGCCTCAGCGCGGGCCGCCGCTAGGCGTTCCTCCCGGCTACCCGGCTGGGGGCCCGGCGCGCTGGCGCGGCCGCTGCGA
>JAGQTO010000289.1 GCA_020439025.1 Mycobacterium sp. | reverse complement strand
CGCATAACCGAACGATGCCATATCCCCGCCCTGCGGTTCGGTACGTTCGGTGCCGTGAGCGTCGCACCGCTGCACCAATCGGTGCGCCCGAGCCCGGTCTTCCTGGCGCTGCTGGGACTCACCGCCGTCGGCGGGGGCATGGCCTGGTCGGCGGCCAACACCTCACGGCCGATGGCCTACGTCGGGGTGTTTGTGTTCGTCATCGCCGGATGGCTGGTGTCGCTGTGCCTGCACGAGTTCGGGCACGCCTACAGCGCGTGGCGCTTCGGGGACCATGGCGTGCAGGCGCGCGGGTATCTGACGCTCAACCCGCTGAAGTACTCCCATCCCCTGCTGTCGCTGGGGCTGCCGCTGTTGTTCATCGCGCTAGGTGGCATCGGCCTGCCCGGCGGGGCGGTGTATCTGCGGACCGGGTTCATGACCCCCCGGCAGCGCACCATCGTCAACCTGGCCGGGCCCACGGCCAACCTGGTGCTGGCGGTACTGTTGCTGGGCGCGACGCGGCTGTTCTTCGATCCCGACCACGCGGTGTTCTGGGCCGGCGTGGCCTTCCTGGGTTTCCTGCAGATCACCGCGCTGGCGCTGAACCTGTTGCCGATTCCGGGCCTCGACGGGTTCGCCGCGCTGGAACCGCACCTGAGCCCGGCGACCCAGCGCGCCCTGGAGCCGGCCAAACAGTTCGGGTTTCTGATCCTGGTGGTGCTGCTGCTCGCCCCCGGCCCGAACCGGTGGTTCTTCGCCGGCGTTTTCGGCCTGTTCGACCTGTTCGGGGTTCCGCGCGGGCTGGTCGGCCTCGGCATGGAACTCACCCGGTTCTGGAGCGCCTGGACGTAACCAGCCGCGCAAAAAGAAGTACGGCAGCGAACCCCCCTCAGGCCGCTGCCGTACTGAATATCAACATAGCAAAGTCACTGGAGACTTTGCTAGGGACTTTTGTAACCTATCTGCGGGGTCGGTGGACAGCTGGGATAATCGGGGCATGGGAGCCGGACACAGTCACGGGAGCGCGGACGCCCGAGTGAGCCGGATGGTGGCGGCCTCGACGATCCTGGCCACCTTCTTCGTCGTCGAACTCACCACGGCCCTGATCATCGGGTCGCTGGCCCTGCTGGCCGACGCCAGCCACATGCTCACCGACCTGGTCGCGCTGTTCATGGGCCTGACCGCGTTGATGCTGGCCCGCCGGGGATCGAAGTCGGCGGCGCGCACCTACGGCTGGCATCGCGCCGAGGTGTTCACCGCGGTGGCCAATGCGATGCTGCTGTTGGGTGTTTCGGTGTTCATCGTCTACGAGGCGATCGAACGGCTCGGGAAGAAGCCGGAGGTCCCAGGCTGGCCGATGATCCTGGTGGCGCTGGCCGCGCTGGCCGCCAATACCGCTGTGGTGCTCTTGCTGCGCTCGCACGCCGAGAGCAGCCTGGCCGTCAAGGGCGCCTATATGGAGGTGCTGGCCGACGCGGTCAGCAGCCTCGGGGTACTGATCGCCGGCATCGTCACGGTCACGACGCGTTGGCCGTATGCCGACACCGTGGTGGCCGTGCTGGTGGCACTGTGGGTGCTGCCGAGGGCGATCGCGCTGGCGCGCGCGGCGCTGCGCATCCTCTCGGAGTCCTCACCGGCGCATATCGACGTCGTCGAACTGCGTTCGGCGCTGGCCGCGGTCGACGGGGTCACCGAGGTGCACGACCTGCACGTCTGGACGCTGGCCCCGGGCAAGGACATGGTGACCGCGCACCTGGCCAGCGACGGGCGTTCCGCCCGGGTGCTCGACGACGCGCGGGCGGTGCTGGCCGCCCGCGGACTCGACCACGCCACCGTTCAGGTGGAGCCCCCCGGGAGTTCCGATGAGTGCCCCGTCACCGAAGACGTCTAGACCGGGGGACCCTGCTCAGGCCAGCCCCAGTTCGGCGCGCGCCGTCGGGTCGCAGTCGTCGAGCAGATCCCGGCAACGTTCGAACTCGTCGGTCTCGCCGATATCGTCGGCGGCGCGGGCCAAGGCCGCGACGCACCGAAGGAAACCGCGGTTGGGCTCGTGGCCGTAGGGCACTGGGCCGAAACCCTTCCAGCCGTTGCGGCGCAGTTGGTCCAGGCCGCGGTGGTATCCGGTGCGCGCGTAGGCGTAAGCGGTGACGGCCTTGTCGGCGTCGAGGGCCTCTTCGGCCAGGCAGGCCCACGCGACCGAGGCCGCGGGATGGCCGGCGGCCACGGTCGCCGGGTTTTCACCGGCCGCCAGGGCGGCCTCGGCTTCGGTGTCACCGGGCAGCAGCACCGGCGGGGGTCCCAGAAGATCGCCGAACGAAGTCATGACCATATTGTGCCGGTCCGGTCCGGGGTCGTTGACGGCCGGTCGTCCGACCCACCCGTTAGGGTCTGCGGAGAGTTTGCATCAGGAGGGACACCCAACACGCCATGTCGAACCCGTCCGGGACCGACCACGACGACGCCGAACGCACCGCGGCGGCCGAGGCTGCTGCTGCGTCCGAAGCAGCAGCGGCGTCTGAAATAACGGCAGCGTCTGAAATAACGGCAGCGTCCAAAATAACGGCGGCGTCCGAAACCGGCTACCCGCCACCGAACGACGCCGACCCGGTCACCGAGGTGATCGAGATCCCCACCGATGCCGATTCCTCTTCCCCTCCCACCGGCGAGCGCCGTTACACCGCACCGGGTTTCGACGCCGGTTCCACGCAGATCATCGACCGGGTGCCCGATGACGAGACCGAGTTCATCGCCACCGCCGCGCAGCCAACCGGCGGCGCCCACCGGGCCCGCCCCGCGGGACCGGTGGCCATCCCGCCGAGCACCCCGCAGCGGCCGAGTTGGCTGATCCCGATCCTGCTGATCGTCGCGGCCCTGCTGGCGGCGGCGATCGTCGGGGTGGTGCTGGTCAAGCGGGCGGGTGCGGCCCGGGAGGCCCAGCTGAACCAGGTCCGCGCGACCATCGAGACCTTCGACACCGCGGTGCGCGGCGGTGACCTGGCCACCCTGCGCAGCGTCACCTGCGGGGAGACCCGCAACAACTACGACAAGTTCGACGACCAGGCGTGGGCCGACGCCTACACCCGGATCGTGGCCGCCAAGCAGTACCCGGTGATCGCCAGCATCGACGAGGTGGTGGTCAACGGTGACCACGCCGAGGCCAACGTCACCTCGTACATGGCCTTCGACCCGGCCACCACCTCGACGCGTAGCTTCGATCTGCAGTTCCGCGACGACCAGTGGAAGATCTGCCAGTCGTCCTGACTCCTGCGACCGCGGTCAGACCGAGACGCTGCGGCCGGCGCTGCGCAGGTCGTTGCAGGCCTCGACCACCCGCTCGGACATGCCCGCCTCGGCCTTCTTCAGGTAGCTGCGCGGGTCGTAGACCTTCTTGTTGCCCACCTCACCGTCGATCTTCAGCACACCGTCGTAGTTGGTGAACATATGCCCGGCCAGCGGGCGGGTGAAGGCGTACTGGGTGTCGGTGTCGACGTTCATCTTGACCACGCCGAAACGCAGCGAGTCCTCGATCTCGGACTTCAGCGATCCCGATCCGCCGTGGAAGACGAAGTCGAACGGCTTGGCACCCTCGGCCAGGCCCAGTTTGGCCGCCGCCACCCGCTGGCCCTCGGCCAGCACATCGGGCTTGAGCACCACGTTGCCGGGCTTGTAGACGCCGTGGACGTTGCCGAAGGTGGCGGCCAGCAGGTAGCGGCCGTTCTCCCCGGCTCCCAGCGCGTCGACGGTCTTCTCGAAGTCCTCCGGGCTGGTGTAGAGCCTGTCGTTGATCTCGGCCTCGACGCCGTCCTCCTCGCCGCCGACGACGCCGATCTCCACCTCCAGGATGATCTTGGCGGCGGCGGCCTGGGCGAGCAGTTCCTGGGCGATCGAGAGGTTCTCGCCGATCGGCACTGCCGAGCCGTCCCACATGTGCGACTGGAACAGCGGATTGCGCCCGTTGCGGACCCGCTCGGCCGACACCGCCAGCAGTGGCCGCACGTAGGTGTCCAGCTTGTCCTTGGGGCAGTGGTCGGTGTGCAGCGCCACGGTGATGGAGTACTTCTCGGCGATGACATGAGCGAATTCGGCCAGCGCCACCGCGCCGGTGACCATGTCCTTGACGCCGAGCCCGGAGGCGAATTCCGCACCGCCGGTGGAGAACTGGATGATGCCGTCGCTGCCGGCGTCGGCGAATCCCTTGATCGCGGCGTTGACGGTCTCAGAGGAGGTGCAGTTGATGGCCGGGAACGCGAACGCGTGCTCCTTGGCGCGGTTGAGCATCTCCGCGTAGACCTCGGGGGTGGCGATGGGCATGGTGTCCTCTCGGCGGTTCGGGTGCGTCTGAAGGGCAGTATGTCAAACGCCCCCGGTATCTTGGGGCCTCATGACCACCACCGTTCTGGCGCTGCCCAGCATCCTGGACCCGATGTACTGGCTGGGCGACGGCGGATTGTTCGCCTCGGCGGTGCTGCCGGGCATCCTGGTCATCGTCTTCATCGAGACCGGCCTGCTGTTCCCCCTGCTGCCGGGGGATTCGCTGCTGTTCACCGGCGGGTTGCTGGCCGCCGCCCCGAACCCCCCGGTCAACATCTGGGTGCTGGTCGTCGCCGTCGCGGTGGTGGCGATCCTGGGCGATCAGACCGCCTATTTCATCGGCCGGCGGATCGGCCCGGCGCTGTTCGACAAGGAAGACTCCCGCTTCTTCAAGAAGCACTACGTGACCGAGTCGCACGCATTCTTCGAGAAACACGGACCGAAGACGATCATCCTGGCCCGATTCGTCCCGATCGTGCGCACCTTCACCCCCGTGCTGGCCGGGGTGTCCTATATGCGCTACCCCGTGTTCCTCGGCTTCGACATCGTCGGCGGCATCCTGTGGGGGTCCGGGGTCACCCTGCTGGGCTACTTCCTCGGCAACATTCCGTTCGTCAAGAACAACTTCGAGCTGGTGATCCTGCTCATCGTGTTCCTGTCGATCCTGCCGGGTCTGACCGCGGTGGGGCGCAACGTGCTGCGCCGCCGCGGCGTGCTGCCCGAAGAGAACTGACCCTTACGGCCAGACCCGGTTGGCCCCGGCCGGAACCTGCGGGCGGATCGCGGCGCCGGGGATCGGCGAGTTCTGCAGACCGCCCAGGCACAGGCCGATGCGGCCGGGCAGGCAGATCCCGCCGGGACCGGAGATGCCCAGGGTGGTCTGGGACTGCGGCCAGCACACCCCGGTGCGGGGATCGGCGATCGTGCTGGCCGGGCAGGCGGCCGAGGCAACGGGCGCGGTGATCACCGGAGCCGAGAGCAGCGCCGCCGCGAACGCCGACGCCATGACGAGTCGGGAAGCCGTGAACGTGATTGTCATCTGATCCTCCGGTGATTCTGCGATCGTCCGGTCAGGACGGGACGGTGATCGTGGTCTTCTCGGCGATGACCTTGGCCGCGTCGAGCACGACATCCTGCTGGCCATCGAGGGCGTCGCC
>JAGQTO010000041.1:26570-26889 GCA_020439025.1 Mycobacterium sp. | reverse complement strand
AGCCGACCAATGCGCTGAGCCGGCGGGCCTATCGGGAACTGGCCGCCGCCGCCGCGGAGGTGTCGCGGCGCGACGACATCGCGGCGGTCATCATCTACGGCGGTCACGAGATCTTCTGCGCCGGTGACGACGTTCCCGAACTGCGGACTCTTGACCGCGCCGCGGCCGAGACCGGTGACCGGCTGCGCCGGACTGCCATCGACGCGGTCGCGGCCATCCCCAAGCCCACCGTCGCGGCGGTCACCGGCTACGCGCTGGGCGCCGGGCTGAGCCTCGCGCTGGCCGCCGACTGGCGGGTGTGCGGCGACAACGCGAAGCT
>JAGQTO010000041.1:25749-26522 GCA_020439025.1 Mycobacterium sp. | reverse complement strand
GGGCGGTGGGCCGCTCCCGGGCCAAGGAACTGGCGTTCAGCGGGCGCTTCGTCGGGGCCAAGGAGGCCCTGGCGCTGGGCCTGGTCGACGAACTGGTGCCCCCCGACGACGTCTACGACTCGGCGTTGTCCTGGGCGGGCCGTTTCGTCGACGCCCCGGCTGTCGCGGTGGCCGGGGCCAAGGCGCTGATCGACGCGGGTCTTGACGCCGAGGGCCAGGTGCAGTGCTACGGCGAGGTTTTTGCCGCCGGAACCGCAGGTTAGGCTGCCCTGCATGACGACGACGAGGGAACCTCGGGTCGCCGATGACCCGGCCCCGAATCCGCACGCCACCGCCGAGCAGGTCGAGGCGGCGCTGAAGGACTCCAAGCTCGCCCAGGTGCTTTACCACGACTGGGAGGCCGAGACCTACGACGACAAATGGTCGATCTCCTACGACAAACGCTGCGTCGACTACGCGCGGGACCTCTTCGACGCCACCGTTCCCGCTGAGGAGCTCCGCGATCTGCCCTACGAGCGGGCCCTGGAACTGGGCTGCGGAAGCGGTTTCTTCCTGCTCAACCTGATCCAGGCCGGGGTGGCCCGGCGTGGTTCGGTCACCGACCTCTCACCCGGCATGGTGAAGGTCGCGGTGCGCAACGGCGAGTCCCTCGGCCTCGACATCGACGGCCGGGTTGCCGACGCCGAGGGCATCCCCTACGACGACGACACCTTCGACCTGGTGGTCGGGCACGCCGTGCTGCACCACATCCCGGACG
The DNA here is from genome assembly GCA_020439025.1 of Mycobacterium sp. GTDB lineage: Bacteria > Actinomycetota > Actinomycetes > Mycobacteriales > Mycobacteriaceae > Mycobacterium. Next base: position 25,765 of record JAGQTO010000041.1, on the reverse strand, counting down.
TGGAGAAGTCATTGCG
>JAGQTO010000041.1:0-25538 GCA_020439025.1 Mycobacterium sp. | reverse complement strand
CACACCTTCGATCCGGCCGATCTGGAAGGCGCGGCACTCCGCGCCGGCGCCGTCGAGGTGTCCACCCAGACCACCGAGTTCACCGCCGCCATGCTGGGCTGGCCGCTGCGCACCTTCGAGGCCGCGGTTCCCCCGGGCAAGCTCGGCTGGGGGTGGGCCAAGTTCGCCTTCAGCAGCTGGATCACCCTGAGCTGGGTCGACAACAACCTCTGGCGCCGGGTGGTGCCGAAGTCGTGGTACTACAACGTCATGATCACCGGGGTCAAACCCTCCTGACGTTCACCCGGGCCGATGTCGGCTATCTGAGCGGTGCGGCCGGCGCCGCCGCGCTGGCGGAGGTGGCGTGTCTGGCGCTGACGGAGTCGACGCTGCTGGCCGATGTGGACGCGACCCGGAAGCGCTTCGGTGCGCATGCCGGGGTGCTGGTGCAGACTACCCTGCTGCGCCGCAAGGCTGTCGCGAAGTTCGGCGCCGAGGCCGGTGCTTGGCTCTTCACCGACGAGGCTCTGCAACAGGCCACCGCTGCGGCGGTCGCCGGGCACCGCGCCCGGCGGCTGGCCGGGAGGGTGGTGCACGACGCGACCTGCTCGATCGGGACCGAATTGGCTGCCCTGGCCGGCACTGCGGACTACTTGCTCGGCAGTGATATCGATGAGGTTCGGCTGGCGATGGCCCGACACAATCTCGACGACCGGATCCCACTGTGTCGCGCTGATGCACTGCACCCGATCACCGGCGCCCTCGAGGTGGTCGTGCTGCTGGATCCGGCACGGCGCAGCGGCGGCCGGCGCCGATTCGACCCGCGCGCCTACACCCCGCCACTGGACGCACTGGCCGAGGTCTACCGGGGCCGCGCCACGGTGATCAAGTGCGCGCCGGGGATCGACTTCGGCGCGGTGCGGCGGCTGGGCTTCGATGCCGAGATCGAGGTGACCTCGTCGGGCGGGTCGGTGCGCGAGGCCTGCCTGTGGTCGGCGGAACTGGCCGAACCGGGGGTGCGGCGCCGGGCCAGCGTGCTCGACCGCGGGGAGGAGGTGACCGACGCCGACCCGGACGAATGCACCAACGGGTTACCGGGCCACTGGATCGTCGACCCGGACGGCGCCGTCGTGCGGGCCGGACTGGTGCGGCAGTACGCGACCCGGCACGGGTTGTGGCAACTCGATCCCGAGATCGCCTACCTCACCGGGGAACGGCTGCCCGCCGGGGTTCGGGGTTTCGAGATCCTCGATCGGCTGCCGTTACGGGAAAAGACGCTGCGGCAGGCACTTTCGTCGCACGACTGCGGAGCGCTGGAGATCCTGGTGCGTGGCGTCGACGTGGACCCCGATGCGCTGCGCCGCCGGCTGCGCCCGGCCGGGAGCAGTCCCCTCTCGCTGGTGATCACGCGGTTGGGCGCGGGGGCCTCGGCCCGAGCGGTGGCGTTCGTGTGCCGGGCTTCGACGGAGGGATCGGCCACCGGAGCCCGGTAGGCTTCGGTCTATGCGAACTGTGAGTTTGGCTGCGGCTCTTGTCGGTGCCATGATCCTGACCGCGCCGCCGGCTGCCGCGGGGCCCGAGGCCTGCAGCGCCTTGGGCGGTGTGATCGAAGCGGGTGGCATCTGCGGTGTGCGGGCCAGCGATCCGGCCTACACCATGGACGTGACCTTCCCGCTCGGCTACCCCGACGAGCCAGCGATCGTCGACTACCTCAGCCAGACCCGCGATGGTTTCGTCCGGGTCGCCCAAGCCCCGGATGCCCGCAACCTGCCCTACGAGATGGACGTCAGCGCGCAGTCCTTCGCCTCGGCGCAAACCCGCAGTGTGGTGCTCACCCTGTTCCAATCCGTAGGCGGCGCCCATCCCACCACCTGGTACAAGGCTTTCAACTTCGATGTCGAGCGCGGCCGGCCGGTCACCTTCGAAACGCTCTTCGCCCCGGACACCAAGCCGTTGCAGCAAATCTTCCCGCTCGTGCAGGGGCAGTTGGCCAAGGACACGATTCTGGCCGGCAGCATCCTGCCCGGTGACGGTCTGGATCCCTCGCACTATCAGAACTTCGCCATCACCGACGACGCGGTGATCTTCTTCTTCGGCCGGGGCGAACTCTTGCCCTCCTATGTCGGGGAGACCTCGGTGACGCTGCCGCGCAACGAGATCCCGCCGCTGGAGTTGTAGCGCGGGCCGTCAGACTGCGGCCCAGTGCCGTTCCAGCGCCGGGACCAGTTCGGCGGCGCGTTCGTCGACGTAGAACAGCCGGCCGCCGGGAATTTCGACGATGCCGGTCACCCCGGGGATGAGGCGCTGCAGCCAGTGCGCCCATTCGATTCCGAAGAAGATGTCGCCGGTGCCCCACACCAGGACGGTGGGCACCTCGCACCGGCTCAACTGCGGTCGGATCGCGGAGAGCTGATCGGGTGTCATCGAGATCAGCAGCCGCTCCATGAAGCGGGCGCCCTCGCGGGTGCCGAGAATCGGTGCCAGGTAGTCGATCACGACGTCATCGGGAAGCTGGGAGGCGTGCTGGTAGCCGCTGCGGTAGATCTGCTTGGCCAGCAGGGGTGCCCGGACCAGCGGACCGGCCACCCGGAGCAGCCGGGTCTTGGCCGCCCATACCGCGGGCTTGAACGCCCGGGGCGGAAAGTTGCCCTCGGTGTCGCAGTTGGTCAGGGCGAAGGAGGCGAACCGTGCCATATCGCGGGTCAGCACCACCTGCGAGACCGCGCCGCCGGTGTCGTTGCCGACGAGGTGCACCTCGTGCAGGTCCAGTTCCCGGATCAGGCCGCCGACCGCGTCGGCCAGCCCCCATACCGACGGCTCGCCCACCGGCGGGGTGTGTCCGTGGCCGGGCAGGTCGACGGCGATGCAGCGGCGGTGGTCGGCGAGCATCCGGATACAGTGGCGCCAGAGGCGGCCGTTGGTGAAGACGCCGTGGACGAACAGCGTGACCGGACCCTCGCCGACGTCGACGTAGCTGACACCCGCGGCGGTGCGCCGGTACGGCGCGTACTCGTCGGTCATGGTTTCTCTCCTGTGGTCTAGGACGGGATGAAGCTGTAGACCTGGCCCAAACTGGTGGCCGCCACCACCCGGCGGTCATAGCCCACCGACACCCCGACCGGGTAGCCGCGCGCCCCGTCCAGCGGATAGCTGTTGAGGGTGCGCCCGCCGTCGGTGGGGTCGAACACCAGGAGGGCGAGTCCGTCGGGTCCGCCGGCGGCCACCGCGTAGGCAACCTTCCCGCCGGCCTGGCTGGACGTGGACAGCGGGGTGACGTCGTCGCGACGCCAGGCCACTTCGGCGCTGTCGCCGGAGTCCCTGACCGCCACCAGTTTCGTGTTCGGACCGCCGCCGGCGATGATGACGCCACCGGGTGCGACCGACGGCGGGGTCTGGGGCTGAAATCCCAGGGGGACAGACCATTTCGCTGATCCATCGGTGGCATCCAGTGCCCACAGCCGACGGTCGCGGCCGTTGACGTAGACCGTCGTGCCGTCGGCGGACAACACCGGGCTCGCAATCACGCCGGCATCGACGGCGTCGGAGGTCCATTCCCGCTTGAGCAGCGGTGTCTGTCCCGGCTGATAGCGCAGGCCGGTCAGCACCGACGATGCGGCGCCGGGCTGCCACACCCCGATCACGATCATCCGGCTGGCCGCAGAGAACGCCGGGGCGGAGGCCACCGGGCAGCCGGGCAGCGAGCGCTGGCAGTCGGTCAGGCCGCGGGTGGCGTCGGTCGGGTCGATTCCTTCGACGAGGTCCACCGGGGTCCCGTCTACCACGCCGCGGTGCGCGTCGAACACCAGGACCTGACCCAGGTGGGTCACCACCAGAAGTTTTCCGCCCGCCAGAAACCTTGTGGTGGTGGGCATTCCGATCACGTTGGTGCGCCAGCGTGCCCACTGGGTGGGCGGGTAGGAGATCATCAGGCCGGGCTGGCCGATGTAGAGGTTGTCGAAGCCGTCGAACAGCGGGCTGGTGAACCCGCCGCCGAGCACCATGCGGGTACACCAGCGCTGCCGGCCGTTGTTGTCGTTCTCCCAGACCATCAGCGAGCAACCCCCGGCGGTCTGACCGTTGACGGCGAGATACCCTTCACCGCCCAGGGCGGCGGCCGCGCCGAGTTCGCCCTTGACCTCGCGGCTCCAGCTCAGCTTCAGGCTCTGGGCGCCCTCGGTCGGGGTGTAGCTGGTGTTCTCGGCGTCGGCGTACTGGGCCGGCCAGCCGCGGGCCGCCACCGCCTCAACCCAGGAATCGGTGTTGCCGCATCCGGCCAGCACGCCGGTCAGCAGCACCGTCGACGCGAGCGCGAGCACCCGCCGCGACACCGGTGACCGTTTCATCCAGGCGAGACTATCGGGTCACGGCCCCACTTCCCGTGCTTCACCCGCGCTTCACCCCGCCCAGCAGACACAAATGTCCCCAAATTTCTGCGTGTCGCGGGTACTTTGCGTCTGCTCGCGGGGAAGGGGACTCGCGGGGGAGGCGCACCGTCGGACTAGGCTCTGCGGGCATGACGAGCATGTGGGGTGCGCCGATCCACAAGCGCTGGCGCGGTTCCCGGCTGCGTGACCCGCGTCAGGCCCGGTTCCTGACCCGGGCGTCGCTGAGGTGGGTGATCGCCAACCGGGCCTGGACCCCCTGGTACCTGGTGCGCTACTGGCGGCTGCTGAGGTTCAAGCTGGCCAATCCGCACGTCATTACCCGCGGCATGGTGTTCCTCGGAAAGAACGTCGAAATCCACGCCACCCCGGAACTGGCCCAGTTGGAGATCGGCCGGTGGGTGCACATCGGCGACAAGAACACCATCCGCGCGCACGAGGGCTCGCTGCGGCTGGGCGACAAGGTGGTCTTCGGCCGCGACAACGTCATCAACTGTTACCTCGACATCGAGTTCGGGGAGTCCGCACTGATGGCCGACTGGTGCTACGTGTGCGACTTCGACCACAAGATGGACAACATCGAGATGGCCATCAAGGACCAGGGAATCGTGAAGACCCCGGTGCGAATCGGTCCGGACACCTGGATCGCGACCAAAGTCACCATCCTGCGCGGTACCACCATCGGCCGCGGCTGCGTGCTGGGTGCGCACGCAGTAGTCAAGGGCGACATCCCGGACTTCTCGATCGCGGTGGGTTCGCCGGCCAAGGTGGTCAAGAACCGCAAGCTGGCCTGGGAGACCTCCGCGGCGCAGCGGGCCGAACTGGCCGCCGCGCTGGCCGACATCGAGCGCAAGAAGGCGTCCCGGTAGGGTCACGCCCTTCTGCGGGTCACCCCCCTTTGCCGAGCAGACGCACAAGACCCCCGACACGCCGGTTTTCGGGGTCTTTTGCGTCTGCTCGCCGGGGTGGGCTTCGCGTCTAGCTCGCGCGAGGTCGAGGCGCTCAGCGGTCCGGCAGCGCGTGCTCGACGATGCTCCTCCGTTCCAGCGGCGGGCGTTCCCGGCGGGTCGCCCCCCGGTAGACACCGGCCGTGCGGTTCGCCACGGTGCCCCAGTCGAAGTCCGCGGTGAGGCGCTTGCGGGCGGCCAGGGCCCGGCGCTGGGCGGCCGCCGGGTCGTCGAGAGCGGTCCGGACCGCGGAGGCCAGGGCGGCGATGTCTCCCGCCGGAAAGGACAACCCGGTCCGGCCGTCGATGACCGCCTCCCCGAGGCCACCGGCGTCGGAGGTCACCAGCGGAGTCCCCGCGGCCGCCGCCTCCAGTGCCACGATGCCGAAAGGTTCGTAATGGCTTGGCAGCACCGCGATGTCGGCGCGGTGCAGAAGCCGCAGGAGTTCCTCGTGGTCGGCGCGTCCGGTGAAGCGGACAGCCCTGAGCACCTTGTGTTTTCGCGCGACGTCGACCAACCAGGCCTGCTGGGTTCCCTCGCCGGCGACGGTCAGCGTGGTCCCGGGATGGGTGCGTCGGATCCTGGGCAGTGCGGCGATGGCGTCGTGGACGCCTTTCTCGTACTCCAGTCGCCCGAAGTAGAGCAGTTCGGCGGGGCCGTCGTGGGGTCGGCGCATGGCGAACGGCCAACGGCTGGAGTCGATCCCGTTCGGGATGACGCTGATATCGGCGAGGCCGGGGCCAAACAGATCCTTGATTTCGCGCGACATCGACGCCGAACAGGCGATCAGGGCGTCCGATGACCGCGCCAGCCAGGACTCCAGGGCGTGCACCTGGCGGTTGACCGGCCCCGACACCCATCCGGAGTGCCGGCCCGCCTCAGTAGCATGGATGGTGGAAACCGTTGGGGTGGAAAAGAAGTCGGCCAGGGCGATGGATGGATGGGCGACCAGCCAGTCATGTGCGTGCACCACATCGGGCCGCCAGTCGCCCAGCAGAGCCAGCCCGGCCCGGATCATGGAATGTCCCATGGCCAGTGTCCAGGCCATCATGTCGCGGCCGAACTCGAACTCGTGCGGGTCCTGTGCGGCGGCGACCACCCGGACGCCCTCGAATACCTCGTCGGTGGTCGGGTGGCTGGCCGGGTCGGTGCCGAACGGCCGCCGGGACAGTACCACCACATCGTGGCCGGCTGCGGCCAGTTCGGTGGCCAGGTGATGGACGTGCCGGCCGAGGCCGCCGACGACCACCGGCGGATACTCCCACGACACCAGCAGGACCTTCATCGGCGCCTCACCGCCGCCGAGCGCGCGTGAGGTGCCGCGCGCAGCGGCGTGTCGTCGTACCGACACGCGCGCTCGCGGGAACGAGGCGGGTCATTCGCGGGTCATCCGCGGGGCAGGCGCCGGGCATCCAGGGCGCCGAACAGTCCGTCGGCGCGGTTCCATCCCTCAGCCAACCGGGTGGCGACCTCGCGACGCCCCGAAGCAAGGGCATCGGCGATCTCCCGAGTGGCGTGGGCGTGCAGATGCGCGCGGTACCGGGCGTAGTCCGCGGCGGAGTCCTTGCTGACCATGAAGGGCCAGTCGCTGGAGACCGTCAACAGTGTCTCGCGCAGGATCTGGTCGGCGACCGGGTCGCGGGTGGGGGCGGTGTCAGTCTGAGCGAGCGCCTTGTCGACGCAGGTGAGCGCGGTGTCGACCACTTCACCGTTGAGCTGGACCAGGTCGGCGACCTGCTCTCCGGCCCACACCTGCCAGTCCTTGCCCGACCCCCACGAGCTTGGCGGCAATTCCACCGGCACGCCCAGGAACCCGTTCTCCTTGGCGTCGCGCAGCGTGCCGATGCGCACCCCGGCCTCGGGCAGCGCCCGCAGGACCCGTTCCAGCCACACCGGACCCTCGTACCACCAGTGGCCGAACAGTTCGGTGTCGAAAGCGGCGACCACGTGCGCCGGCCGGCCGATCCGTTCTGACTCGCCGATGAGGCGCCGCCGCACCACCTCGACGAAGTCCTCGACGTGGGCGTCGACGGCTCGATCGGCGCGCTCCGGGTCGTAGGGCGCCTTGGCCTCGGAGTCCACATTGCGGCCGGTGACCCGGGCGGGCTTGAGGCCGGTGAGGTGGTCGTAGGTGTGGAAGTCGCGGTAGGCGGCGTGGCCGGGGTAGCCCGACCGCGGCGACCAGACCCGGTAGCTGACCTGCAAATCACGGCCGAAGGCGACCACGTCGGTGCTGCCGACCGGCCGGCCCAGCGCGGTGTCGCCGTGCAGCGACGGTCCGTCGACCATGAAGTGCCCCACCCCGGCGGCGGCGTAGTCATGCTCCATTCCGGGGGCGTAGGCGCATTCCGGCGCCCAGATGCCGGTCGGGGTGTGGCCCAGCCGCTGTCCGGCGTCGGCGAGTCCCTCGCGCAGCGCGAACTCGCGCAGCCGCGGATTCAGCAACGGCTGGAACGGGTGGGCCAGTGGGCCGCCGAGCAGTTCGACGGTGCCGGCGTCGATGAGTTCGCGCAGCGGCGGGCTGGCGCCGTGGCGCCACAGGGCGGTGAAGTCCTCGAGTGCCCTCGTTGCCTCGTCGTACTCGCGAACGCCGAAGCGCCGCAACGCTTCGGGTGTGCTGGCGGTTCCCGCGGCGGCGCCGGTCGGAGCGTGAACGGTGGCCGCCTCCAGCGCGCGAAGCTGCCAGTTGGCCAGCCAGTGGTGCATCCCGTCGAGGCAGTACGGGTCGTCGAGTTGCGCCATCACCACCGGCGTCAGGCCCAAGGTGATCAGTCCGCGGCGGTCCTCGGCGGCCAGCCTGCGCAGCACCCGCAGCAGCGGCAGGTAGGCCGCCGCCCACGACTGATAGAGCCACTCCTCGCCCACCGGCCACCGGCCGTGGTGGGCCAGCCAGGGTAGGTGGGTGTGCAGCACCAGGCTGAACTGCCCGGGCACCGTCTCCCCGGCGGTCACGGACGCACCGCGATCGCCAGCAGATCCAGGCTGGCGTCGATATCGCGGCGCCCGGGCCCGGCGCCGTCCTCGACGATGTCGAAGTCCTCGCAGCGCACCGCGGCGACATCGGCCAGCAGGTCGTCCGCCCAGGGGGCGTCGGTCACCGCGCGGGCTATCTGGGCGTCGATGATCGACCCGCCGTGGCGGGCGTCTATTTCAGTCAGCCGGGGGCCGTGGAAAACGCCGTAGAGACCCGCGACCCGGAAACCGCCGTCCTCGAGCAGCTCGCGGAGTTCGGCGGCGTTGAGTTCGCGGGTGTGGAACGGGTTGACCGGGGTGTCGCTGTCGGGGGTGAAGGTGATCCGGTTCGGCGTCGACATCAGCAGTAGCCCACCCGGGCGCAGCAACCGTAAGCATTCCGTCACGAACTGTGGCTGATCCCACAAGTGCTCGACGACCTGGAAGTTCACCACGACGTCGACCGAGGTGTCGGGCATCGGGACCGCCACCAGATTGGCGGCCATCACCTCCACCCGGGGGTAGCGGGTACGCACATGGGCGACGGTCGCCGCGTCATAGTCCACGGCCACCACCCGGCGGGCCACCGAGGCGATCAGGTCGGCCCCGTAGCCCTCCCCGCATCCGGCCTCGAGAACCTCCTGACCTGCACACATGTCCGAACACCAGCGGTAGACGACCTCGTGGCGGCGAAACCAGTAGTTCTCCGGAGCCAACCCGGGCACGGTGCGTTCGCCGGTCAGCGGCAGACCGTCGTCGGCGGCGTCCGTCAGGTGCGCGTTCATCGCAACGCAGGCTATCCCGCCGCCGGGAAATCGCGAACCCGTCCGGTCGCGACAGGCCTGCGGGAACGCCTTCGACGGCAAGCTATCGTTATGATGCGATCCGCTAGAAGTTACTGACTAGTAACATGGTGGGATCGCCGAATGTCACCCCCATAGCGCGGCACATGACGGTCGCGCGATCTGCCAGGAGGACGTAGAGAAGCCATGACGAATATCGTGGTTCTGATCAAGCAGGTTCCCGATTACGCGGACCGCAGGCTGTCGGACACCGACTTCACTCTTGACCGGGCGGGCTCCGACGCGGTGCTCGACGAGATCAACGAGAAGGCCGTCGAAGAGGCGCTGCAGATCAAGGAGCGCGAGGGCGGCGACAGCACCGTGACGGTGCTGACCGCTGGCCCGGAGAAGGCCGGTGAGGCCATCCGCAAGGCGCTCTCGATGGGCGCCGACAAGGGCGTTCATCTGCTCGACGAGGGCCTGCACGGCTCGGACATGATCCAGACCGGCTGGGCGCTGGCCCGGGCTCTGGGCACCATCGAGGGCACCGAACTGGTCATCACGGGCAACGCGGCCAGCGACGGCACCGGCGGCGCGATCCCGGCCATCATCGCCGAGTACCTCGGGCTGCCGCAGATGACCCACATGCGCACCGTCGTCATCGAGGGAGCCAAGATCAGCGGCGAGCGGGAGACTGACGAGGGCGTGTTCAACGTCGAGGCCACGCTGCCCGCGGTGGTCAGCGTCCACGAGAAGATCAACGAACCGCGCTTCCCGTCTTTCAAGGGCATCATGGCCGCCAAGAAGAAGGAAGTCACCACCCTGACGCTGGCCGACATCGGTGTCGAGGCCGACGAGGTGGGTCTGGCCAATGCGGTGTCGCGGGTGCAGTCCTCGACGCCGAAGCCGCCCAAGGCCGCCGGTGAGAAGCTGACCGACGAAGGCGACGGCGGAGCCAAGATCGCCGAGTACCTGGTCGCGCAGAAGATCATCTAGAGCCGTTTCCGGCACCCCGAAGACCCCCAGGACTCCCAGAAAAGAGAAATCCCATGGCTGAAGTACTCGTGCTCGTCGAGCACTCCGAAGGCGCGGTGAAGAAGGTCACCGCCGAACTTCTCACCGCGGCTCGCGCGCTGGGCGAGCCGTCGGCGGTCGTGATCGGTGCGCCCGGCACCGCCGCCCCGCTGGTCGAGGACCTCAAGGCGGCCGGCGCCGCCAAGATCTACGTGGCCGAGTCCGCCGAAGCGGAGAGCGTCCTGATCACCCCCTACGTCGACGTGCTCGCCAACCTGTCCGAGTCGGCCGCCCCGGCGGCGGTGCTGCTGGCCGCAACGGCCGAGGGCAAGGAGATCGGTGGCCGGCTGGCGGCGCGGATCGGCTCGGGCATCCTCTCCGACGTCATCGACGTCAAGCCCGGCGGCATCGGTGTGCACTCGGTGTTCGGCGGCGCCTACACCGTTGAGGCCAAGGCCGAGGGCGACGTGCCGGTCGTCACTGTGCGCCCGGGCGCGGTGGAGCCGGTTCCGGCCGCCGGTGCCGGCGAGCAGGTCAACGTCGAGGTGCCCGCCGCGGCGGAGAACGCCGTGCGGATCACCGCTCGCCAGCCCGCACAGAAGAGCGCGCGTCCCGAGCTCACCGAGGCCGCCGTCGTCATCGCCGGCGGCCGCGGCGTGGGCAGCGCGGAGAACTTCAAGGTGGTCGAGGACCTTGCCGACGCCATAGGCGGGGCGGTGGGCGCCTCCCGCGCCGCGGTGGACTCCGGCTACTACGAGGGTCAGTTCCAGATCGGGCAGACCGGCAAGACGGTCGCCCCGCGTCTGTACGTCGCGCTGGGCATTTCCGGTGCCATCCAGCACCGCGCGGGAATGCAGACCTCCAAGACCATCGTCGCGGTCAACAAGGACGAGGAGGCCCCGATCTTCGAGATCTCCGACCTCGGGATCGTCGGCGACCTGTTCACCGTGGCCCCACAGCTGACCGAGGCGGTCAAGGCCCGTAAGGGCTGATTTCCGGATCGTCCGCTGCGACGCCCGGCCGGGTCATCCCGGCCGGGCGTCGTGCATCGGCGGGTCGGTTCAGGCCGGTGCCGGCTGGGGGCTGCGGGGTAGCCGATCGGCCTCCGGGGTGGCCCGACGCCGGATCATGTGGATGAGGATCAGCACCGAGGAGACGGCGGCGAAGATGCACCACAGCGACGCGAACGCCTGGGCGTAGAAGATCGCGACCGTTATCAGGCCCACCAGGTTGAGCGCCCCGAAGACGACGATCGAGCGGTAGCCGGACAGCAGTGGCGGCCCGATCACCGCGACGATGTATGCCACCGCCCACACCATCGGATGGGTGACGACGGTCGCGTATTCCAGGCCGTTGGGATGGCGGATCACCTCGACCGGATTGAACAGGACCACGTACGCCAGGTACGCCGAGACGACGAGGCCCAGGGCCAGGAACGGCGCCGCCCGGGGCCGCGCCCGCTCGGGTGGTTCGAGCAGCATCACCGCCAAGGGCACATAGGTGGGTAACAGCGGCCAGGCTATGAACAGATAAGCCCGCATCGCCAACTCGGCCAGTCCGGGCGAGACATCACCGTCCAGCCCCGCCCATACCGCGACCTCCATGAACTGGTGCAGCGCGAACAACGCCGGCAGCGCCGCGAACAAGACTTCGCGGCGGTTCCTGACCAGCTTCAATGACGCCGCCGCCACCGGCACCAGGGCCGTGCCCACCACCACATCCGCTGTCATCGAGAAACACACGTCGCAATAGTCCCACGGACCGGCCGCCCCGATAGGCGAGTCAGGGCCAAAGAGTCAGGGCCAAAGAATCAGGGCCGTAGATCGTGTGCCCCTTCGCCGGGGCAGCGCGGCTGACCCGGCCGGTATCCTCGACTGCGTCATGAGCACGGTGTATCTCGACCATGCTGCCACCACCCCGATGCACCCCGCGGCCATCGAGGCGATGACGGCTGCGCTGGCCACGGTCGGCAACGCCTCCTCGCTGCACGCCGCGGGCCGGGCCGCGCGCCGCCGACTCGAGGAGGCGCGGGAGAGCCTTGCCGCCCGCCTCGGCGCCCGCCCCTCCGAGGTGATCATCACCGCCGGCGGTACCGACAGCGACAATCTCGCGGTGAAGGGCATCTACTGGGCCCGTCGCGACGCCGAACCGCATCGGCGGCGGATCATCACCACCGCCGTCGAACACCACGCCGTGCTCGACGCCGTCACCTGGCTGGCCGAGCACGAGGGCGCCGAGGTGACGTTCCTGCCGTGTGCCGCCGACGGATCGGTGAGCCCCGGCGATCTGCGGGATGCGCTGGCCGCCCATGACGACGTCGCGCTGGTCTCGGTGATGTGGGCCAACAACGAGGTGGGCACCGTCATGCCGGTTGCCGAACTGGCGGCCGTGGCCAGCGAGTTCGGGGTCCCGATGCACAGCGACGCGGTCCAGGCGGTCGGGCAGGTCCCGGTTGATTTCGCGGTGTCCGGCCTCTCGGCGATGAGCCTGACCGCGCACAAGTTCGGCGGACCCACCGGGGTGGGGGCGCTGCTGCTGCGCCGTGACACCGTCTGCGTCCCGCTGCTGCACGGCGGTGGTCAGGAGCGCGACGTGCGGTCGGGGACCCTAGATGTCGCCGGGACGGTCGCCATGGCGGTGGCCGCCGATATCGCCGTGGGCTCCCAATCGGAGAAGGCTGCAACGCTTCGGGTGCTGCGAGACCGCCTCATCGACGGCGTGCTGGGTTCGATCGGTGACACCCACCTCAACGGTGCGGTGGGGGAGCGCCGGCTCCCGGGCAACGCGCACTTCACCTTCCGGGGCTGCGAGGGCGACTCGCTGCTGATGCTGCTGGACGCCAACGGGATCGAGTGCTCCACCGGCTCGGCCTGCACGGCCGGGGTGGCTCGGCCTTCGCACGTCCTGCTGGCCATGGGCGCCGACCCCGGTACCGCCCGCGGGTCACTGCGTCTGTCGCTGGGCCACACCAGCACCGCCGCCGATGTCGATGCCGCCCTGCGGGTGCTGCCCTCAGCGGTCGAACGGGCCCGCCAGGCAGCACTGGCCAGCGCGGCGGCCGGGACACGATGAGAGTCCTGGCCGCGATGAGCGGCGGTGTGGACTCCTCGGTCGCGGCCGCTCGTATGGTGGCGGACGGCCACGAGGTCGTCGGGGTTCACCTGGCGCTGTCGCAGACTCCGGGAACCCTGCGCACCGGTTCGCGCGGCTGTTGCTCGCGGGAGGATGCCGGGGACGCCCGCCGGGTCGCCGACATCCTCGGAATCCCCTTCTACGTCTGGGATTTCGCCGACCGGTTCAAAGAGGACGTGATCGACGATTTCGTCGACTCGTACGCCCGCGGGGAGACCCCGAACCCGTGCGTGCGCTGCAACGAACGGATCAAGTTCTCCGCACTGGCCGCCCGCGCGGTGGCCCTGGGTTTCGATGCGGTGGCCACCGGCCACTACGCCCGGCTGTCCGGTGGGCGGCTGCGCCGGGCGGTGGATGGCGACAAGGACCAGTCCTACGTGCTCGGCGTGCTGACCGCCGAGCAGTTGCGCCGCGCGATGTTCCCGGTCGGGGACACCCCGAAGTCGGCGATCCGCGAGGAGGCCGCCCGACTCGGGCTGGCAGTGGCCGACAAGCCGGACAGCCACGACATCTGCTTCATCCCGTCCGGCGACACCCGCGCCTTCCTGGGGGCGCGGATCGGGGTGCGGCCAGGGGCCGTCGTCGACGCCGACGGCGCGGTTCTGGCCCGTCACGACGGAGTGCACGGCTTCACCATCGGGCAGCGCAAGGGCCTGGGGATCCCCGGTCCCGGTCCGGACGGGCGGCCGCGCTACGTCACCGGTATCGACGCCGGGTCCGGCACGGTGCGGGTCGGCGGCGCCTCCGACCTCGACGTATGGGCGCTGATCGGGCAGCGGCCGGTGTTCACTGCCGGTGAGGCGCCCGCGGGACCGATCGAGTGCGAGGTTCAGGTCCGCGCCCACGGTGGTGCGGTCCCGGCCGTCGCCGAGTTGGCCGGCGGCGTGCTGCGGGTGAGGTTGCGCAAGCCGTTGCGCGGGGTGGCGCCGGGCCAGACGGTGGTCCTCTACCGTCCGGACCCGGCCGGTGACGAGGTTGTGGCCAGCGCCACCCTGGCCGCCGGGTGAGCGTCTTCGCCACGGCGACCGGCGTCGGCTCCTGGCCGGGCACCAGCTCTCGCCGCGCCGCCGAGGTCATCGTCGGGGAGTTGCATCGGTTGCCGTACCTGGCCGAACTCCCGGCCCGCGGGGTCGGTGCCGACATGATCGGACGCGCCGGGGCGCTGCTGGTCGACATCGCCGTCGACACCGTGGTCCGCGGATACCGGATCGCGGCCCGACCGGGCGCGGTCGCCCGCCGGGCGGCCAGCCTGCTCGCGGAGGACCTCGACGCCCTCGAGGAGGCCTGGGAGAAGGCCGGTGGTCCGCGGCCCGGTCGCACCGTCAAGGTCCAGGCGCCCGGGCCGGTGACGCTGGCGGCGCAGCTGGAGCTGAGCAACGGCCATCGGGCGATCACCGATCCCGGCGCGGTGCGCGACCTCACGGCATCGCTGGCCGAGGGCGTTTCGATCCACCGCGCCCAGGTTTCCCGCCGGCTTTCGGCTCCGGTCGCGGTGCAGTTCGACGAGCCCCTGCTTCCTGCGGCCCTCGGCGGCCGGCTGGCCGGGGTGACGGCCCTGACCCCGGTGCACCGGGTCGATGAGGCCCTGGCCATTCAACTGCTGGATGAGTGTGCCGGTGGGGTCGGAGGCGAGGTGCTGGTGCACTGCTGTGCGGGGGACCCGCCGTGGAATGTGCTGCAGCGCAGCGCGATCAGTGCTGTCTCGCTGGACGCGCGGGCGCTCGGGACCGCCGGGCTCGACGGTCTGGGCGAGTTCGTCGACTCCGGTCGCGCCGTGGTGTTGGGGATCGTCAGTGCCGTCTCCGGCGAGCGCCGGCCCGGCGTCGAGGAACTGGCCGCGGCGACGGTCGCCGTCACCGACCGTCTCGGCCTGCCGCGGGCCGAACTGCCGCAGCGGATCGGTATCAGCCCGGCCTGCGGGCTGGCCGGTGCGGACGAGTCATGGGCCCGGGCCGTGACCGGTTTGACCCAGCGGGTGGCCACCGTGATCGCCGACAGTCCCGAAGGGGTCTGACTCCGGCCCCGGCGGTCGATAGGCTGGCAGCACGACAACCCCGTCGAGAATCCCATCGAGCACTTGAGAGGTGGCGACATGCCCGCTCCGTCTGCCGACGTCTTTGACCGTCTGCGTTCCCTGGCGGCGATCGACGATCCCGCCGCGCGGCCGTCCCGCACGGTGGAGGAGGTGTTCACCGGCAAGCCGCTGGCGACAATCCCGGTCGGCACCGCCGTCGACGTGGAGGCCGCCATAGCCAGGGCACGCCTCGCCCAGGTCGAGTGGGCCCATCGGCCGGTCGCCGAACGGCTCAAGATCGTCGAGCGGTACCGCGATCTGGTGATCAAGAACAGCGATTTCCTGATGGACCTGCTGCAGGCCGAGGCCGGTAAGGCGCGCTGGGCCGCCCAGGAGGAGATGATCGACCTGATCGCCAACGCGAACTACTACGCGCGGGTGTCGGCCGATCTGCTCAAGCCGCACACGGTGCAGGCGCTGCTGCCCGGCATCGGCAAGACCACCGTCGGCCACCAGCCCAAGGGTGTTGTCGGGGTCATCTCGCCGTGGAACTACCCGATGACCCTTACCGCATCGGACTCCGTGCCTGCCCTGATCGCGGGCAACGCCGTGGTGCTCAAGCCGGACAGCCAGACCCCCTACTGCGCGCTGGCCTGCGCCGAACTGCTCTACCAGGCCGGTCTGCCGCGGGATCTGTACGCCATCGTGCCCGGTCCCGGGTCGGTCGTCGGGACCACGATCCTGCAGAACTGCGACTACCTGATGTTCACCGGCTCCACGGCCACGGGGCGCGAGCTGGCCGAACAATGCGGGCGCCGGCTGATCGGTTTCTCCGCCGAACTCGGTGGCAAGAACGCCATGATCGTGACCCGCGGCGCCGACCTCGACAAGGTGGCGAAAGCCGCCACTCGCGCGTGCTTCTCCAACGCCGGCCAGCTGTGCATCTCGATCGAGCGGATTTACGTCGAGAAGTCCATCGCCGACGAATTCACCCGCAAGTTCGCCGATGCGGTGCGCAAGATGAAGCTCGGCACCTCCTATGACTTCTCCGCCGATATGGGCAGCCTGATCTCGGAGGGACAGCTCAAGAACACCTCCGACCATGTCGAGGACGCAAAATCCAAGGGCGCCAAGGTGATCGCCGGGGGCAAGGCGCGCCCCGACATCGGCCCGCTGTTCTACGAGCCCACGGTGCTCAGCGGCGTGACCCCCGATATGGAGTGCTTCGCCGACGAGACCTTCGGTCCGGTCGTCTCGATCTATCCGGTCAGCGGCGTCGAGGAGGCCGTCGAGCGGGCCAACGACACCGAATACGGGCTCAACGCCAGCGTCTGGGCGGCTTCGACCGCCGAGGGCGAGCAGATCGCCGCGCGGTTGCGGTCCGGCACCGTCAACGTCAACGAAGGCTATGCGTTCGCCTGGGGCAGCCTCAGCGCGCCGATGGGCGGCATGGGGCTGTCCGGGGTGGGCCGCCGGCACGGCCCCGAGGGCCTGCTCAAGTACACCGAGGCGCAGACCATCGCCACCGCGCGGGTGCTCAACCTCGACCCGCCGTTCGGCGTCTCGCCGACGCTCTGGCAGAAGTCGCTGCTGCCGATGGTCCAGGCCGTGATGAAGCTGCCGGGACGCAACTGATTCCCACCGTTCGCTGAGGAGCCACGCAGAAGTTTCCCGAGAGACCTTCTGCGTGGCTCCTCACTCACTCGCAACGGATAACCTGCCTGGGTGAGCACCGCCGACCCGGACGCCGACCCGATCGCCCCCGACGTGCGTCGTCGCTGGCAGGAGCTTGCCGAAGAGGTGCGCGACCACCAGTTCCGCTACTACGTCAAGGACGCGCCGATCGTCTCCGACGCCGACTTCGACAAGCTCTTCAACGAACTGCTGGCCCTCGAGGACCGCTACCCGGAACTGCGGGTGCCCGACTCACCGACTCAACTGGTCGGCGGGGCGGGCTTCGCCACCGAGTTCACCTCCGCCGAACACCTGGAGCGGATGCTGAGCCTCGATGACGTGTTCGACAGTGAGGAACTGCAGGCCTGGTCGGTCCGGGTCGAGAACGAGATCGGGCCCGACCCGGAGTACCTGTGTGAGTTGAAGGTCGATGGCGTCGCCATCGCGCTGGTCTATCGCGAAGGGCGCCTCGAGCGCGCCGCGACCCGCGGCGACGGGCGCGTCGGCGAGGACGTCACCCTCAACGCCCGCACCATCGGGGACGTACCCGAAACCCTCACCGGCACAAGTGATTACCCGGTACCCGCCGTGCTGGAGGTGCGGGGCGAGGTGTTCTTCATGGTGGCCGACTTCGAGAACCTCAACGCCAGCCTGGTCGCCGACGGCAAAGCCCCGTTCGCCAACCCCCGAAACAGTGCGGCCGGGTCACTGCGGCAGAAGAACCCGGCGGTGACCGCGCGTCGGCCGCTGCGGATGATCTGCCACGGGCTGGGCTACGCCGACGGTTTCCGGCCCGACACCCTGCACGACGCCTACCTGGCCCTCCGGCAGTGGGGCCTGCCGGTCTCCCCGCATACCGCCCGGGTGCGGGGTCTGGCCGCGGTGCGTGAGCGCATCGGCTACTGGGGTGAACGCCGCCACCAGATCGAGCACGAGATCGACGGGATCGTCGTCAAGGTCGACGAATTCGCCCAGCAGCGCCGGCTCGGTGCGACGTCGCGGGCGCCGCGCTGGGCGGTGGCCTACAAGTACCCGCCGGAGGAGGCCCAGACCGTCCTGCGCGACATCCGGGTCAACGTGGGCCGGACCGGGCGGGTCACCCCGTTCGCGTTCATGGATCCGGTGCGGGTCGCCGGATCCACGGTGAGCCTGGCCACCCTGCACAACGCCTCGGAGGTCAAACGCAAGGGGGTGCTGATCGGCGACACGGTGATCATCCGCAAGGCCGGCGACGTCATCCCCGAGGTACTCGGACCGGTCGTCGATCTGCGCGACGGCACCCAGCGCGAGTTCGTCATGCCCACCCACTGCCCGGAGTGCGGAACCCCGCTCGCGCCGGCCAAGGAGGGGGACGTCGACATCCGCTGCCCCAACTCCCGGTCCTGCCCGGCCCAGTTGCGGGAGCGGGTGTTCCACCTGGCCGGCCGCGGCGCGCTGGACATCGAGGGGCTCGGCTACGAGGCGGCGGGCGCACTGCTGCAGGGCAAGATCATCACCGACGAGGGCGATCTGTTCGCGCTGACCTCCTATGACCTCCTTCGCGCCGATTTTTTCCGCACCAAGGACGGAAACCTGTCGGCTAACGCCAAACGGTTGCTGGCCAATCTGCAGGGGGCCAAGGACCGTCCGCTGTGGCGGATCCTGGTGGCGCTGTCCATTCGCCACGTCGGACCCACCGCGGCGCGGGCGCTGGCAACGGCTTTCGGCGACCTGGAAGCCATCATGGCGGCCAGTGAACAGGAACTGTCCGACGTCGAGGGCGTCGGGCCGACCATCGCCGCGGCATTGTGCGAGTGGTTCGAGGTGGACTGGCACCGCGCGATCGTCGACAAGTGGCGCGCCGCCGGTGTGAAGATGGCCGATGACCGCGACACCGGCATCGAGCCGACGTTGACCGGTCTGACCATCGTGGTGACCGGATCGCTGAGCGGTTTCTCCCGCGACCAGGCCAAGGAGGCCATCATCGTCCGAGGCGGGAAGGCGGCCGGATCGGTGTCGAAGAAGACGTCGTACGTGGTCGCGGGCGACGCGCCGGGCTCGAAGTACGACAAGGCGATGGAGTTGGGCGTCCCCGTGCTCGACGAGAACGGGTTCCGGGTCCTGCTCGCCGAAGGGCCGCCGACCGCCGAGGAACCGCCCCAGAGTGAACTACCGCCGCAGGCGGAGTGAGCGTCAGGCGGCGGGTTCGACCGACGGGGTGACCGAGGTCTGCGGGGCCTCGTTGGGGTCGGTGGTCTCCGTCGGTTCAACGGTCTGCGTCGGTTCAACGGTCTCCGTCGGTTCGACCGTCTCGGTCGGAGTCACCGACGTGGTGATCGTCGGCGTCTCGGCCACATTCGACAGCGCGTTGGGCAGGCCCGGGTTGCTCGGCTTCATCTCCACTTGGGCGCCCAGGACACCGGCCGGGCCGCCGCTGTTGGAGGCGATATCTGAGATGGCCTGCCCCGGCGGGTTGCCGCCCCCGGCATTGCTGCCCGCATTGCCGTTGGCCTTGGCACCCGCATTGGAGTTGCCGTTCCCGCCGGCATTAGAGCTGCCGTTGCCGCCCGCTTTACCGTTCGAACCCGCGTTGCCGTCGGACTTTCCGTTGCCGCCGGCGTTGCTGCTGGAGTTGCCGTTGCCATTGGAACCGCCGTTGCCGTTTCCATTGCCACCGGGGCCCGCGGTGGCAATCGGGGCCGCCACCGCGATCGCCGCCGCGGAGATAACCGCCCCCAGCACTTTCCAATTCATGGTCACCGCCCCCCTGAAGATGCAGCGGCAACCCCTCGACGCCGCTGGGCAGTATTAAAGCATCCAGGAGCGCTGTGGAGCAAACTCCGATCGAGAGGACAAAGTCCTTTTCAGACGGACTTAAGCGGATCTGAAAGGAGTCGCCAGCAAGTGTGCCTCGGGTGGCAGCTCACCGCACCAGGGTGGCGACGATGCCCGCCAGATAGCCCAGCCGGACCACCTCCGAGGGCCGGAATTGCGGACCGCCGGGACGGCCGAGGACGACCGCGGTGCCCGGATCGCCCAGCGGTGCGGCGGCCAGCGTGGTGTCCATGTCCCGCCACAGCTGCGGCACCCAGGCCTCGGAGGCATCCAGTGCGGCAGCCCGGCTGATCGGTAGCCAGGGGGTGGCCGCGGCCTGGGTTTCAGGAGCCCCGGGGCTGCCGGCGATCCGGCGCGGACCGGCCTCGGTGTGCTCGACCACCGTGCACCAACCGACCCGAAGCACCCTCGGGGCCTCGTCGACGAGAACCTGGAGTTTGTCCTGCCGCGCGCCGGCGGCCGCCACGCGGTCGATGAGCTCGAGTTCGCGGTTGGCCTCCAGCAGGCCGGTGTGTGGCCGGATCGTCTCTACGCGCACGCCGTTGAGGCTTTCCGCGGCGGTGATCAGAGAATCCGGCATCGCCCCGGCCGGTAAGTCGACCACAAGATCGTCGACCGCGTAACCGTCGCCGCGCTCGACGACGTCCAGCGACAGGATGTCCGCTCCCACCGTGCCCAGTGCCACGGCCAGCGAGCCCAGGCTGCCCGGCCGGTCCTCGAGTTGAACCCGCAGCAGAAACGAACGCATCGGCCCACTGTTTCACAGGGCTCGGGGCTCAGCATGATGACGTCGCTAGGCTTACCCCCCGTGTCCACGATCTCCCGCGATGAGGTGGCGCGGCTGGCCAAGCTGGCCCGCCTCGCCCTGACCGACCAGGAACTGATGAGCTTCGCCGGCCAACTCGACGCGATTCTCGGCTACGTCAGCCAGATCCAGGCCGTCGACGTCACCGACGTCACCCCGACCGGCAACCCGCTCGCCGGCGGGGCGGGCGTGCACCGGCCCGGCGATCTGAGCAGGGTCAATGTCACCCGTCCGGACGTCGTGCAGCCCGGCCTCACCCAGCAACAGGCGCTGGCCGAGGCGCCGTCGGCGGACGAGGGCCGCTTCGCGGTCCCGCAGATCCTGGGGGAGGAGCAGTGACGACTGCGGCGAACGAAGTGATCCGTCTCGACGCGGCGACCCTCGGCCGCAAGATCGCCGCCGCCGAGGTCTCCTCGGTCGAGGTGACCCAGGCCTGCCTGGACCAGATCGCCGCGACCGACGATCGTTACCACGCCTTTCTGCACGTCGCCGCTGATGCGGCGCTGGCCGCGGCCGCCGCGGTGGACGCTGCGGTAGCCGCCGGCGACGATCTGCCCTCCCCGCTGGCGGGCGTGCCGCTGGCCCTCAAGGACGTCTTCACCACCACCGACATGCCGACCACCTGCGGGTCGAAGATTCTGCAGGGCTGGACCTCGCCGTACGACGCCACGGTGACCGCGCGGATCCGCGCTGCCGGTATCCCCATCCTCGGCAAGACGAACATGGATGAGTTCGCGATGGGCTCGTCGACGGAGAACTCGGCCTACGGCCCGACCCGCAACCCATGGGATGTCGAGCGGGTGCCCGGCGGGTCGGGGGGTGGCAGCGCGGCCGCGCTGGCCGCGTTTCAGGCCCCGCTGGCCATCGGTTCGGACACCGGGGGTTCGATCCGCCAGCCAGCCGCACTGACCGCGACCGTCGGCGTCAAACCCACCTACGGAACGGTGTCGCGGTACGGCCTGGTGGCCTGCGCCTCCTCGCTGGATCAAGGTGGTCCGTGCGCGCGCACGGTGGCCGACACCGCGCTGCTGCACGCGGTGATCGCCGGCCACGACCCCCATGACGCCACCTCGCTGGACATCCCGATCCCCGACGTGGCGGGCGCGGCGGCGGCCGGTGCCGACGGTGATCTGCGCGGCGTACGGGTCGGTGTGGTCAAGCAGCTGCGCAGCGGCGAGGGCTACCAACCCGGCGTGCTCGCGTCGTTCAACGCCGCCGTCGAGCAGCTGGCCGCGCTCGGCGCCGAGATCAGCGAAGTGGACTGCCCGAACCTGGATCACTCGCTGTCGGCCTATTACCTGATCCTGCCCTCGGAGGTCTCCAGCAACCTGGCTCGGTTTGACGCCATGCGCTACGGGCTACGGGTGGGCGACGACGGCAGCCACAGCGCCGAGGAGGTGATGGCGTTGACCCGGGAGGCCGGCTTCGGCCCAGAGGTCAAACGGCGCATCATGATCGGCACCTACGCGCTCTCAGCCGGCTACTACGACGCCTACTACAACCAGGCGCAGAAGGTCCGGACCCTGATCGCCCGCGACCTCGACGCCGCCTACGCCGAGGTGGACGTGCTGGTCTCCCCGGCCACACCGACCACCGCCTTCCGTCTCGGTGAGAAGGTCGACGACCCGCTGGCGATGTACCTCTTCGACCTGTGCACGCTGCCGCTGAACCTGGCCGGGCATTGCGGGATGTCGGTGCCCTCGGGGCTCTCCGCTGACGACGGGCTGCCGGTCGGCCTACAGATCATGGCCCCGGCGATGGCCGACGACCGCCTCTATCGGGTGGGGGCGGCCTACGAGGCGGCACGCGGTGCGCTGCCCACCGCGCTCTGACCACCGGGTGCCGCTCTAACCACCCCGCAGCGCGGGCGGAGACGGTTAGATAGGACCATGCGCATCGGAGTCCTCACCGGCGGCGGCGACTGCCCCGGCCTCAATGCCGTCATCCGCGCCGTCGTGCGGACCTGCGACACCCGCTACGGATCCTCGGTCGTGGGATTTCAGGACGGCTGGCGCGGACTTCTGGAGAACCGCCGCATCCAACTCGTCAACGACGACCGCAACGACCGGTTGCTGGCCAAGGGCGGCACCATGCTGGGCACCGCCCGGACCAATCCCGAGAAGCTGCGGGCCGGCATCGACGACATCAAGCAGACCCTGGAGGACAACGGGATCGACGTGCTGATCCCGATCGGCGGCGAGGGCACGCTGACCGCCGCGCACTGGCTGACCGAGGAGGGCGTTCCCGTGGTCGGGGTGCCCAAGACGATCGACAACGACATCGATTGCACCGACGTCACCTTCGGCCACGACACCGCGCTGATGATCGCCACCGAGGCCATCGACCGGTTGCACAGCACCGCCGAATCCCATCAGCGGGTGATGCTCGTCGAGGTGATGGGCCGCCATGCCGGATGGATCGCGCTCAACGCCGGGCTGGCCTCCGGTGCGCATATGACGCTGATCCCCGAGCAGCCCTACGACGTCGAGGAGGTCTGCCGGCTGGTCAAACAGCGCTTCCAGCGCGGCGCCTCGCACTTCATCTGCGTGGTGGCCGAAGGGGCCAAGCCCGCCGAGGGCTCGATGGAACTGCGCCACGGCGGGGTGGACGAGTTCGGCCACGAGCGGTTCACCGGCGTCGCCCAGCAGTTGGGGCACGAGGTGGAGAAGCGGATCCGCAAGGAGGTCCGGGTCACCGTCCTCGGGCACATCCAGCGCGGCGGCAAACCCACCGCCTATGACCGGGTGCTGGCTACCCGCTTCGGGGTCAACGCCGCCGACGCCGCGCACGCCGGCGAGTACGGGATGATGGTGTCGCTGCGTGGGGAGCACATCGGCCGGGTTCCGCTGGCCGACGCGGTGCGTCAGCTCAAGCTGGTGCCGCAGAGCCGCTACGACGACGCGGCGGCCTTCTTCGGCTGAGTGTCGCGAGGAGACGCAAACTCGCACGATCCGGGCCTGTTCGATGCGATTTGGCGTCTGCTCGCGGCTGGTTAGGCTGGGCGTCGTGAGAAAAGCCATGGCGGTGGTGCTGACCATCGCGTCGCTGGGATACGCGGTGGCCGGTGGGCCTATGGCCGGGGCCGCTGACGCCTGCCCTAACGTGGAGTTGGTTTTCGCCCGCGGTACCGGCGAACCGCCGGGGCCGGGCCGAGTCGGCCAAGCCCTGGCCGACACTCTGGCACCCATGCTGGGTGGGCGCAGCCTGGCCGTATACGGCGTTAACTACCCGCCAGCGTCAACTTTCTCACCACCGCCGCGGGTGCCACCGATACCGAGGTTCACCTGGCGACCGCGGCCGTGACCTGCCCGGCTACCCGGTTCGTGCTCGGCGGCTTCTCCCAGGGGGCTGCGGTGATGTCGATGCTGGCCGGGGTGGCCCCACTGGGCACATTGGTCGGCAACCTCGGGTCGGCCCCGCCGCTGCCGCCGGAGGCGGCCGACCAGATCGCCGCGGTGGCGGTGTTCGGCAACCCTGCGGCCCGGTTCGGCACCCCGCTATCAACGAACGGGCTGTTCGCCGGCCAGGCCGTCGACCTGTGCAGCCAGGGCGACCCGATCTGTTTCCCCGGCGGACGGGATCGTTCCGCCCACAACGGCTACGAATTCCCGCCCTACGTCACCGACGCCGCCGCGTTCGTCGCCGGCCGGGTCTAGCGCCGCCTGACGGCGAGCGGACACAAACTCGCACGATTCGTCGCCTGAGCGTACGAGTTTGTGTCTGCTCGCCGGTGCGGGGGCGCGGAAATGCCTCGCACTAGACTCGCCACCCATGAGCACTGCGACCGCCGACCTGATGGACTACGACGACGTCGTGGCCCGCTTCGACCCGGTGATGGGCCTGGAAGTGCACGTCGAGTTGTCGACGGCGACCAAGATGTTCTGCTCCTGCGCCACCACCTTCGGCGCCGAACCCAACACCCAGGTCTGCCCGGTGTGCCTGGGAATGCCCGGCGCGCTGCCCACGCTCAACGAGGCCGCCGTCGAGTCGGCCATCCGCATCGGCCTGGCACTGGGCTGCGAGATCGTGCCCTGGTGCCGGTTCGCCCGGAAGAACTACTTCTACCCGGATATGCCGAAGAACTACCAGATCTCCCAGTACGACGAACCCATCGCGGTCAACGGCCACCTCGACGTCCCCCTCGAGGACGGCACCACCTTCCCGATCGGCATCGAGCGCGCGCACATGGAGGAGGACACCGGCAAACTGACCCACATCGGCAGTGAGACCGGCCGCATCCACGGCGCCACCACCTCGCTGCTGGACTTCAACCGGGCCGGGGTGCCGCTCATCGAGATCGTCACCAAACCGATCGAGGGGGCCGGGGACCGAGCGCCGCAGGTGGCCCGCGCCTACGTCACCGCGCTGCGGGATCTGCTGCGCGGACTCGGGGTGTCCGACGTCAGGATGGACCAGGGTTCGCTGCGTTGCGACGCCAACGTCTCGCTGCGGCCGATCGGCCGGGCCGAGTTCGGCACCCGCACCGAGACCAAGAACGTCAACTCGCTCAAGAGCGTCGAGGTCGCGGTGCGCTACGAGATGCGCCGGCAGGCCGCGGTGCTGGACTCCGGTGGCACGGTCCACCAGGAGACCCGGCACTTCCACGAGGACGGCCATACCTCGCCGGGCCGCGACAAGGAGACCGCCGAGGACTACCGCTACTTCCCGGAGCCGGACCTCGAGCCGGTCGCGCCGGAGCCCGAGCTCGTCGAACGGCTGCGCGCCACCATCCCCGAGCTGCCCTGGCTGGCTCGCAAGCGGGTCCAGCAGGAGTGGGGAGTATCCGACGAGGTGATGCGGGACCTGGTCAACGCAGGTGCGGTGGAGTTGGTGTCGGCCACGATCGCCCACGGCGCCCCCAGCGAGGCCGCCCGTGCCTGGTGGGGCAACTTCCTGGTGCAGAAGGCCAACGAAAGCGGTGTCGATCTCGACGCGCTGGCGATCACCCCCGGACAGGTGGCCGAGGTCATCGCGCTGGTGGACGCCGGCAAGCTGTCCAACAAGCTGGCCCGCCAGGTGATCGAGGGAGTCCTCGCCGGCGAG
>JAGQTO010000288.1 GCA_020439025.1 Mycobacterium sp. | reverse complement strand
GGTGCGAGCCGTCGCCGGTGACCAGCCAGGTTCTCCCTTGGGTTTTGGCCATCGCGACACCGAGTGCGGCCGGGGTGCCCCAGCCGATCGAGCCCCACAGTCCCTGACCCTCGGCGTGGACCCCGGCCGGCAGGCGCATGCCGTTGAGGTGGAACATGCAGGTTCCGGTCTCGATCACCAGGGTGTCGCCGGCCTTGAGTCTGCGCTGCAGCCGCGGGTAGAAGTTGACCGACGAGGTCGGATCATCACCGGATCCGGTCAGCTCCAGCAGACCCGGGTCGTCCCGCTCGACGGCTGCCGTGCGGGGCGCGACCGCGGCGATGAGGGCGTCGAGCACGTCCTCGATGGCGACGTTGAGGAACACTTTCTCACCGCTGCGCACCCAGGTCTCGTGGATACAGACAGCGCGTCCGGTGTCCAGCGCCGAACCCCAGAATCCGGTGTTCAGCTCAGTCAGCAGCACGCCACCGATGTCGAGGATCACGTCGGCCTGCTCGATCGCCTCGCGAACCGAGGGCGGCTGGGAGGCCGCCGCCGAGTACAGGCCCAGGTACTGCGGCATGGACTCGTCGAGAACGCCCTTGTCGTACGGGGTCTGGGCGGTCGGCAGGTTCGCCCGGCTGACGAGTTCGGCGGCCTTGCCGGACACGCCGTACCGGGCGGTCAGAGCCGTCACCAAGGCCGCCGGGCGTTCCGCGGCGCCGAGCTTGGCGAGGATGGTGGCGACTGCCGCCTCGAGTTCGGCCGCGTCGCTGCGCTGGCGTTTCAGCCCTGCCAGCGGGATGCCCTGCACCGGGGTGCCGATCACCGGCATCACCCCGTGGGCCTGGGAGATGACGATGTAGGCCGGCATCGACTGGCGTAGCGCCTCCCGGATCACCCTCTCAAGTTCCTCGATGCAGTTGTCCGGGGTCAGTTCCGCCCAAACACAGCATGCCGTCGCCGAGATCGGGTGGAAGCGGTCGTAGCGGGTATCGCCCAGATTGTGGTGGGTGATCAGTCGTAGCCGCTGGATCCGTTCGCTGGGCATCCCGACCAGGTGGAACACCGGCAGTCGATGCGCCTTGCTGCCCATCACCCCGTTCAGGGCGGACAGCTCGCCTACCCCGTAGGTGGTCGACAGCAGTGCGGCTCCGCGGATCCGGGCGTAACCGTCGGCGGCATAGGCGGCGTTGAGTTCGTTGGCACAGCCGACCCATTCCAGTCCCGGCACCACTTCGACCGCGTTGTCGATCGGGAACGCGTAGTCCCCGGGAACTCCGAACGCCCGATCGATGCCCAAGGCGGCGATGCGGCTCAGGGTGTATTCGGCGACGCTGGGCTGGCCCATCGGGGAGTGCCTCCTTGGCGGACTGTCGGCGCTGCGGCCGTTTTGGCGGTAGCGTACCGGCCGTCTCGGAGGTCCCCGGCGTTGATGGCGAAACGTTTACTTGCGCAGTCGATTACGCCGGAATATGTGTTCAGCGTGTCACGAAGGCGACGACGGCGCCGGTGACGGCGTCATTGTCGTCGCCGGCTGCGGTGTGTCCG
>JAGQTO010000287.1 GCA_020439025.1 Mycobacterium sp. | reverse complement strand
GGGAGGGCTGATGGTCACCAAGAGTCAGGACCACAGCTTGGCGGTGTATCCGCGAGCGCAGTTCGAGCAGCTGGCGCGTCGCGCCGCGGCGACCTCGCGCAGCAATCCGGAAGCTCGGGCTTTCCTGCGCAACTTGGCCGCGGGCACCGACGAACAGCATCCGGATTCCCAGGGCCGCATCACTTTGTCGGCCGACCACCGCCGCTATGCAAATCTCAGCAAGGAGTGCGTGGTGATCGGTGCGGTCGACTTCCTGGAGATCTGGGACGCGAACGCATGGCAGGACTATCAGCAGACCCACGAAGAGAACTTCTCCGCGGCCAGCGATGACGCCCTCAGCGCCATCATCTGAGCTCGCGGCGAGACCGCGGCGGCGGGCCCGTGCATCGTGGCCTCTGCCCGAACCGACCCTGACGTACTTCCCCGACGCCAGGTTCGCGACGGACAGGGACCTCGATGCAGGGGTCGGCCCCCACCGAACCGGAGGTTGCCCGGTGGCCGAGTCCGGAACCGAGTCCGCAGGAGGTTCTGCGAGCCACGGGCACGTACCGGTCCTGCTTGATCGCTGCGTGGAACTTCTCGCCCCCGCCCTTACCCGCACCGCTGAAGACGGATCCGGCGCGATCCTCGTCGATGCCACGCTGGGGGCGGGGGGACATGCCGAACGGTTCCTGGAGAGGTTCTCCGGGCTGCGGTTGATCGGCCTCGACCGCGATCCCGACGCACTCGCGATCGCGGCGAGTCGGCTGGCCCGCTTCGGTGACCGAGTCGATTTCGTCCGCACCCGCTATGACGGGATCGCCGACGCGCAGGGCGAGTGCGGACTGCCCGCGACGGGCTCGGTGGATGGAGTCTTATTCGACCTCGGCGTCTCCTCGATGCAACTGGATCGCCCGGAGCGGGGTTTCTCCTACGCCCACGACGCCCCACTGGACATGCGGATGGACCCCCAGGCCGAGTTGACCGCCGCCGAGATTCTCAACTCCTATGACCGGGCCCGGCTTACCGAGGTGCTGCGCCGCTTCGGCGAGGAGAAATTCGCCTCCCGGATCGCGGGCTTCATCGTCGAGCGGCGATCCGTCAAGCCCTACAGCCGCACTGGAGAACTCGTCGAGACCCTTTACGCCGCGATCCCCGCACCGGCCCGCCGCACCGGCGGGCATCCCGCCAAGCGCACGTTCCAGGCCCTGCGGATAGCGGTCAACGCCGAACTTGAGTCCTTGACCGCGGCACTGCCCGCGGCTTTGGCCGCCGTGCGCCCCGGCGGGCGGATCGCCGTGATGGCCTACCAATCGCTGGAGGACCGGATCGTCAAGACGGCCTTCGCCGCGGCGACGGTGTCGCGCACCCCGGAGGGCCTGCCGATGGAGCTGCCCGGCCACGGCCCGGAGTTCGTCGCGCTGACCCGCGGAGCCGAGCGTGCCAACCCCGCGGAGATCGAGCGCAACCCGCGCAGCGCCCCGGTGCGTCTGCGTGCCGTCGAACGTCTGCACGGAGAGGACATCTGATGAAGGTCGGGCGCAAGCCAGCCGGTCGCAGGGACTCGGGCGGTACCAACGCCGGCGCGGTGAAGGGCGAACCGTCGCCCCCGCGGCGGCGCGGCAGTGAGGGCGGCGTACGCAAACGGCGCACCGGGGAGGCTCCGCCGCGGGAAGCCCGACCGCGTGCCGGCGCCCGAACCCGCCCGCCGCAGGAACCGCGCGCGCCGCGGCAGCGCCCGCAGACCGCGCCGGCCCCGAGGCCCGTCGACCGCCCGGCAAGGCCCAAGACCACCAGCCAGGCCAAGGCGCGCGCCAAGGCGCGTAAGGCCAAGGCGCCAAAAGTAATCCGGCCGCCACTTCGTGAGCGGTTGGCGGCCCGGCTGGAGAAGCTGGACCTGCGCCCCCAGGTCTTGCTGGCCAGGATCCCGTTCGTGGTGCTGGTCATCGGAGCACTTGCCGTCGGCCTGGCGATCACGTTGTGGCTGTCCACCGACGCGGCGCAGCGCTCCTATCAACTCGGCAACGCCCGTGAGCTAAACGAGGCGCTGAATCAGCAGAAAGAGGCACTCGAACGCGACGTGCTCGAGGCCCAGTCCGCACCTGCGCTCGCCGACGCGGCCCGCGACCTGGGCATGATCCCGTCGAAGGACACCGCTCATCTGGTGCAGGATCCGGCCGGCAACTGGGTCGTCGTCGGCCAGCCCAAGCCGGCCGAGGGTGCGCCGCCT
Source organism: Mycobacterium sp. (assembly GCA_020439025.1). GTDB lineage: Bacteria > Actinomycetota > Actinomycetes > Mycobacteriales > Mycobacteriaceae > Mycobacterium. The sequence goes on along the minus strand of JAGQTO010000287.1, from coordinate 2,731 downwards.
CCGCCGTTGAACACCAAACTGCCCGATGAATTGCCCGCCGCAGCCAAGCCTGCGGGTCCGGCGCCGAAGCCCGGCGCTGCCGTCGAGGTGCCGGTCCGGCTGCCCCCCGCGTTGCCCGGTGCCGTGTTGCCGGGTGCCGCTGTGCCCGGTGCCGCGTTGCCCGGTGCCGCGTTGCCCGGTGCCGCGTTGCCTGGCGCCGCAGTGCCCACCGCTCCCGGTGCCGCGTTGCCTGGCGCCGCCGTGCCCGGCGCACCGCTGGTCGCCGTGCCCGGTACTCCCGCCGTGATACCGGGGAATCCGGGGGTTGTCGCAGGGGCCACCCCCGCCCTCCTGCCGTCGCCCGCCGGCGCCAACCCGCACGCGGGCACTGGCTCAGCACTGCCCGGCCCGGCGCCCCTGCCCGGCCCGGCTACCCCGGCCCAGGGCGACACGCTGGCGGTCCCGCCTGCCGCGGTACCGGCGGTTCCGGTCCCTACAGTGACTGATGTGCCTCCTGTGACTGATGTTGTTGCTGGGGTCGCTCCCGTGGGAGTGGCCCATTGAGCCGCAACAAACCGGGTTCCCGCCCCGCGGCCGCTCGGCAGCGGCGAGCTCTGGCGGCCGCCCCCGCGCCGGTGAATCCGGGCGGGGGCAGAGTGGCCACCGCCCGCCGGACCAGGGCGGCCACCGAGACCGGCTCGGCTAGCTCGTCGTTCGCCTACCGCTACCGGGTGGGCAATGTGGTGATCCTGCTCGCGCTCCTCGTCGCCGCGGCGCAGCTGTTCAACCTCCAAGTGCCCCGTGCCGCCGGCCTGCGGGCCGAGGCGGCCGGCCAGTTGAAGGTGACCGACGTCGACCAGGCGGTCCGCGGCGCCATCGTCGACCGCAACTTCGACAAGCTCGCCTTCACCACCGAGGCCCGGGCACTGACCTTCCAGCCCACCAAGATTCGCAAGCAACTTGCCGAGGCCCGGCAGAAGTCGCCGAGTGCCCCCGATCCGGACCAACGCCTGGCCGAGATCGCCAAGGACGTGGCGGGCAAGCTTAACAACAAGCCGGACTACGCAACCGTGCTGAAGAAACTCAAAAGCAACGAGACGTTCGTCTACCTGGCGCGTGCGGTCGACCCGGGCATCGCCGACGCGATCACCAAGAAGTTTCCCGAGGTGGGCGCCGAGCGTCAGGATCTGCGGCAGTACCCCGGCGGATCGCTAGCCGCCAATATCGTCGGCGGGATCGACTGGGACGGGCACGGACTGCTGGGTCTGGAGGACTCCATGGACGCCGTTCTGGCCGGCGTCGACGGTTCGATCACCTATGACCGCGGCTCCGACGGCGTGGTCATTCCCGGGAGCTATCGCAACCGCCACCGTGCGGTCAACGGATCGACGGTCCAGTTGACGCTCGACGACGACATTCAGTTCTACGTCCAGCAGCAGGTTCAACTCGCCAAGGACCTCTCTGGTGCGCATGACGTTTCGGCGGTCGTGCTCGACGCCAAGACCGGCGAAGTGCTGGCGATGTCCAACGACAACACCTTCGACCCCAGTCAGGACATCGGCCGCCAGGGTGACCGCCAGATCGGCAATCTCCCGGTGACCTCGCCGTTCGAGCCGGGATCGGTGAACAAGATCGTCACCGCGGCGGCGGTCATCGAGGACGGCCTGTCCAACCCCGACGAGGTGCTATCGGTTCCCGGGTCGATCAACATGGGCGGGGTCAACGTTCGCGACGCCTGGGGGCACGGCGTCATGCCCTACACGACCACCGGGGTTTTCGGGAAGTCCTCCAACGTCGGGACCCTGATGCTCATCCAGCGAGCCGGTCCGGAGCGCTTCTACGAGTTGCTGGAGAAGTTCGGTCTCGGCCAGCGCACCAACGTCGGTTTGCCGGGGGAGAGCGCGGGCATCGTTCCGCCCATTGACCAGTGGTCGGGCAGCAGCTTCTCCAATCTGCCTATCGGGCAGGGCCTTTCGATGACCCTGCTGCAGATGACGGGGATGTACCAGGCGATCGCCAATGACGGCGTGCGGATCCCGCCGCGGATCCTCAAGGCCACCATCGCCCCGGACGGCACCCGAACCGAGGAGCAGCGACCGGCCGGTATCCCGGTGGTGTCCCCGGAGACCGCTCGCACGGTGCGCAACATGCTGCGCGCGGTGGTGCAGCGCGACCCGATGGGCGCGCAGCAGGGCACCGGCCCGGCCGCGGCGGTCGAGGGCTACCAGGTGGCCGGAAAGACCGGTACCGCCCAGCAGATCAACCCGGCCTGCGGCTGCTACTACGACGACGTCTACTGGATCACCTTCGCCGGGATGGCTCCGGTCGACGATCCGCGCTACGTGATCGGGATCATGATGAACGCCCCGGTGCGCAACGCCGACGGCTCGCCCGGACACTCCGCGGCGCCGTTGTTCCACAACATCGCCGCCTGGCTGATGCAGCGGGAGAACGTGCCGCTCTCACCCGATCCGGGTCCGCCGCTGACGCTGCAGGCGACCTGAGACACGAACGCCTGGGTAGGGTGACTAGCCGGCGGCGGACGGCGCGGCCTGCTACTGCCGACGGCGTTGGAGGAGGTGACCGGCGTGACCAGTGCGCTGCGTCCCCGCAGCACCCCGCGGATGGCCCTGCCGGTCCTGGCCGCGCGGGTGCACGCGGTCACCGTCGACGGCACCCCAGCCCCCGCGGTCGGCGTCAGCGGCGTCACGCTGCGGGCCCAGGACGCCGCGCCCGGTGACATTTTCGCCGC
>JAGQTO010000286.1 GCA_020439025.1 Mycobacterium sp. | reverse complement strand
GCAGCGCCAGTTGCGCTGGAGGATATGCAGCCCGAGACCCGCAAGGTGCGCGACGGCAAGCCGCTCTCCCAGTCCGCCGAGTTCATTGCGGCTCAACGCCGCACCGCCCGCCGCGGAGGGTTCCGGGTACGTACCCGAAGGAAAATCCGTCATGACCGCCAGCGTGGAGGAGGACGGCGACGGAAACCGACGCGCCAGCCGTCGGCGGACCGGGGTTATCCCCAGTCGCTCATCGGTGCACAGCCCGCTGGTGCCGCGCTCACTCCGGTAGGCGCAGTTCGGGCTTCTCCACCTCTTCGATGTTGACGTCCTTGAAGGTGATCACCCGGACTTGCTTGACGAACCGTGCAGGGCGGTACATGTCCCATACCCAGGCGTCGGCCAGTCGCAATTCGAAGTAGACCTCGCCGTCGGTGTTGCGTGGCACCAGTTCGACGCTGTTGGCCAGGTAGAAGCGGCGCTCGGTCTCCACGACGTAGCTGAACTGCCCCACGATGTCCTTGTATTCGCGGTACAGCGAGAGTTCCATCTCGGTTTCGTACTTCTCGAGATCCTCGGCACTCATCGGCTCAGTGGTCCTTGTCGTCGATTGTCGGTTCCATCTTGTCTCACCCCTGGCCGTCGCGGGCTGCCGCGGCGAATTCGCCGGCGGACTCACCGAGGCCGGCCCGCGACATCCGTCGGACGTTGATGAACGACTGCCGGTGCTCGGCGCACGGACCGAGTTCGGCCAGCGCCGCACCGTGCGCTGGGGTGCTGTACCCCTTGTGCTCGGCAAAACCGTATCCGGGATGGTCGTCGTCCATGGCTACCATCAGCCGGTCGCGGCTGACCTTGGCGAGCACACTGGCCGCGGCGATGCACGCCGCCGCCGCGTCGCCGCCCACCACCGGCAGCGACGGCATCGGCAGCCCGGGCACCCGGAAACCGTCGGAGAGCACGTATCCGGGTCGCTTCGAAAGCCCCGCGACCGCCCGCCGCATTCCCTCGATGTTGGCCGCGTGAACACCGCGCCGGTCAACTTCCGCGGCCGGGATGAACACCACGTGGTAAGCCAGCGCGTAGCGCCGGATGAGCGGGAAGATCTCCTCGCGGGCCTTTTCGGTGAGTTTCTTGGAGTCGTCGAGTGCGGCCAGGCTCTCGAAACGGTTCGGCCCCAGCACACAGGCGGCCACGACCAGCGGACCCGCACAGGCACCTCGGCCCACCTCGTCGACGCCCGCGACCGGGCCCAGACCGCTGCGGTACAGCGCGGACTCAAGGGTCCGCAGCCCTGAGGAACGCCGGATGACAGTGCGTGGCGGCCAGGTCCTATCGGCGCGCATCTCAGCCCTGCTGCGGGTCGAACGAGGACACACCACCCCAACGCGAGGGCGGCCAGGCGATGAACCGCGCCTTGCCGATCACATTATCGACCGGCACCGTGCCGGTGAAGGGATCGCCGGTGCACAGAATGCCCTTCTGCGCCTCGGCGGGGCTGCTGGTGCAATGCGCCCGGGAATCGGCTGAATGGGTGCGGTTGTCGCCCATCATCCACAGCCTGCCCTCGGGGACCTTCACCGGACCGAACTCGTTGCCCAGGCACGGGTAGACCACCGGATCGGCCATCATCGTGGCGGGATCCAGATACGGCTCATCAAGTTTCTTGCCGTCCACCGTCAGCCCGGTGTCGGCGCGGCACTCCACCGTCTGACCGCCGACGGCGATGATCCGCTTGACCAGGTCGTTCTCATCCGGAGGTACGAAGCCGATGAACGACAGGGCGTTTTGCACCCACCGGATCGCGGTGTTGTCCGAGCGGATGGACTTGTAGCCCACGTTCCAGTTCGGCGGGCCCTTGAAGACGACCACGTCTCCGGGCTCGGGTGAGCTGAAGCGGTAGCTCAGCTTGTCGACCATGATCCGGTCACCCACACAGCCCTTGCAGCCGTGAAGTGTGGGCTCCATGGATTCCGACGGGATCAGATAGGGCCGGGCCACGAACGTGAGCATTACGTAGTACAGCAGCACCGCGGTGCCGACCAGGATGACGCCCTCGCGAAGCGCCGAATGCTTCTTGCCTGGCTTGTCCGGCTTCGCCGGCTTGTCCGAGCCGTCCGTCGTGGCGGGCTGCTCCGGGGTCGAGTCGGCCGGGTCCGGGGTGACGGTCACGGGATCAGAGTAGTCGCGCAGGAGGCAGGCGCATGACTACCCACGCGGGACGCGAGGCTCAGCGCTTCTCTCCGCCCGATGTCGAAGCTCAGCGCTTCTCTCCGCCCGATGTCGAAGCTCAGCGCTTCTCCTTGATCTTCGCCTTCTTGCCCCGCAGCTCGCGCAGGTAATAGAGCTTGGCGCGACGCACGTCACCGCGGGTGACCACCTCGAGATGGTCGATGTTCGGCGAATGCACCGGGAAGGTCCGCTCGACGCCGACGCCGTAGCTCTCCTTCCGCACGGTGAAGGTCTCCCGGATTCCGCCGCCGGACCGGCGCAACACCACACCCTTGAAGACCTGGATGCGCTGCTTGTTGCCCTCGATGACCTTGACGTGGACGTTGACGGTGTCGCCGGGGCCGAAGGCAGGGATGTCGTCGCGCAGCGACGCCTGATCGACGAAGTCGAGAGTGTTCATCTCCTGGAAGTTCCTTGCGGTCGGGCTTCGTGCGGCTGTTCCGGGCGCAAGCGCCTGAGGCCGCCGAGCGGGTGGTCAGATCTTTGTCGCAGCGGGCAATGACGGCCCGCGCGCGCAACTGCGAGTATTCTGCCAGACCAGCTGCCCGCGGCGAAATCGCCGGCCCCACGGGCCGGCCCGCCTTAATCCGGAACCCTGTCTCACGGTCAGGATCACCCGGTCTGGAAAAAGGCGGCTACCCTTGTTCAACTGGGCTTTAGACGATTGTCGGGCCCGGCCGGCAGCGTCGAAACGCGCTCCCCCGAGCTGAGGAGAGGACTATGCGACGCAGACGCTCGGTACTCCTCTCTGCGGGCGCCGTGCTGCTGGCACTGGTCCTGGTCGGGGCCTCCTCCGCCGAGATCAAGGCACACCTGGACGGCCGCTCCAAGCCGGTTGCCCTGCTGGTCGCCGGCCCCACCCCCACTCAGCCGCCCGCCGCCCTGCCCGCACCCACCGCTGCGCCCGAACCCACTGCCCCCGAACCCACTGCGACACTGGGCCCGCGGGCGCAAAAGGCCATCGCCGAGGCCGAGCGCAACGGTGCCGACATCAGTTTCACGCTGCTGGACCGAACCACCGGGAAAGTGGTCTCCGGCGGAGACCCGGTGCCATTCCCGATCGCGTCGGTGGCCAAGCTGTTCATCGCCGACGACCTGCTGCTGGAGACCTCGCGGAAGCGGGCTGTTCTCAGCCCCGAGGACCGGCGCGGGCTGGAGTTGATGCTCAGGTCCTCCGACGACTTCCCCGCCGACGAGTTCTGGATCCGCGATGGCCGCAACGAGATCGTCACCAGGGTCGCGGAGCGCTACAAGCTGACCAGTACCACCCCGCCGTACAACGGCGACTGGTGGAACACCATGAGCACCACCGCCGACCTGGTGCGCTACTACGCGAAGCTGCTCGACGGGACCGGCGGACTGCCACGGGACCAGGCCAACATCATCATGGCGAACCTGGCAGCGTCGACCCCTCTGGGTATCGACGGGTACCCCCAGCGGTTCGGAATCCCCGACGGGCTGTTCGCCGAACCCGTTGCGGTGAAACAGGGTTGGATGTGCTGCTGGGCACCGGACAAACAGGTCCACCTGACCACCGGGGTGATCGGTTCAGACCGGCGCTATGTGATCGCCATGGCCTCGATGCAGCCGGTCGACGAAGCCACCGCCCGCGACACCCTCACCCAGGCGCTCAAGACTATGTTCCCCGGCGGGCGGATCTAATCCCGTTCTCCGCCAAGCAGGTCGGGGCGGCGTGCCCGCGTCCTCTCCAGCGCCTGCTCATGCCGCCAGGCCGCAATCCTCGCGTGGTCGCCCGAGCGCAGGATCTCCGGGACTTCAAGACCACGCCACACCTGGGGGCGGGTGTAACTGGGCCCCTCGAGCAATCCGCCTGACTGCCCGGAATGCGAATCATCTTGGTGGGAAAGCGGATTGCCGATGACGTTGGGCAGGAGCCGCAACACCGCCTCGACCATCACCAACGCCGCTGCCTCTCCTCCGGCCAGAACGTAGTCGCCGATGGAGATCTCCTCCACACGCATCCGGGTGGCGGCGTCGTCGACCACCCGCTGATCGATGCCCTCGTAGCGGCCGCAGGCGAACACCAGGTGCTTCTCGGCTGTCCAGCGCTGCGCACACTCCTGGCTGAACAGCCTGCCCGCCGGGGTCGGCACCACCAGAAGCGTTTCAGGCGTGCAGATCTCGTCGAGGGCCTCCCCCCACACCGGGGCCTTCATGACCATCCCCGGGCCGCCGCCATAGGGTGCATCGTCGACAGAGTGGTGCACATCGTGGGTCCAGCGGCGTAGGTCGTGCACGCCGAATTCGACGATGCCCGCCTTGATCGCCCTGCCCGGCAGCGATTGGCGCACCGGTTGCAGGTACTCGGGAAAAATGGTGATGACGTCTATACGCATGGGCCGTTCCGCATCAGGACGACCCCAGGTCCAGCAACCCTTCCGGTGGGTCGATCTCGATGAGTCCCTCTGCACGGGAAACCGCGGTCACGATCGCACCGACGAAGGGCACCAGCACCTCGGACCCCGACTCCGTTCGCACCGACAAAAGTTCCCCGGCAGCGGTGTGCAGCACCTCACCGACACGACCGACCTCGCCACCGCCCACGGTGCGAACCGTCATCCCCTCGAGTTCGTGGTCGTAGTACTCATCGGGGTCGTCCAGGGGTGGCAGATCGGCGGAATCCACGACGAACAAATGACCGCGCACGCGTTCGGCCCCGTCGCGGTCGATCAATCCGGACAGTCGCACCAGCAGCCGGCCTCCGTGCGGTCGGGCGGACTGCACCTCCACTTCGCGTGGTTCGCCGCCGCCGCGGGAAGGCTTGAGTTGCAGCCGATTGCCGGCCGCGAAACGTTCCTGTGGGGCGTCGGTGCGAACGTCAACGACCAGCTCGCCGGTAATTCCGTGGGGCTTGACCACTCGCCCGACGACCAGTTCCATCGACGCCGTCGGTGCTACTGGTCGGTGTCCACCACGTCGACGCGGATACCCCGGCCGCCGATACCGGCCACGAGGGTGCGCAGAGCCGTCGCGGTGCGCCCACCCCGGCCGATCACCTTGCCCAGGTCATCGGGATGCACATGCACCTCGACGGTACGGCCGCGCCGATTGGTCACCATGTCGACGCGAACGTCATCGGGGTTGTCGACGATTCCGCGCACCAGGTGCTCGACGGCATCGACGACGACGACCGAACTCATTCCGCTGCCGGCTCAGCCGACTCGGTGGCGGACTCGGACTCAGCGGGCGCCTCAGCCGTGTCATCCGCCTTCTTCGGGGCCTTCTTCTTCTTCAGCTGAACGGCCTCACCGCCCGACGCCCCGTCGGCACCGGCCAGGGCCGCGTTGAACAGGTCAAGCTTGCTGGGCTTGGGCTCTTTGACCTTCAAGGTGCCCTCCGCGCCCGGCAGACCCTTGAACTTCTGCCAGTCGCCGGTGATCTTGAGCAGCTTGAGGACGGGCTCGGTGGGCTGGGCGCCCACCGACAGCCAGTACTGCGCACGCTCGGAGTCGATCTCGATCAGGCTTGGGTCTTCCTTGGGGTGGTAACGGCCGATCACCTCGATGGCGCGGCCGTCGCGGCGGGTGCGCGCATCGGCAACAGCGACGCGGTACTGGGGGTTGCGGATCTTGCCCAGTCGGGCCAGCTTGATCTTGACAGCCATGAAACGAAATTCTCCTCGGGGTGTCACGCTGCAATTCAGCGATGCCGACGGGTTGCCGGATCCGGTTTTGCCTCGCGTGGGCGGCCTGAGGGGCGTGCGCCCGAGCCCTGGCCAGCATGCGATTCTGCCAGACGGCGCCCGATCGGCGGAAATCCGGCGCCTGGCGTCACCTATCAGACCAGCTTGTCCAGGCACTTGGCCTCGACGCGGCGGGTGATCCGCCAGCCCTCGGAGGTCCGGACGAAGTCGTCGTCGTACCACAGGGCACAGAAGAGGACGCGCCCATCGTCGCCGAGCTGCATGGGGTTGAAGCACATCGTGCGCCCGCTGGCGGTGTCCCCGGCCAACCGGAGGTCGAAGTTCCCCACCAGGTGGTAGTAGGCGCCGAAGTTCGGGAGCACCTCGGCTAGCCACGCCTTCACCTGCGGGTAGTGACCGTCGATTCCGCCCATCGCCCGGTAGTCGATATAGGCGTCCGGCGTGAAGACACGGTCGAGGTCGTCGAATCGGCGCTGGTCGATGGCGCTGGCGTAGTCCACCAGCAGCTGCTGGATTTCCAGGCGGTCGGAGATTTCCGGCAGGCTGAGCATGAGAGCTGATTCAACACCGCGGCGTCAACACCCCGGCCGGGGCGTCGGCGGGGCGGTTACGCTCATCCGTCATGGGTAGGCTCTCGACCGCGCTGGCGGCATCGCTGATGGTGATCGGAACCAATGTGGCGGGCGGCTCGGTGGCCCCGGCTGCGGCAGAGCCGAACATCCAGCCGGCCGGTTCGATGCCCATCCCCGAAGGCCCCGCGCCGTCGTGGATCATCGCCGACCTCGACACCGGTCAGGTTCTCGCCGGCCGCGACATGTACGGCGCACATCCACCGGCCAGCACCATCAAGACGCTACTGGCTCTCACCGCACTTGACGAGCTGAGCCTGGACGCGACGGTGGTCGCCAGCCCGGCCAACGCCCGAGTCGAATGCAACTGCGCCGGAATCAAAGCCGGCCACACCTACACCGTGCGCCAGTTGCTCGACGGACTCCTGCTGGTCTCCGGTAACGATGCGGCCAACACGCTGGCCGACATGCTCGGCGGCTACGACATCGCGGTCGACAAGATGAACGTCAAGGCAGCCGCCATCGGCGCCACGAACACCCACGCGACCAGCCCTTCGGGCCTCGACGGTCCCGGCGGTCCGGGCTGGACCACCCCGCACGATCTGGCGGCGATCTTCCGCGCCGCGATGGTCAATCCGGTGTTCGCCCAGATCACCGCGCAGCCGACCGCCATGTTCCCGACCGGTTCCGGCGAACGCCCGCTGATCAACCAGGACGAACTGCTGGTGCGCTACCCCGGCGCGATCGGCGGCAAGACCGGCTACACCAACGCCGCCCGAAAGACCTTCGTCGGAGCGGCCGACCGGAATGGACGCCGACTGGTGGTCGCCATGATGTACGGCCTCGTCCGCGAGGGCGGTCCTACCTACTGGGATCAGGCCGCGACGCTGCTGGATTGGGGTTTCGCCCAGAACCCGTCACAGAGCGTCGCGACGCTCTGACCCCGGGTTCACCTAACCGTGGAAGCCGGGTTCGGCGACGATAGCCTCGGTCAGCGGCTGCCCGGGGGTAGACGCTCCCGGGTTCGGAACGATCTCCGGAGTCGCCTTCAACTCCGCATCGCCCTCA
>JAGQTO010000285.1:653-2615 GCA_020439025.1 Mycobacterium sp. | reverse complement strand
GCCGCGATGACGTTGCCGTTGCTCGGGCCGATGTCGCTGACCAACTTCGCCCATCCGTGGTTCCTCCTGTTCCTGCTCGTCGTCGCGGGCCTGGTAGCGCTCTACGTCGTGGTCCAGGTGGCCAGGCAGAAGCGAATCCTGCGGTTCGCGAACATGGAACTGCTGGAGAGCGTGGCCCCGCAGCGCCCCAGCCGTTGGCGGCACCTGCCGGCGATTCTGCTGGTGAGTTCGCTGGTTCTGCTGACCATCGCGATGGCGGGTCCGCAAAACGACGTGCGGATACCCCGCAATCGAGCGGTGGTCATGCTCGTCATCGACGTCTCCCAGTCCATGCGGGCCACCGACGTCGAGCCGAGCCGTCTGGTAGCGGCTGAGGAGGCCGCCGCCCAGTTCGCCGACCAGCTCACCCCCGGTATCAACCTGGGCCTGATCGCCTATGCCGGCACCGCCACGGTGTTGGTGTCGCCGACCACCAACCGGGAGGCCACCAAGGCGGCCCTCGGCAAGCTGCAACTGGCCGACCGCACCGCCACCGGCGAGGCGATCTTCACCGCGCTGCAGGCCATCGCCACGGTCGGCGCCGTCATCGGCGGCGGTGACGGGCCGCCGCCGGCCCGGATCGTGCTGATGTCCGACGGCAAGGAGACGGTGCCGTCCAACCCGGACAACCCCAAGGGCGCCTTCACCGCGGCCCGGACCGCCAAGGACCAGGGCGTGCCGATCTCGACGGTGTCCTTCGGCACCCCCTACGGCTACGTCGAGATCAACGATCAGCGCCAGCCCGTTCCGGTCGACGTGGACATGCTCAAGAAGATCGCTGAACTCTCCGACGGAAACCACTACTCCGCCTCGAGCCTGGAACAGCTCAAGGAGGTCTTCACCTCGCTGCAGGACCAGATCGGCTACGAGACCACCAAGGGCGACGCCAGCGCCGGCTGGTTGCGGCTGGGATCGCTGCTGCTGGCTCTGGCCGCATTGGGTGCGCTGCTGATCAACCGCCGGCTGCCCGGCTGACGGCGACCCGCGGAGTCCGATACGTCACCGCGCGCCTGATTTCGGGCTGGTGGCCGTGAGGCACTAAGTTGACGGGCATGACCGACACCGCCACGACCAAGACCACCGGCGACGCCGCTGGCGGCAAACCCCCGTTCGTCTCCCGCTCGGTTCTGGTGACCGGCGGAAACCGGGGGATCGGCCTGGCGATCGCGCGCCGGCTGGCCGCCGACGGGCACAAGGTGGCGGTGACCCACCGCGGTTCGGGGGCACCGGAAGGGTTGTTCGCCGTCCAGTGCGACGTCACCGACAGCGAGGCCGTCGACCGCGCCTTCTCCGAGGTCGAGGAGCACCAGGGTCCGGTGGAGGTGCTGGTGTCCAATGCCGGGATCACCGCGGACGCCTTCATGATCCGAATGACCGAGGAGCGCTTCGAGAAGGTCATCGACGCCAACCTCACCGGGGCGTTCCGCGTGGCGCAACGCGCGGCGCGCAGCATGCAGAAGAACCGGTTCGGACGAATGATCTTCGTCGGCTCGGTCTCCGCCACCTGGGGGATCGGCAACCAGTCCAACTACGCCGCTTCCAAGGCGGGCCTGATCGGCATGGCCCGGTCGATTTCCCGTGAGATGTCCAAGGCCGGCGTCACCGCGAACGTGGTGGCACCGGGACTCATCGACACCGATATGACCCGCGCGATGGACGAGCGGGTTCAGAAGGGCGCGCTGGAGTTCATCCCGGCCAAGCGGATCGGCACCGCCGAGGAGGTCGCCGGCGCCGTCAGTTTCCTGGCCTCGGAGGACGCCGGCTACATCGCCGGTGCGGTGATCCCGGTCGACGGCGGTATGGGCATGGGCCACTAGCGGCCCGCGACAGACGACCCGCAAAGGACGAAAGGACTTCCATGGCAGGCTTTCTCGACGGCAAGCGCATCCTCGTCACGGGGATCATCACCGACTCCTCGATCGC
>JAGQTO010000285.1:0-609 GCA_020439025.1 Mycobacterium sp. | reverse complement strand
GACCGGATGAAGCTGATCGCCCGCATCATCGCCCGGCTGCCGCAGCCGGCTCCGCTGCTGGAGCTCGACGTCCAGAACTCCGAGCACCTCGACACCCTGGCCGACCGGATCGCTGAGGCGATCGGCGAGGGCAACAGGCTCGACGGCGTAGTCCACTCCATCGGCTACATGCCGCCCAGCGGGATGGGGATCAACCCCTTCTTCGACGCCCCGTTCGAGGATGTCGCGAAGGGCATCCACATCTCGGCGTTCTCCTACGCGTCGCTGGCCAAGGCGGTGCTTCCGATCATGAACCCGGGCGGCGGCATCGTCGGCATGGACTTCGACCCGACCCGCGCCATGCCCGCCTACAACTGGATGACGGTGGCCAAGAGCGCGTTGGAATCGGTGAACCGATTCGTCGCCCGCGAGGCCGGTAAGGTGGGGGTGCGGTCCAATCTCGTTGCGGCGGGACCGATCCGGACGCTGGCCATGAGTGCGATCATGGGCGGTGCCCTCGGCGACCAGTTCAAGGACGAGATGGCCATGCTGGAAGAGGGCTGGGACCAGCGGGCGCCGCTCGGCTGGGACATGAAGGATCCCACCGCAGTCGCCAAGACCGTGTGCGCG
>JAGQTO010000284.1:5559-28663 GCA_020439025.1 Mycobacterium sp. | reverse complement strand
CACCGGCCCCAACACCGGGGGGATGGGTGCCTATACGCCCTTGCCGTGGCTATCGCAGGAGGTGCGGGCGGGCATCGTCCGGGACGTCGTCGAACCGGTGGCGGCCGAACTCGCCCGGCGCGGCTGCCCATTCTCCGGGCTGCTGTACGCCGGACTGGCGATGACCGCCGCAGGGCCGGCCGTGGTCGAGTTCAATTGCCGCTTCGGCGATCCCGAGACCCAGGCTGTGCTGGCGTTGCTGGATTCCCCGCTCGGTCGGCTGCTCCACGCCACGGCGACCGGGAGGCTGGCGGAATTCGGTCCGTTGCGGTGGCGGGACGGGTACGCGGTCACCGTCGTTCTCGCCGCGGAGAACTATCCCGGCCGTCCCCGGGTGGGCGATATCGTGACCGGCGCGCAGGGCGAGGGGATCCTGCACGCCGGCACCGCCCGGCGCGAGGACGGCGCGGTGGTGTCCTCCGGCGGCCGGGTGCTCTCGGTCGTCGGGACCGGGGCGGACCTGGCCGCGGCCAGGGCCGCCGCCTACCAGACGATAACCTCGATTCGATTGCCGGGCAGTCACTTCCGCACCGACATCGGCCTTGCCGCGGCGGAGGGAAGGGTGCGCCAGTGAGCGTGCTTCACCGCGGGGCGGCCTTCAGGTCCAGCCGTACCGAGGTCCTTGAGTTCTGTGCGTCCCTGGGTCCGGCGGACTGGCGGATGGACAGCCGCGCTGAGGGCTGGAGCATCCACGACGTGGTGGCTCACATGGCGGCCGGTGCTCACGCTCTGTTCGGTCCCGCGGCGGTGAAGATGATGCGCGGCAACGATATCGAGCGGCTCAACGACGAGATGGTCGCCGACCGGCGGTCCTGGCCAGCGGCCCGGGTGCTCGCCGAGTTCCGGCGCTGGACGGGGGCGTTCGCCGCGGTGATGGGTCCGGCGGGCCGAACCCGGCTGGGTGGCGTCGAGCTGCCATTGGCGGAATTGGGCAGGTTCCCGATCCGGCTGCTGCTCAGCGCGCTGACCTTCGACACCTACACCCATCTGCACCACGACATGGCTCCCGCGCTCGGCCGGACACTGCCGAACCCGGACGCCAACCGAATGGCGGTCACCGTCGAGTGGATGATGGCCGTGTTGTCCAACCAGTTGCGTCTGGGCCGTCCGGGCTGGCTGGACCGGCCGGTGCTCATCACCCTGACCGGGCCCGGCGGCGGCGACTGGCTGGTCGGGCCGGACGGCGCCCTCCCGTCAACGGCGGCTGACTCCGCGGTGGCGCAGGTCCGCGCCGCCGCACTCGGGTTCCCGGAATGGGGAACCAAACGGGCCGACTGGCGGGTGCGTGAGGTCGATGTCGATGTCGATGTCGACGGCGACACCGACTACGCTGCTGCGCTCCTGGACTGGGTGAACATCGTCTGAGGGCCTCAGAGGGTCGGCAGGGTCTGAGGGCCTCAGGCGGTCAGCAGCGGTGCCATCCACGCGATCTCGGCCGGAAGCTGAGTGCTCCAGAAGCCGGCGTCATGCCCGCCGGGGGAGAACCCGCCGGCCGGCGGGGTGGGTAGCTGGTCGACGAAGGCCTTGGTGGCCGCGTAGAAGGGATCGCCGTAGCCGCAGTCGATCCGCAGCGGTATCGACTCCAGCGCCGGAAGACCGAAAACGCTGTTGGCCGCGAAGTCCGCGGGGCCGTCGAAGGCGCCCGGGGCGGCCGTCCCGGGCGACAGCCAGAGGGCGGGGCTGACCGCGCAGATCGCTGCGGTGCGTGCCGGCCCGAGCCGACCGCCCAGCAGCAACGCTCCGTAACCGCCCATCGACCAGCCCATGAAGCCCACCCGCGAGGTGTCCAGACCCTGCCCGTCGAGCATGGGGAGCAGTTCGTCGAGCACCATTGCCCCGGCGTCCTCGCCGGAGGCGCGCCGGTGCCAGTAGCTTCCGCCGCCGTCGACAGCAACCACCGCGAACGGCGGCAAACCGGCATCGACGGCCTGGGCCAGTCCGCGCTCGACCCCGCCGGCCATCACCGTCGCGGCGCTGCTGCCCTTGCCGTGCAACGCGATCACCGGGCGCAGCGGCCCCGTCTGTCCCGGGGGGCGGGCGACGGCCCAGTTGGTCGGCACTCCTCCCCGGGCTGCGGAGACGAAACTCCCCGTCACCATCGTGGGGTCGGCGGCCGCGCCGGCCGGCCGGGCCAGCGCTCCGAGAGCGCCGGCCCCGGCCGCACTGGCAGCCAGTCGCAGGACGTCCCGCCGGCTCAGATTCGGCATCAGGCCATCCTGCCACGGCTCGAACACCCCGGCGGTACGGCCGCACGGCTGAACGACACGCGGTCGAATGGCACCTCTTTGCGGCAAAGCGCGGTGCGGGTCGCGGCGGGGCTGGCAGCATGGCCGGATGACCGCAGCAGTGACGGCCAAGGGCGAGCGGCGTCGCTTTGCGCTGGTCTGCGCGGCCGCCGATCTGCTGTGTGAGGGCGGTTTCGAGGCGGTGCGACACCGTGCGGTCGCCGAACGGGCCGGCCTGCCACTGGCGTCGACCACCTACTACTTCTCGTCGTTGGAGGAGCTGATCGAGAACGCGGTCGAGTATCTGGGCGCCGCTGAGGTCGCGGACCTGCGCACCCGGGTGAAGGCGCTGCCCCGGCGGCGCAGGGGCGCAGACGCGGCCGCCGACGTGCTCGTCGACCTGCTCGCCTCAGACCCGACCCGCGAGCAGTTGATCTCCCGCTATGAGCGGTACATCGCCTGCGCGCGGCACCCGGGGCTGCGGTCTGTCGAACAACGACTGCACGATCAGCGGGTCGATGCGGTCAGCGAGGCGATGGCCCGGTCCGGCCGACGCGCGCGTCCGGACATGATGACCGCGCTGCTGTACGCGGTCGACGGTGCGGTGGTTTCGGCGCTGATCGGGGACGGCGACGGGCCGCGGGAGAGCGTTCATGCCACTCTTGTTGATGTGATTGACGTATTGGCACCCATCGACCAACGGATCTGATCGTGGATCTGGCTGGGGTCACCCGCCCGGTGGCGGGACTTCTCGACGGCGTGATGGACCGCTCCCTGGTTCTCGGCTACACCCGTATCGGCTCGGGTCTGCGGCGGCGTTGGTGGCCGGCTGACCCGGATCCGGATTCCCTGGTCGGCAAGCGTGTGCTGGTCACCGGTGCCACCGCCGGGATAGGCCTGGCCATGGCGCGGGCTTTTGCCGGGCTCGGGGCGACGGTGCACCTGCTCGGCCGTGACCCTGACAAGGTGAGCCGGTGTGTCGCGGAGATCACCGAGGCGGTGCCCGGCGCCGATGTCGTCGGTGAGGTCTGCGACGTCTCCGACCTGGAGGCCGTCACGGAATGGACTGCCGACTTCGCCAACCGGGTGCCCGCCCTGGACGGACTCGTGCACAACGCCGGACTGATGCCCAAGGAGCGGATCACCACCCGCCAGGGCCACGAACTGCAGTTGGCGACCCACATCCTGGGTCCGCACCTGATCACCGAGCGGTTGCTTCCGCTTCTGCGGGCGGCCCAGGGAGCATCGGTGGTGTTCGTCTCCTCGGGCGGGATGTACAGCACGCCTCTGGTGGTCGACGATCTCGAGTCCCGCCATGACTACAACGGCGTGCGCACCTATGCCCGGACCAAGCGGATGCAGGTGGTGCTGGCCGACGCCTGGGCGCACCGACTGGCGGGTTCGGACGTGCGGGTGGAAAGCATGCACCCCGGGTGGGTGGACACCCCCGGGGTGGCCGAATACCTGCCGCGGTTCCGGGTCATCACCCGACCGCTGCTGCGTGAGGTCGATGACGGCGCCGACACCGCGGTGTGGCTGGTGGCCACCCGCCCGAACTCCAGACCCGGGCACTTCTGGCATGACCGCGCTCAGCGGCCGACCACCTTCGGTTGGCAACGCGCCGAGAACCCCGCCAGGGTGCGGCGGTTCCTGCAACAGGTCAGTGACATGACCGGAACCCCGAGGACCTGGACCTAGTCGCGGCCCGGCAGGGCCGGGGTGATGATGCATCCGGTCGTTGCGTCGCCGTAGATCGTCACGTCCCTCGGCCGCTCGAAGGCGTACCGCCCGATGTAGGCGCACAGCACCGCGTCGACGGGATCCTCGGCGCGGCGTAACTCGGCCTTGGTCGTCGCGCCGGCAACGCTCTGCCGCAACCGCTTCCACGCCGTGGTGCCCACGTCCAGAGCGGGCTCCGCCGAATGTAACCCTTCTATCAGACCCATCAGTCGCAGCAGTTCGGAACGCAGCAGCGCCAGATCGCGGCCTGATTTCTGCTTGTACTTCAGTGTGCGCTCGAGGCCGAACAGCGCGACGCAGGCGGCGTGCGGATAGACCTCCATCGCCCGCCGGGCCGAGTCCGAGGCGGGGCCGAGATCGAGCCGCAGTGCCGCGCAGAGGCGCGCGCCCCGGCCGCCGTCGGCGAACCACGCCAACCCGGTGTTGGCGGGGTGCGCCCCGGCGTCGAAGCGGCGGAAGTCCCGGTTCAGGGCCGCTTCGCAGGGCCGGTTTCCGGAGTCGTTGACGACCACCAGCGGCGCGTCGATGGCCACCACGCACTCACCGGAGACCCAGGGCGCCAGGTGTGCCAGCAGGTCGGCGTCGTCGCCGGCCACCCCGACGTGGCGCAGTCTCCCGTCGCCGTCGAGTACGGCCACCCCCGTCGGGCTGCGCTCACCCCAGGCGAGGTCGACTCCGACGAAGTGCACAGCGCAAACCGTAAGCTGTCTGTCCGTGACCGGTCGCGTGGTAGTCCCCGACGTTCTGGCCAACCGGTACGCCAGCACCGAGATGGTCGCCATCTGGTCCCCGCAGGCCAAGATCGTCGCCGAACGGCGGCTGTGGCTGGCGGTGCTGCGCGCCCAGCGCGAATTGGGGGTGGACGTCCCGGAGGCGGCGATCGCCGACTACGAACGGGTGCTCCCCGAGGTCGACCTCGATTCGATCGCCGCCCGGGAACGGGTGCTGCGCCACGACGTCAAGGCGCGCATCGAGGAGTTCAACGCTCTCGCCGGCCACGAGCACGTGCACAAGGGCATGACCAGCCGCGACCTGACCGAGAACGTCGAGCAGCTGCAGATCCGCCAGTCGCTGGAACTGGTCCATGCCCACGGTGTGGCCGTCGCGGCCCGACTGGCCGAACGCGCGCTTAGCTACCGCGACCTGGTGATGGCCGGACGCAGCCACAACGTGGCGGCGCAGGCCACCACGCTGGGCAAGCGATTCGCCTCGGCGGCACAGGAGACGCTCATCGCACTGACCCGCATCGGTGAACTCCTCGAGCGCTACCCGCTGCGCGGCATCAAGGGTCCGATGGGCACCGCCCAGGACATGCTCGACCTTTTCGACGGCGACGCCGACCGGCTGGCTGAGTTGGAGCGGCGGGTCGCTGAACATCTCGGGTTCGCCGCCGTGCTCGACAGCGTGGGCCAGGTCTACCCTCGCTCGCTGGACCACGACGTGCTCTCGTCGCTGGTCGAACTGGGCGCGGGCCCGTCGTCGATGGCGCACACCATCCGGTTGATGGCCGGCCACGAACTGGTCACCGAGGGTTTCGCCGAGGGGCAGGTCGGTTCCTCGGCGATGCCGCACAAGATGAACACCCGCAGCTGCGAACGGGTCAACGGTCTTCAGGTCGTACTGCGCGGCTTCGCCTCGATGGCCGCCGAACTGGCCGGGGCGCAGTGGAATGAAGGCGACGTGTTCTGCTCGGTGGTTCGTCGTGTCGCACTGCCCGACGCGTTCTTCGCCGTCGACGGTCAGATCGAGACCTTCCTGACAGTGCTTGAGGAGTTCGGTGCCTACCCGGCGGTGATTCAGCGTGAGCTGGACCGCTACCTGCCGTTCCTGGCCACCACCAAGGTGCTCATCGCCGCGGTGCGGGCGGGTATGGGGCGCGAGGCTGCCCATGAGGCGATCAAGGAACACGCGGTGGCCGTTGCGCTGGCGATGCGGGAACGCGGTGCCGAACCCGATCTGTTGGATCGGCTGGCCGCCGACCCGCGTCTGCCGCTGGACCGCGCGGCTCTGGATGCCGCACTGGCGGACAAACAGTCCTTCACCGGGGCGGCGGGCGACCAGGTCGATGCCGTGGTCGCCGCGGTCGGGGGTCTGGTGCGTGCTTACCCCGCCGCCGCCGCCTACACCCCGGGCGCGATTCTCTGATTCCTCGAATTCGGCGCGCTTTTCGTCGCTCAGCGGCGATCAGCGCGCCGAAGTTGCGGCGCGAATCTCGGCGAGCACCCGTTCCGGATGCTGGGTGACGTCCAGCCAAGTGAACCGCAAGACCTACCAGCCTTGTAGGGCGAGCCAGTTCTGCCGCTCGCGGTCGTTCTGGAATGCGGGTTGATCGCTGTGGAAAGCCCAGCCGTCGATCTCGATCGCCACCCGATGCCGAGGAAAGGCGATATCGACGACGTACCGCCCGACCGGATAGTTTGCCTGCCAGCCGTCGAAATCCGCCGCGCGCAACAACTGGATCACCAGCCGTTCGGCCTCCGAACGCGCACCGCCCGAGGCGGCCCTAAGCATTCGCCGCGCAGCAACGGCTCCGTGGCGGCCCCGGTTGCGGAGGTGCGCGCGCTGCAGCTCAGCCAGGCCGACCCGGCGCTGCAGCGCGGAGTCCATGATCTTCGGGCCGCCGTTCCGGCGGGCCGAGGCTTCCAGCACGGTCAGCGCCAGCCTGGTGACTCGCAGTCCGCGGGCCTCGACAACGTCCTGCTCCGCTAGGTCGCGGCGGCGTACTCGGACCCCGGCCCGGCCCCGGCCATGGCTGTTGCGCGGCACCGTCACCTCGAGCTCGCCCGGTTCGACGGCCATCAGCCCGAGCCGCCACGCTGCGGTGAGGCCGGTCGCCGTTGCGCTTGGCCCGTGACTCCACACCGCGGCCCGGATGCGAGCCGCCGTGTTGAACGGCCGGTCATCGGCGAAATAGACGCCCGTGGCGCAGCGCCGCCATCGCCCTGCCGTCACGCGGCGCTGTATCGCGGAATGGCTGAGTCCGCTGCTGCGGGCCTGGGCCAGGGTGATGACGCCGTCATGGCGGCGCAGGTAGTCCTCCAACATGCTTGGTTGGACGGCAAAACGGTCGCCCGGGTCTCATTTCGGCGCGCTTTTCGTCGCTCAGCGGCGATCAGCGCGCCGAAGTCACCCGGGCGACACCCGCCGAGCGCAGTTCCAGGGCCGCCAGGCCCCGCACGGCCGTGGGATCCTCGCGTCGCCAGGCGCCCACCGGGTCATGATTTACCTCGGTCAGCTTGCGCAGCGGACGGTTGGCCAGTGCGCGCAGCGCGAGCAACTGCTGACCGGCCGGGGTTTGCGCCAGCGCGATCACCGTCCACTTGCGGCGGAAGAACCGTATCCGCAGAAACAGCCACGGCATGCCGACCGCGAGGATCGGCGGTCCCGCCACGGCGATCGCCAGCAGCACCGCCAGCCAGGTCGCGGTGCTGTTGAGGCTCTGTCCGGCACCCGCCAGATCCAGCGCCGCCTCGCTGGCCGCCCGCAGGGGCTTGGCCACCGCATCACCCACCAGCGGTATACGGTCGGCGCTGTCCCCGGCGGAGCCCAGATTGTCGGATATCCCGGTGGCGCCGTCCTTGACCTGTGTGCCGACCTTGGCGAAGGTGGCGATCGCGTGATGAACGGCCACACCGACCAGCACCCACACGGTGATCCACGCCGCGATCAGCAGGTCGCTGAGGAGTTGGGCGGTCAGCCGTGCCGGGGTGGTGGCATAGGGCAGGAAGCGCGATTTCATGGTTCCGATCCCAGCACAGATGCCCGCCGGCGGGCGGTTAGGCTGACCCGGTGCGTGCCGCTCTGACCGACTATTCACACCTGGCCAGCGGCAAAGTCCGCGAGCTATACCGCATCGACGACGACCACCTGCTGTTCGTGGCCACCGACCGCATCTCGGCGTTCGACCACATCCTGGACACGCTGATCCCGGACAAGGGCCGCATCCTGACTGCGATGAGCGTCTTCTTCTTCGACCTCCTCGACGCCCCCAACCACCTCGCCGGCCCGCCCGACGACCCGCGCATCCCCGCCGAGGTCCTCGGCCGCGCCCTGGTGGTCCGCGCCCTGGACATGATGCCGGTGGAGTGTGTGGCCCGGGGCTACCTCACCGGGTCGGGACTGTCGGACTACAGGGCGACCGGGGCGGTATGCGGTATCGACCTGCCGCCGGGGCTGACCGAGGCCAGCAAGTTCGACCATCCCCTGTTCACCCCCGCCACCAAGGCCGAGTTCGGCGCCCACGACGAGAACATCACCTTCGACCGAATGACCGAACTGGTCGGCCGGAACCGCGCTGAGGAGCTGCGGGAGCTGACGGTGCAGACCTATCAGCAGGCCGCCGAACACGCGCTGGGCCGCGGGGTCATCATTGCCGACACCAAGTTCGAGTTCGGACTCAACCGCGACGGGGCGTTGGTGCTCGCCGACGAGGTGCTGACCCCGGACTCGTCTCGGTACTGGCCCGCCGAGAGCTACCGCGAGGGCGTTGTGCAGCCCAGCTTCGACAAACAGTTCGTCCGGAACTGGCTGACCGGGCCGCAGTCCGGATGGGACCGGCACGGCACCGCACCGCCCCCGCCGCTGCCGACCGACATCGTCGCGGCAACGCGGGAACGCTATATACAGGCCTACGAAAGGATCTCCGGGTTGAGTTTCGCCGATTGGATCGGTGCGGGCGCATGAGCAAGGCTCCGGCGCCCAAACGGGTCGGGACGCGACGGGTCCACCACGACGACGTCTTCGTCGACCACTACGAGTGGATGCGCGACAAGTCCGATCCCGAGGTCATCGCCCACCTGGAGGAGGAGAACGCCCACGTCGAGGCGGAAACCTCCTATCAGGAGCCGTTGCGCCAGAAGATCTTCGACGAGATCAAGTCCCGCACCAAGGAGACCGACCTGTCGGTGCCGCTGCGTCGCGACGACTGGTGGTACTACGGCCGCAGCTTCGAGGGCAAGCAGTACGGGGTGCACTGCCGCTGCCCGGTGGCCGGCCCTGATGACTGGGATCCGCCCAACTTCGACGAGCACACCGACATCCCCGGCGAACAGGTACTGCTCGACGAGAACGCCGAGGCCGACGGCCACGACTATTTTGCCGTGGGTGCGGCGACGGTCAGCCCGGACGGCAATCTGTTGGCCTACTCGACCGACGTGGTCGGCGACGAGCGTTACACCCTGCGGTTCAAGGACTTACGCACCGGAGAGGTCTATCCCGATCGCATCACGGGTATCTCGGCCGGGGTGACCTGGGCCGCTGACAGTGCGACGGTCTACTACACCACCGTCGACGAGGCGTGGCGCCCCGACACCGTCTGGCGGCACCGGCTCGGCGCGCAGGGCCACGATGAGCAGGTGTTCTCCGAGCCTGACGAACGGTTCTGGGTCGGGGTCGGGCGCACCCGTTCGGATGCCTACATCGTGATCGCGGCGGGATCGGCGATCACCTCCGAGGTCCGGGTCGCCGATGCCGCCGATCCGCAGGCGGAGTTCACCACGGTGCTGCCCCGCCGCGACGGGGTCGAGTACTCCGTCGAGCACGCGATCGTCGACGGCGAGGACCGCTTCCTGATCCTGCACAACGATGGGGCACCGAATTTCACGCTGGTCGAGGCGCCGGTGGATGATCCCACCGCGCAGCGGACCCTGATCCCGGCGCGCGATGACGTGCGACTCGAGGGCCTCGACGCCTTCGCCGGGCATATCGTCGTTCACTACCGCGCTGAGGCGCTGCCCCGGCTCCAACTGTGGCCGCTGGTCCCCGGCGAGGGTTACGGTGCAGCGCAGGAGATCACCTTCGACTCCGAGCTGATGGCCTGCGGCCTGGGCGGTAACCCGAATTGGGGCGCCCCCCGGCTTCGGGTGGGCGCGACGTCATTCCTCACCCCGATGCGGGTCTATGACATCGACCTGGCCACTGGGCAGCGCATCCTGTTGCGAGAGCAGCCGGTCCTGGGCGACTACCGCCGTCAGGACTACGTGGAGCGGCGGGACTGGGCGGTGGCCGCCGACGGTACCCGCATCCCGATCTCGCTGATGTACCGGGAAGGGATCGAGTTCCCAGCACCCACCGTGCTCTACGGATACGGCGCCTACGAGTCCAGCGAGGACCCTCGGTTCTCCATCGCCCGGCTATCGCTGCTGGACCGGGGCATGGTGTTCGCGATCGCCCACATCCGCGGCGGCGGCGAGATGGGACGGCTCTGGTACGAGCGTGGCAAGTTGCTGGAGAAGAAGAACACCTTCACCGATTTCATCGACGCGGCCCGCCACCTCGTCGACGCCGGTCTGACCCGGCCGCGCAATCTCGTCGCACTCGGCGGCAGTGCCGGCGGACTGCTGATGGGTGCGGTCGCCAATATGGCGCCGCACCTGTTCGCCGGGATCCTCGCCCAGGTCCCGTTCGTCGACCCGCTGACGACGATCCTGGACCCCTCGCTGCCGCTGACAGTGACCGAGTGGGACGAATGGGGCAACCCCCTGGAGGACCCCGGGGTCTACTTCTACATGAAGTCCTACTCCCCGTACGAGAACGTCGAGGCCAAGGAGTATCCGGCCATCCTCGCGATGACCTCGCTGAACGACACCCGGGTCTACTACGTTGAACCCGCGAAATGGGTTGCCGCGCTGCGGCATACCAAGACCGACCCGCATCCGGTGCTGCTACGCACTCAGATGGCGGCCGGTCACGGCGGTATCAGTGGACGTTACGAGCGGTGGCGGGAGGCGGCATTCCAGTTCGCCTGGCTGCTCGCGACCGCGGATCCGGAGCGATTCGGCAGGGCGGCCTCCGGGCGCTGAGGCGACTGCGGCCCCTGGGCGCGGAGGCGACCGCGGCCTCTGGGCGGAGCGCCGAGGGTGAACGCGTCTCCAGAGGGTGTCCGGATCGCCACGGGCGCGCCACCTGGTCGACACCCGGCGTACATCAGCGCAACTGACACTTGTGCCATGACCGGCGAGTTGATCGTCTCCGTGTTCGGCATCAGTGACCGCACGTTGCCCTATCTGGACGAGTTTCGGCGCGCACTCGGTCCGCGGGGAGTGCCGGTCTCATTGTTCGTCGCGCCCCGGCGCACCCATGGCTACCGCCTCGATGCCGACCCCGGCACGGTCGGCTGGCTGCGCCGCCAGCGTTCCGCCGGTGACGCGGTGGTCCTGCACGGGTTCGACGAGTCCGCCACCAAGCGACGGCGCAACGAGTTCGCGGTGATGGCCGCGCACGAGGCCAATCTGCGCCTGCTGGCAGCCGACCGGATCCTCGAAAAGGCCGGTCTGCGTACCCGATTGTTCGCCGCGCCGGGATGGAACGTGTCGACCGGGACCGTCAACGCATTGGCGCGCAACGGGTTTCGCCTGCTGATCGGCCGTAATGCATCAACCGATCTGGTGCGGGGGGTCTCCCGGCGGGCGCGGACGATCGGTATCGGCCCGGGCTTGCTGACCGAGCCGTGGCGGTGTCGGGCGGTGGTGTTGGCGGCCGAGCGTACCGCTCGGCGCGGGGAGACCGTCCGGTTGAACGTCGCCGCGGAACAACTCGCCGAGGACGGTCCGCGCAGGGCAGTGCTCGATGCCGTGGACCTGGCACTCCTGCACGGCTGCGCTCCGGCGGTCTATCGCTGCCCGCCCGGACCGTTGTCATCCCGGGCAGCCTGAATCCGGGCTCAGAGGTCAGCGTCCGGTGCCACCGGCGGTGGTCGCGATGCCTCCGTCGACCGGGATGATCGCCCCGTTGAGGTAGGAACCGGCTCGGCCGGCGAGGAATACGGCGACACCGGCCATATCGTCATCACGCCCGATCCGCCGCATCGGGGCGGCCGCGGCGATGGCCTCGCCGAAGGCCTCCAAAGTCGCGGCCATCATCTTCGACGGGAACGGCCCGGGCGCGATCGCGTTGACCGTGATGTGCTGCGGGCCGAGTTCCCTGGCCAGCACGCGGGTCAACTGATGCACGGCGGCCTTGCTGGCCGAGTACGAGTAGGTGGGCATCGGGCTGACGTGGATCCCGTCGATGCTGCCGACGTTGATGATCCGGGCCGGATCGTCGGCGGTACCGGCGTTGCGCAGCGCCGGCAGCAGCTCCTGAACCATCCAGAACGGTGCCTTGACGTTGAGGTCGAGCACCCGGTCCCACGCCGAGGCGGGGAACGACTCCAGCGGTTCGCCCCAGGTCGCCCCGGCGTTGTTCACCAGGATGTCCAGGCGGTCGGTGTCGGCGAGCACCTCGGCGGCGAGTCGCGCGCACTCTTCTCGCTGCGACAGGTCGGCCGGCACGCCGCGCACCGGGCCGAACTCGGACAGGGCGGCCACCGCCCGGTCGCAGGCGTCGGCCTTGCGCGAGCTCACCACCACCGCGGCGCCGGCCTGCAGCAGGCCGCGAGCGATCATCATGCCGATTCCCCGGGTGCCGCCGGTCACCAGAGCGGTCTTTCCGTCCAGGCCGAAGAGCCGTTGAAGATCTGCCGTGCTCATGGTCCATACCTCCCTGGCATTCAGAACTGTTGCGGGTGCTCCTCGCGCAGCACCCGGAAATCGGTGTCGGTCATCTCGGTCAGTCGCCCGTAGAAGATGCCGCGGGCCTCGGGGGCGATGATGCCCTGGTGGATGGGCACCGCGTGCCGCGGCGCCACGGCACGCAGGTAGTCGACCGCCTCGGAGATCTTCATCCACGGGGCGGCCGCCGGGGTGGCCAGGACCTCGACCGGCTCGCCCGGGACGAACAGCGCGTCGCCCGGATGCATCAGTCGCGCGGGATGTTCGGCGTCACCGACCAGATAAGAGATGTTGTCGATCACCGGTATCTCCGGATGGATCACGGCATGGCGTCCGCCGACACCGCGGATGCTCAGATCCCCGACGGTGAAGCTGTCGCCGGCATGCACGGCTTGCCAACTCCCACCGAGCATCTTGGCGGTCTGCGGGTCGGCGTAGAGCGCGGCCTGCGGGTTGGCCTCCAGTAGCGCGGGCAGCCGCTGCGGGTCGGCGTGGTCGGGGTGCTGATGGGTGATCAGGATGGCCGAAAGGCCGGTGATGCCCTCGAACCCGTGCGAGAAGTTGCCCGGGTCGAACAGGATTCGCGCGACACCAAACTCTGCAAGCAGGCATGAATGGCCGAAATGCGTCAATTCCATGTTTACGATTGTGCGCTCTCAGGAGGCGGCGTATGCGAATGGCCCTCGCAGTGTTGACGGTGGGTTCCGCGTTGATCGTGAGTTCCGCCGTCGCCCCGCCGTCGACGGCGGAGCCGATGAGCACCTGCCCTCCGGCCTGCGATCGGATTCCCCCGACCGCCTGGATCGCGCCCTCGGCGATCCCGTTCGACGACGTCTACTCGTGGCCGGAGCTGGCCGGGCTGGCGGTCACCGCCCGGGCGCCGCGGTTCCGGTTCGAGGAACTGTGCGGTACCGCGCCGACGGCTGGGGACCCACGCGGGTACGTGGTGGCCGAGCGGTCGGTGGTCTCCAACCCGGCCGGCCAGTGGCAGTTGCAGGCCCAGGTGTTGCACTGGCGCGGTGAGACCTGGCGGGGCGGCCAGCTGGCACAGGACACCGTCGCCGCGGCCGTCGCCGCGCTGCGGGACTGCCAGGCGACCAACCCCGGCGCCTCGGGGTCGCTGATCGTCGACCAGCCCGACCGGATGGCCGCGGTGGTCAGCGGACCGGTGATCCTGCACCAGTACCTGCTGGCCGATCCGGTGAACAGCACCGTCACCGAACTGGCACTCTGGTCCGACGCCCCGCCGCAGACCCCCTGGCCGTCGATCACCGACACCGCCGTCCTCGACGCGCTCGGCGCGCCGCTGTGCACGGCCTACGTCGACTCCTGCCCGTGACCCGCCGGTAGGATGCGATCCGCATCGTCCGCCGACGTCAGAGGAGCTTGCAGTGGCTCGGGTAGTTGTGGCAGTGATGCCCAAAGCCGAGATTCTCGACCCCCAGGGCCAGGCCATCGTGGGCGCGCTGGGCCGGCTCGGGCATCCCGGCATCTCTCAGGTGCGTCAGGGCAAGCGGTTCGAACTCGAGGTCGATGACACCGTGACCGACGACGAGTTGGCCGAGGTCGCCGAATCACTGCTGGCCAACACCGTGATCGAGGACTGGTCGATCACCCGGGAACCGTCGTGACGGCCCGCGTCGGGGTCATCACCTTCCCGGGCACCCTCGACGACGTTGACGCGGCCCGCGCGGTCCGGCTCTCCGGCGCCGAGGCGGTGAGCCTCTGGCATGCCGATGCCGACCTGCGCGGAGTGGACGCGGTGGTCGTCCCGGGCGGTTTCTCCTACGGCGACTATCTGAGGTGCGGTGCGATCGCCAAGTTCGCCCCGGTGATGACCGAGGTGGTGGCCGCGGCCGGCCGGGGAATGCCGGTGCTGGGCATCTGCAACGGGTTTCAGATCCTGTGCGAGGCGGGGCTGCTTCCGGGTGCGCTCACCCGCAACGCCGGTCTGCACTTCGTCTGCCGGGACGTGTGGCTGAAGGTGGATTCCATCACCACGGCGTGGACGTCGCGCTTCGAATGGGGCGCCGAGCTGCTGGTCCCGCTCAAGTCGGGCGAAGGTCGTTATGTGGCAAGCGAATCGGTGCTCGACGAACTCGAGGCCGAGGGCCGGGTGGTGTTTCGTTACGCGGACAACCCCAACGGCTCGATGCGCGATATCGCCGGGATCAGCTCGGCCAACGGTCGGGTCGTCGGCCTGATGCCGCACCCGGAGCACGCCACCGAGGCGCTGACCGGGCCGTCGGACGACGGGCTCGGGATCTTCTACTCCGTGCTCGACGCGGTCCTGGCCGCCTGAAATAGCCGACGCTGAGATGACCGGTGCCACCGCGCAGGGGCTATGCGAGTTCGTCGACGCCTCCCCGTCGCCGTTCCACGTCTGCGCCACCGTTGCCGGACGGCTGCGCGCGGCCGGCTACACCGAACTGGCCGAGACCGACCGTTGGGGCGGCACCGACCGGGGCCGGTTCTTCACCGTGCGCGGCGGTTCGGTGCTCGCCTGGAGCGGGGCGGGTCGCGGGCTGCCCTTCCGGATCGTCGGCGCGCACACCGACAGCCCCAACCTGCGGGTCAAACAGCATCCCGACCGGGTGGTGGCGGGCTGGCAGGTGGTGGCCCTGCAGCCCTATGGCGGGGCATGGCTGCACTCCTGGCTGGACCGAGACCTCGGGCTCAGCGGCCGGCTCTCGATCCGCGACCCCGATGCCGAGGGTGGGGTCCGCCAGGAGCTGGTCCGGATCGACGAGCCGCTGCTGCGGGTGCCGCAGTTGGCCATCCATCTCGCCGAGGACCGGGCCACGGTCAGAATCGACCCACAGCGCCACCTCAACGCCGTCTGGGGCACCGGAGGTCGACCGCGGTCCCTGCGTGACCACGTCGCCGAGCGGGCCGGCGTGGCGCCGCGGGATTTGCTGGCGGCCGACCTTATGACCCACGACCTCTCGCCGTCGCGGATCATCGGCGCGCAGGGTGATCTGGTCAGCGCGCCGCGGCTGGACAACCAGGGCACCTGCTACGCCGGTATGGAGGCCCTGCTGGCCGCCGAACCGGGCGGGTATCTGCCGGTGCTGGTGCTCTTCGACCACGAGGAGGTCGGCTCGTCCTCCGACCGCGGCGCACAGTCGGATTTCCTGCTGACCACACTGGAACGCATCGTGCTGGGCTGGGGCGGGGACCGGCAGGACTTCCTGAGGCTGCTGACCGCCTCGACGGTGGCCTCCGGGGACATGGCCCATGCCACCCACCCCAACTATCCCGACCGCCACGAGCCTGGACACCTGATCGCCGTCAACGGCGGTCCGGTGCTGAAGGTGCAGCCCAATCTGCGGTACGCCACCGAGGGGCGCACGGCGGCAGTCTTCGAACTGGCCTGCAGCAAGGCCGGGGTGCCGCTGCAACGCTACGAGCACCGGGCCGACCTGCCGTGCGGGTCCACGGTCGGACCGATCACCGCTGCCCGGACGGGGATTCCGACCGTCGACGTCGGGGCGCCGCAGCTGGCCATGCATTCTGCGCGCGAACTCATGGGTGCCGACGACGTCAGCGCCTACGCCGCGGCGCTGCACGCCTTCCTGACCCCGGACTGACCGGAAGGACTCCCATGAGCCTGTCGTTGGAGATGATCACCGTCGACTGCACCGACCCGCCGCGGCTTGCCGGGTGGTGGGCGAGCGCGGTCGGCGGCGATGTCGTTCCGCTGTCGGGCGCGGAGTTTGTTCTGGTTGCCCGGCGGGGCTGGCCGGCCCTCGGTTTCCAGCGCGTCGCCCAGCCGACGCCTGGGAAGAACCGGGTGCATCTGGACCTCATGGCAGATGACCTCGACTCCGAGGTCGAGCGGCTGGTCGGTCTCGGCGCCACCGAGACCGGACGGCACTCCATCGACGGCGGGTTGCGCTGGGCCGTGCTGGCCGACCCGGACGGCAACGCGTTCTGCGTGGCCGCGCCGCGGCCCTGACGCCTCACTAGACTGAGCGCCCGTGACCTCCGTCGACACCGTCGAGCACGCTTCGGCAACCCCCGACCACCCGCAGCCCTACCGGGAACTGGGACTCAAGGACGACGAGTACCAGCGCATCCGTGACATCCTCGGCCGGCGGCCCACCGACGCCGAGTTGGCCATGTACTCGGTGATGTGGAGCGAGCACTGCTCGTACAAGTCCTCCAAGGTTCACCTGCGCTACTTCGGGGAAACCACCACCGAGCAGATGCGCCGCTGCATGCTGGCCGGTATCGGGGAGAACGCCGGCGTGGTCGACATCGGCGACGGCTGGGCGGTGACGTTCAAGGTCGAGTCGCACAACCATCCCTCCTATGTGGAGCCCTACCAGGGCGCTGCGACCGGAGTGGGCGGCATCGTCCGCGACATCATGGCCATGGGGGCCCGGCCGGTGGCGGTGATGGACCAGCTGCGGTTCGGGCCCGCCGAGGCGCCCGATACCCGCCGGGTGCTCGACGGGGTGGTGCGCGGTATCGGCGGGTACGGAAACTCCCTGGGGCTGCCCAACATCGGCGGGGAGACGGTGTTTGACGCCTCCTACGCGGGCAACCCGTTGGTCAACGCGATGTGCGTGGGCGTGCTCCGCAAGGAAGACCTGCACCTGGCTTTTGCCTCCGGCGCCGGCAACAAGATCATCCTCTTCGGCGCCCGCACCGGCCTGGACGGTATCGGCGGTGTGTCGGTACTGGCGTCCGACACGTTCTCTGGCGACGAAAGCGGAACGGGAAGAAAGAAACTCCCCAGTGTTCAGGTGGGAGACCCGTTTACCGAGAAGGTTCTCATCGAATGTTGCCTGGAGTTGTACGCAGCGGGCTTGGTGGTCGGTATCCAGGATCTCGGCGGTGCCGGGTTATCCTGCGCCACATCAGAATTAGCCTCAGCCGGCGACGGCGGCATGACCATTGACCTGGACAAGGTTCCGCTGCGGGCCACGAACATGACACCCGCTGAGATCCTGTCCAGCGAGTCGCAGGAACGCATGTGTGCGGTGGTCACCCCCGACAACGTCGAGAAGTTCATGGCGGTCTGTCGCAAGTGGGACGTGCTGGCCACCGTTATCGGTGAGGTCGCTGACGGGGACCGCCTGCGCATAACCTGGCACGGCGAGACCGTCGTCGACGTCCCGCCCCGCACCGTGGCCCACGAGGGTCCGGTCTACCAACGTCCGCTGGCGCGGCCGGAGACCCAGGACGCGCTCAACGCGGACGGATCGGCGAAGCTGCCGCGGCCCCACAGCGCCGAGGAGCTCCGAGCGACACTGCTGAGCATGCTGGGCAGCCCGCACCTGTGTAGCAGGGCGTTCATCACCGAGCAGTACGACCGCTATGTTCGCGGCAACACCGTGCTCGCCGAGCACGCCGACGGCGGGGTGCTGCGCATCGACGAGGAGACCCACCGCGGCGTCGCGGTGTCAACCGACGCCTCGGGTCGCTACACCCAGCTCGACCCCTACGTCGGCGCCCAACTCGCCTTGGCTGAGGCCTACCGCAACGTCGCGGTCACCGGGGCTACCCCGGTGGCGGTCACCAACTGCCTCAACTTCGGCTCCCCCGAAGACCCCGGCGTCATGTGGCAGTTCGCCCAGGCCGTGCGCGGGCTGGCCGACGGCTGCGCCGAACTGGGGATTCCAGTCACCGGCGGCAACGTCAGCTTCTACAACCAGACCGGTTCCACGGCCATCCTGCCGACACCGGTGGTCGGTGTTCTCGGCGTCCTCGACGACGTGCGCCGCCGGCTTCCCACCGGGCTCGGCAACGAACCGGGGGAGACGTTGTACCTGCTCGGTGACACCCGCGACGAGTTCGACGGCTCGATCTGGGCGCAGGTCACGGCCGAGCATCTCGGGGGCGTCCCGCCGCGGGTCGACCTGGCCCGGGAGAAGCTGCTCGCCGAGGTGCTCACCGCGGCCTCCCGGGACGGATTGGCCTCGGCCGCACATGATCTCAGCGAGGGCGGTCTGATCCAGGCCGTGGTCGAGGCGGCGCTGGCCGGCGAAACCGGCTGCCGCCTGGTGCTTCCGCGCGGGTGGGAGTCCGTCGCGGACGCGTTCGTGTTCTTGTTCTCCGAATCCGCCGGCCGGGCACTGGTCGCGATACCGCGCACCGAGGAGAGTCGGTTCGTCGCAATGTGCGAGGCGCGAGGGCTGCCCGCCACCCGGATCGGGGTGTCGGATCCCGGGTCGGATTCCGTTGAGGTTCAAGGACTTTTCAGCGTCACTCTGGAGGAACTGCGCCGTACCTCGGAAGGGGTTCTGCCCAGGATCTTCGGATGACAACCGGGTCGCCGGCCCATTGGCTGTGGAGCCTGGTTCGTCTGGACTTCACCGGGGTCGCGTTCGCCGCGTTGTTCTTCTGCCTCTCGCTGACCCCGTCGCTGCTGCCGCGGGACTGGCTGACCGGCGGCATCATCGGGGGGATCAACGCCGCGATCGGCTATGGGATCGGCGTTCTGCTCGGCGCGGTGGTCCGCGGAATGATGTTGAGTGGTCGTTCCTGGTGGCCGCCGCGCCCGCGAGTCCGTCGGGCGCTGACGGTGGCCGTCGTCGCCGGGTCGATCGGGGCCAGCGTCCTGATGATCCTTCCCGCGGCGGCCTGGCAGCGGGAGGTCGCGGCACTGATGGGCATCGAGGGCCCGGCCACCGCCGGCTACCTGCGTTCCCTGCTCGTGGCGATCCTCACCGGCGCGGCGCTGATCGCCGCCGCCCGGGTGATCAAGGACACCATCAGACTGCTGGCCCGGGTGATGATCCGGCGCTGGGACATCAACGACGAGATCGCGATGTTCATCGGCACCGCGATCGTCGTCATCCTGATCGTCACCCTGGTCAACGGGGTGCTGGTTCGCGGCTTCATCGCCGGTGCCAGTGCGGTGTTCCAGCCGCAGAACTCCGCTACACGGCCGGGCGTCGCACAACCCCTACGGCCCGAGCGATCCGGTAGCCCCGAGTCGTTCGCGCAGTGGGACACCCTCGGTTTCCAGGGCCGCAATTTCGTCGGTACCGGACCGAGTGCCGCCGAACTCTCCGAACTCAACGGGCGTCCGGCCAAGGAACCGATCCGCATCTACGCCGGGCTGCTGTCCGCCGACACCGTCGAGGCCCGGGTGGCCGTGGTGCTCTCGGAGTTGCAGCGCACCCGGGCCTACCAGCGCAAATTGCTGGTCATCATCCCCACCACCGGCACCGGGTGGGTTGACCCGGTGGCAGCGCGCTCGATCGAGGCGATGTACAACGGCGACACCGCGCTGGTGGCCATGCAGTACTCCTACTTGCCGAGTTGGATCTCGTTTCTGGCCGACCAGCAGAAGTCGGTCGAATCGGGCCGAGCGATGGTCGACGGTATCCACCAGCGCTGGCTGGGCTGGCCCGAGGCGGCCCGCCCCAAACTGGCGCTCTACGGGGAGAGTCTGGGCGCGATGGCCGGCCAGGGCGCGTTCGGGTATTTGCCCGACGTGGCGGAGAAGAACTTCTCGTCGGTGCTATGGGTCGGTCCGCCCAATGCCAGCCTGCTGTGGAAGGCGCTGACCGTCCGTCGCGACCCGGGCACTCCCGAAGTGCAGCCCCGCTACGACAACGGTCGCACCGTCCGGTTCGCGCAGGCGTCCGGCCCCGCCGAGATCGCCGCCGTCGCGGCCTCGCCGCCGTGGCGTGGGGGAACCCGGGTGATGTATCTGCAGCATGCCTCCGACCCGGTGGTGTGGTGGTCGCCCGATCTGCTCGTCGAGCGTCCCGCCTGGCTCACCGAACCGCCGGGCATCGACCGGACGCCCTCGATGCGCTGGTATCCGATCGTCACGTTCTGGCAGGTCAGCGCTGATATGGCGGGAAACATCACCAACTCCACCGGCACTCCTGAAGGACACGGCCACAAATACGGCGACGCCCAACTCGACGGCTGGGTCGCCGTCGCCGCACCCGAGGGTTGGAGTGACGTCGACACCGACCGCATCCGGCGGTGGCTGGAGAAGGCGACCGCGGCCGGTGGACCGGAGTTCGCGTGAACCGGCGGCGGGCACGCGCGGTGGGACTGGCCTGCGCGCTGGTGGGATGGAGTTTCACCGCCGGCCTCGAGCATCCCTGGCGGCGGCATCCGCTGGCGCTGGCCGGGCTCGGCACGGCGCTGGCGGGGGTGTCCCGGGTCCGGTTCGGACTCGGCCCACCGCAGCTGGGGTCCGGGCTCCGGCTGGGGTCCGCGGTGGCGGGGGTGGTCGCCGCCGGGGTCGCGGCCGGCAGCGCGCTCCCGCAGGTCCGGGCGGCGATGGCGCAGCGTGAACTGCCCGACCGCCCGGTGCACTGGCTGGCAGTGGAGATCCCGCTGGGAACGGTGTGGTCGGAGGAAACCGCCTTTCGCGGCGCGCTGGCCGCGGCGGCGGCTGAGGGCTTCGGGCCGGGCGCCGGGCGGCTGCTGCAGGCGGTGTCCTTCGGACTCAGCCATATCCCCGACGCGTTGGAGACCGGCGAGCCCGTGGTGGGCACCGTTCTGGTGACCGGACTGGCCGGTTGGGGCTTCGCTCTTCTGGCCGAGCGCTCCGGCAGCCTGGTGGCCCCGATGCTGGCTCATCTGGCCGTCAACGAAGCCGGTGCGCTGGCCGCGCTCATCGTGCGTCGTGTCGGGCGGTCCCCGCGGTGAGTCGGCGCATCGATCCGGGCGCCACCCGGGACGCGGTTCTCGCGGTGCACTCGTGGTTGCGGGACGACACCGCACCTCAGCCGGACCGGGCGGTGATCGGGACGGCGGTACGGCTCACCGCCCGGACGCTGGCGGCGCTGGCACCGGGCTCCAGTGTCGAGGTTCGGGTGCCGCCCTTCGTGGCGGTTCAGTGCATCGCTGGTCCGCGGCATACCCGCGGGACCCCGCCAAACGTGGTCGAGACCGACCCGCGGACCTGGCTGCTGCTGGCCACCGGCATCACGACGGTCGAGGACGCGGAGTCCGACGGCGCATTGCGGCTGTCCGGAACCCGCGCGGCAGAGATCGCGGCCTTGTTTCCGCTGGTCAGGCTGAATGGTGGGGAGAGCGGCTGAAACCGCGCCGTTCGATTCCCGGATCGGGGCCTGCTCGCCGTAGACTGATGCCGTCGCCGAGAGCGGGGCAGCGCCGAGAGCGGAGCAGCATTGTGACGGATCAGATCGTGACGGATCAGCAGGAGAACGAACCTCGGGAAGAGTGTGGCGTCTTCGGCGTCTGGGCTCCCGGGGAGGAAGTCGCCAAGCTCACCTACTACGGCCTTTACGCGCTGCAGCACCGAGGCCAGGAGGCGGCCGGTATCGCCGTCGCCGATGGTTCGCAGGTGCTGGTCTTCAAGGACCTCGGGCTGGTGAGTCAGGTCTTCGATGAGCAGACCCTGGCCGCCATGCCGGGTCACGTAGCCATCGGGCACTGCCGTTACTCGACGACCGGTTCGACCAACTGGGAGAACGCCCAACCGGTGTTCCGCAACACCGCGGTAGGAACCGGAGTCGCCCTGGGGCACAACGGCAATCTGGTCAACACCGCAGAACTGGCCGGCCGTGCGCGCAAGGCCGGGCTGATCAACCCCCACATGCCCGGTGCGGCCACCACCGACTCCGACATCCTCGGCGCGCTGCTGGCCGGCGGAGCAGCGGACTCCAGCCTCGAACAGGCCGCCCTGGAACTGCTGCCCGGCGTGCGGGGTGCTTTCTGCCTGGTTTTCATGGACGAGACCACCTTGTATGCCGCGCGGGATCCGCACGGGGTGCGGCCGCTGTCGCTGGGCCGGCTGGACCGGGGCTGGGTGGTTGCCTCGGAAACCGCCGCGCTGGACATCGTCGGCGCCTCTTTCGTGCGCGATATCGAACCCGGGGAACTGCTGGCCATCGACTCCGACGGCGTGCGCTCGACGCGGTTCGCCCCGCCCACCCCGAAGGGCTGCGTTTTCGAGTACGTCTACCTGGCCCGCCCCGACAGCGTCATCGGCGGGCGGTCGGTCCACGCCGCCCGGGTGGAGATCGGTCGCCGGCTCGCCCGGGAGAAGCCGGTGGACGCTGACCTGGTGATCGGTGTTCCCGAGTCCGGCACTCCCGCGGCGGTGGGCTACGCCCAGGAGTCCGGCATTTCCTTCGGGCAGGGCCTGATGAAAAACGCCTACGTCGGGCGCACCTTCATCCAGCCGTCGCAGACCATCCGCCAGTTGGGTATCCGGCTGAAGCTCAACCCGCTCAAAGAGGTGATTCGAGGCAAGCGCCTGATCGTCGTCGACGATTCGATCGTGCGCGGCAACACCCAACGGGCGTTGGTGCGGATGCTGCGGGAGGCCGGGGCGGTGGAGGTGCACGTGCGGATCGCCTCACCGCCGGTGAAATGGCCCTGTTTCTACGGTATCGACTTCGCCACCCCCGCCGAGTTGATCGCCAACGCCCCGGGTACCCAGACCGGCGACGGGGAGATGCTGGAGGCGGTACGGCAGGCCATCGGCGCAGACACTCTGGGCTATATCTCGAAACAGGGCATGATCGCGGCCACCGAACAGCCCGCCAGCCGATTGTGCTGCGCCTGCTTCGACGGTGATTACCCGATCGAACTGCCCAGTGCCACGATGCTGGGCAAGAACGTCGTGGAGAACATGCTCGCCGCCGTGCAGGCCGGCAGCGA
>JAGQTO010000284.1:2963-5522 GCA_020439025.1 Mycobacterium sp. | reverse complement strand
AGTCAATCCTGAGCTCAGTCGACCCTGAGCTCAGGAGCCGCCGCTCACCGACGAGGTGACCCGGCGGACCCTGCGGTCCAACGTGACGGCCTGCAACGGGCGTGCGGCGTACCAGTAGACCCTCCCGAGCAGCCCGCGGGGGTAGAAGATGGCGCGTTGTTCGTAGCGACTTCCGTTGCCCTCCGGCGTGATTCGCATCTCCAGCCACCGGTCGCCGGGGCCGCGACGGTCGGCGCGCAGTTTGAGTACCCGGCCGGTATCGCGCTCCTCGACATGCCAGTGCACCGGGACGCTGGTCTCGATGGCCTTCCACAACTGCTCTGGACTGGCGGAGGTGTGCCGGGCGCGGGTATCGGTGTAGACCACCTCGCCGGCCCATTCCGGGTCGCTGGGCAACTGCGCGGCGGTGCCGGTGTTCCAGTTCGTCTCCACCTCGCCGCGGGCGATGCGCGCCAGTGCCAGCGACACCGAACGTTTGTAGGGTGTCAGACCCCCCTCGGGTGGCGGGATGATGGTGTCGATGTCGTGGTTGTCCATCACCGCGTCGCAATGCAGGGACTCCACCAGTGGCCGGGCCAATCCGGAGGGGATCGGGGTCACCAGCCCGACCCACAGGGCGGCGATCCGCGGCGTCAGCACCGGCAGTACCAGGATGCGGCGTGGCCGCAGTCCGGCGACCTCGGCGTAGATCTGCATCATCTCGCCGTACTCGAGGACGTCGGGTCCGCCGATGTCCCAGGCCCGGGATTCCGGAACCGGGCAGGTCGCCGCGGCCACCAGGTAATGCAGCACGTCCCGGATGGCGATCGGCTGGATCTTGTTGTGCACCCACTTGGGGGTGGTCATCACCGGCAGCCGGTCGGTGAGGTGCCGGATCATCTCGAAGGAGGCCGAACCGGAACCGACCACCACACCGGCCTGCAACACGACGGTCTCGATGCCCGAGGCGATGAGGATCTCCCCGACGGTGGTGCGCGAGGACAGATGTGTGGACAGTTCGGCGCCCTCGGGGTGCAGGCCGCTGAGGTAGACGATGCGGCGGACACCCGCCCGGCGTGCCGCGGCGACGACGTTCTGCGCGGCGCGGCGCTCCTCGGCGGCGAAATCCTTCTCGAAGCCCATCGAGTGCACCAGGTAGTAGACGATGTCGACGTCGGCGAACGCGGCGTCCAGCGACGCCGGGTCGCCGAGGTCGCCCTTGGCCACCTCGATCCGGGACCGCCACGGGACGTTGGCGAGCTTGTCGGGGTTGCGGGCCAGTGCCCGGACCGCGAAACCGCTGTCCAGCAGCCGGGGCACCAGACGGCCCCCGATGTAGCCGGTGGCACCGGTCACCAGGCAACGCTCAGAGCCCACCTGAACCTCCCTCTCGCAGATGCGGCTGACGCAACCCATTCAACCCACCGGAGGCGCCATGCCGCAGCAGGTGCGCTGTTTCCGTCACGGCGGTGTCAGGAAATCGCCGGACACCGCCCCGGCGCACCGGCTTAAGGCGCGGCCTAAGAGGGGATGCGGCCACAATGGACCTCATGGCGTTCAGCGGATGGCCCATCGAAGCGGTCGAGTTCTACGAGGGGCTGCAGGCCGACAACTCCAAGGTCTACTGGCAGGCCCACAAAGAGGTCTACGAGCAGTACGTGCGTGGACCGATGGAGCAACTGCTCGCCGAGCTGTCCAACGAGTTCGGGCCCGGCAAGTTGTTCCGGCCCTACCGCGACGTCCGGTTCAGCGCAGACAAGACGCCCTACAAGACCACCTGCGCCGCCACACTGGGCCGGGCCTACATCTCGTTCTCGGCCGAAGAACTGGCCGCCGGTGGCGGTCTCTACATGCCGGATGCGCCGACCCTCAAGCGCTACCGGATCGCGGTAGACCGGGAGAAGTCCGGAACCGAACTGGCCGGGATCGTGGCCGACCTGCACCGGGCGGGGTACCGCACGATGGCCCATGAGGTACTCAAGACCACACCTCGCGGGTTTCCCGCCGACCACCCGCGTATCGAACTGCTGAGGCACAAGGGCATCGCGATGATGAAGACGTGGCCGGTCGGCGCCTGGCTGGGAACCCCCGAGGCCAAGGACCGGGTGGTCGCCACCCTGCGGGCCGGGGTGCCGCTCAACGACTGGCTGGCCCGCTACGTCGACTGAGTAACCGGCTCATGGGGAAGAACCGAGAAGAGGATGATGCGCGACGTCCATGATCTGGTGGTGGTCGGGGCCGGGATCGTGGGCTTGGCGGTGGCCCGGGAGTGGGTGGCACGCCGTCCGGCGGACGATGTCGTCGTCCTCGAGCGTGAGACCGCACCGGCGCGGCATCAGACCGGACATAACTCCGGGGTGATCCACGGCGGGGTCTACTACACGCCCGGTTCCCTCAAGGCGCGGTTGTGCGTCGAAGGTGCCCGGCTGATGTACCGGTACTGCGAGGACAACGGGATCCCCTACGAACGCTCCGGCAAGCTGATCGTCGCCCTGGACGCCGACGAACTGCCCCGCCTCGACGATCTGGAGGCCAGGGGGATCGCCAATGCCGTTCCCGGGTTGCGCAGGATCGGCCGCG
>JAGQTO010000284.1:0-2825 GCA_020439025.1 Mycobacterium sp. | reverse complement strand
ATACGTTTCGGCGTGCAGGTCACCTCAGTCGATCCCGGGCGACCCGCCGTCGTCAACACCTCCCGCGGACCGCTGAAGGCCCGGTCGGTGATCGTCTGCGCGGGCCTGTGGGCCGACCGCCTGGCCCGCCGGTCCGGCGCGCCGCGAGATCCGCAGATCGTGCCGTTCCGCGGCGCCTATCTCGGGGTGAAAATCACTCCGGCGACCGACATCAACGGGATGATTTACCCGGTTCCCGACCCTGACCTGCCGTTCCTGGGCGTCCACATCACCAGACACATCAACGGGGCCCTCACCCTGGGCCCCACGGCGATGATGGTCGGTGCTCGGCACGGCTACTCGCTGCGCCGTTTCAGCGGCCGGGATGCGCTCGAATCGCTGACCTGGCCGGGAACCTGGCGGGTGGGCCGCCGGTACTGGCGGGTGGGTATCGATGAGATCCGGATGGCGGCCAGCCGGAAGGCGTTCGTGGCGGCGGCCGCCCGTTACCTGCCCGGGCTGTCGGTGGCCGACCTCGACGGCAGTTCTCACTCCGGGGTGCGTGCCCAGGCGGTGGGCCGGGACGGCGCGCTCGTCGACGACTTCGTGATCTCCCGGGTGGGGGCGGTGACCCACCTTCGCAACGCCCCCTCCCCGGCCGCGACCTCAGCGTTCGCACTGGCCACCGAATTGATCGACCGGGTCTGCAGGTCGGGGGTCTCCGGTCGGGGTCGGGACGAGTAGCCTTATCGCCGATGTCCGGCAAGTCGACGAGCAATCAGCGCGGTGATGGCGCCCGCGTCTCCTACGCGTCATCCGGTGTCGACATCGAGGCCGGCGACCGCGCCGTCGAACTCTTCAAGCCGCTGGCCAAGCGGGCCAGCCGACCCGAGGTGCTCGGCGGGCTGGGCGGGTTCGCCGGCCTCTTCTCGCTGCGCGGTGGTTACCGGGAGCCCGTGCTGGCCTCGTCCACCGACGGGGTCGGTACCAAGCTGGCTGTCGCGCAGGCGATGGACAAGCACGACACCGTGGGCCTGGACCTGGTCGCGATGGTCGTCGACGATCTCGTCGTGTGCGGGGCCGAACCGCTGTTCCTGCAGGACTACATCGCGGTGGGGCGCACCGTCCCCGAGCGTGTCAGCGCCATCGTCTCCGGCATCGCCGAGGGCTGCGTCATCGCCGGCTGCGCACTGCTGGGCGGCGAGACCGCCGAACACCCCGGGTTGATGGCACCCGATCACTACGACGTTTCGGCGACCGGAGTCGGAGTCGTCGAGGCTGACGACGTACTCGGGCCCGACAGGGTCCGTCCCGGGGATGTCATCATCGCCATGGGCTCCTCCGGGCTGCACTCCAACGGCTACTCGCTGGCCCGCAAGGTGCTACTTGAGATCGACCGGATGGATCTGGGCGGCCACGTCGAGGAGTTCGGCCGGACCCTCGGTGAGGAACTGCTCGAACCCACCCGGATCTACGCCAAGGACTGCTTGGCCCTGATCGCCGAAACCCAGGTGCGGACCTTCTGCCACGTCACCGGCGGCGGTCTGGCCGGCAATCTGGAACGAGTCATCCCGCACGGGCTGGTCGCCGAGGTCGACCGGGGCAGTTGGACGCCGGCCCCGGTGTTCGGGATGATCGCCCAGCGCGGGCGGGTCGAGCGTGCCGAAATGGAGCGGACGTTCAACATGGGCGTTGGCATGGTCGCCATCGTCGCCCCGCAGGATGTCGATCGGGCGCTGGCGGTACTTACCGCCCGTCACCTGGACTCCTGGGTGTTGGGTGGGGTCAGTAAGGGCAAGCACGGCCCTCGGGCCAAGCTGGTGGGCGAGCACCCCAGGTTCTGACCGGGAAGCTCGTCCGCCGCCGGACCCAAATCCCGGGGCTCAGCGCCGCCAGTCGTCCTCGTCGTCGTACGAGTCGTCGAATCCGTTGCTCGACCGCCCTGGCGCACTGTCGCCAGAGCCCGCGAGCTCCTGTCGAAGCCGCTCAAAATCGGTTTGCGGAGAGCTGTATTTCAGCTCTCGGGCAACCTTGGTCTGCTTTGCCTTAGCCCGGCCGCGGCCCATGGGGGAACCCCCTCGCGCAATAACGGAGCGGCCTGAAGTCAGGCGGCTCCGATCTAATGTCGTATTTGTCCTGCCCACACTTTACCGTGCCGTGCCCCGAAGTGTTGGCAGGCCCGTTCTCCCGACGGCGAACGGTGGCGAAGCTCACCGCCCGCCGCCGCGCAGCCTCTCCACCGCGAGCCGGCCGGCACCGGTGGTTTCGGCCCCCGGCAGCGTGTCGGCGTCGATGGCAGCCGACACCGTGTGAACCCCACCGGTGGTCAGCACGGTGTCGGCGGGCAGGCCGCGTTTGACCAGGGCGAGGGCGATGGGGCCGAGGTCGGCGTGGTCGACGACGGTGCCCAGCCGGCCAACCCGCCGGCCTTCGGCCAGCAGTGGGTCGCCGGGCGTTGGCCGTTCGGTCGATCCGTCGAGGTGGAGCAGCACCAGCATCCGCGGTGGCCGACCCAGATTGTGCACCCGTGCCACGGTCTCCTGGCCGCGGTAGCAGCCCTTGTCCAGATGGACGGCGCCGAGGCCCGGCGGGCCGATCCAATCGACCTCGTGCGGAATGGTCCGCTCGTCGGTGTCCACCCCGAGGCGGGGGCGCCGCTCCGCCACCCGGTGCGCTTCGTAGACCCAGACCCCGGCGCGGCGGACCCCGGCGGCCTCGAGCCGGTCCAGCCAGGCCGCCACCTCCGGTCGTGGCACCACCAGATCGAGTTGGATCGGCCCATCGGGACGGCCCGGCATCCGGCGGGCGAAACCGCCGCCCGGCACCGGCACGGCCCTTGACTCGGC
>JAGQTO010000040.1 GCA_020439025.1 Mycobacterium sp. | reverse complement strand
CTGCAAGCAGGCTAGTGGACGCCGTCCGGGGCGGCCTGAGCGGTTTGACATACACGGCGTCAAGCTGTGGTTACAGCATCACAACACCCGCGTGCGGCGGGTTCCCCGCCACCCCGCGGCGACCTCAGACTGACGAGGTGAGCGATGAGACCCACCAGCGTCGGGCGCCCCGGTGGCCACGGCGGGCGATGGCGGTGTTGGGCCTGGCCTCCGCGGTGGCGGCCACCATGTGCGTGATCAAGGCGGGTGGTGCGGCCATCGCAGCGGAGATCACCGGCAATACCGCGAACACGCACCGGACCGTCGTCGCCACCATCGGGGCGGCCACCCCGAAGCCGGCACCGCAGGCCATCACTGTCACCGCCGGACCCGCCCCGGAGATCCCGGTCCGCCTGCAGACCAACGCCGCCGGCGCCGCCGCGCCTCAGGACCTGCGCGAGATCGTCTACACCGTCGCCGGCAACCAACGGCCCGACGACCCGGTCACCGTCGTCTACGCCGACGAGACCGGAACCCTGCAGACCCTGCACAACGTCACCCTGCCGTGGAGCATGAGCCTCATCCCGAGCGTGCCGGTGAACTACGTGACGGCAAACAGCGGCGGCAGCCAGTTGAACTGCTGGATCACCGACGCCGGCGGCACCACGGTGGCCCGGCAGACCGACTTCGGCACCAGCGCCACCTGCAACCGCTGACCGCCGGGCCCCTCGGGCAGCGGCTCAGCCGCGGGTCAGCGGCACGTGGGACAGCCCGCCCCAGGCGAACTGCACGGTCCCCTCGACCGCGGCCTCCTTGGAGATCGGCCGGTCGGCGTCCAGCCAGTACCGGGCGCAATCCACGCTGATGCCCACCAGGCCCACCGCGATCATTCGGGCACGGTGCGCCTCCAGCCCGGAATCACGGCTGATCAGGTCGAACACCGCGTCGGTGCAGGCATCGGTGGCCACCTTGACCTGGGCGGCGACCTGCGGTTCGGTCACGTTGTCGTTCTCGAAGATCAGCCGGTAGCCCTGGCTGTCGTCCTCGATGAAGTCGAAAAACGCCTGCACGGCGGCGTGCAGCCGCTGACGGTTGTCGGTCGTGGTGCGCAGCGCTTGGCGGACCCCGGTCAGCAGAATCTCCACGTGCAGCGCGAGCACCGCCAGATAGAGGTCCAGTTTGCTGGAGAAGTGCTGGTAGAGAACGGGTTTGCTGACCCCGGCGCGGTCGGCGATCTCGTCCATCCCGGCCGCGTGGTAACCGCGGTCGACGAACACCTCGCTGGCCGTTGCCAGCAACTGGTCGCGGCGCTCCCCGCGGGGCATCCGACCGCTGCGGGCCCGCTTGCGGGGGGCTGCGTCGGTCAGGTTGCTCACCGGGACGACATTACTACTCGCCGCTGGTGGGGGCCCCTTCGCGGCGGCGCCTACGTACGCTCACGTGCACGTTGTGCCATCCTGGTTCGGTGACCAATGAGTCGGGGCCACCCGGAGGTGGTGGTCGCGTGCCGGTGCTGCACAGCGAGTGGAACGAACCGCTGCGCGCACTTCGCGACCCCATGGCCGGGGACAACGGCCGGCCCCGGTCCAACCGCGAGGACCGCGCGGGAGTGCGCAAACAGAGCTGGTTGGGCCGGTTCCTGGCCACCTACGGGTGGCGGGCGTACGCGCTGCCGGTGCTGGTCGTGCTGACCGGCGTGGTGCTCTACCAGACCCTCACCGGAACGACGGTGCCCGTCGCCGAGGACGACGCCGTCAAGGGTCCGCCGACCATCGGCTCGTCGGGAACCTCGATCATCGGCGCCCCGCCGCGCGGGCTGACCGAGTTCGACGCCAATCTGCCCACCGGAATCCTGCCCGCCGGCGGCCCGTTCACCGAGGCCGGCGAGAAGACCTGGCGCATCGTCCCGGGCACCACCCCGAAAGTGGGTCAGGGCACCGCCAAGACGTTCACCTACACCGTCGAGATCGAGGACGGCGTGGACACCTCCACCTTCGGTGGTGACGAGGGATTCGCCCGGATGGTCAGCGGCACCCTGGACAACCCGAAGAGCTGGACACACAATCCGCAGTTCGCCTTCGAGCAGATCGACGACCCCGAGGCCGAACCGGACTTCCGGGTCTCACTGACCTCGCCGATGACCATCCGCG
This sequence comes from Mycobacterium sp., assembly GCA_020439025.1. Taxonomy (GTDB): domain Bacteria; phylum Actinomycetota; class Actinomycetes; order Mycobacteriales; family Mycobacteriaceae; genus Mycobacterium. The sequence continues at coordinate 1,559 of JAGQTO010000040.1, read as the reverse complement.
AGGGCTGTGGCTACGAGATCGAACTGGAGACCTCCTGCTACAACCCGATCTACGGCCCGGATGCCGAGCCCCGGGTGTTCATCAACCTGGCCCGCTGGGTTCGCGGGGCCATGCCCTTCCAGGGCGATATCGGGTCGTATCGGCAATACCTGATCAACCACGAGGTGGGCCATGCCATCGGCTACACCACCCACGAGCCGTGTGAACGCAACGGGGCGCTGGCGCCGATCATGATGCAGCAGACCTTCTCCACCTCGGACAACGACGCCTCCCGGTTCGACCCGGACTCGGTCAAGCCGGACGGCAAGACGTGTCGCTTCAACCCCTGGCCCTACCCGATCGCCTGAGGACCCCATGCCGCTGCCGCCGCTGGTAGCCCCCTCGGCGGACCTGAGCCCCGCCGAGGTCGCCCGCTACAGCCGGCACCTGGTCTTGGCGGGCTTCGGGGAAGCGGGGCAGAGGCGGCTCAAGAACGCCCGCGTTCTGGTGATCGGGGCCGGCGGGCTGGGCTCGCCCATCTTGCTCTACCTGGCCGCCGCCGGTGTGGGCACGTTGGGCATCGTCGATTTCGACACCGTCGAGGAATCCAACCTGCAGCGCCAGATCATCCACGGAGCCGCCGACGTCGGCCGGTCCAAAGTCCGCAGCTCGCGTGATGCCGTCGCGGCGCTCAACCCGCTGGTCACCGTGGAGATGCACGATCTGCGACTGGCCCCGGACAATGCCGTCGAATTGTTCAGCCGCTATGACCTCATCATCGACGGCACCGACAACTTCGCCACCCGATACCTGATCAACGACGCCGCCGTGCTGGCCGGCAAGCCCTACGTCTGGGGCGCGGTCCAGGGCTTCGAGGGCCAGGTTTCGGTGTTCTGGGAACACGCCCCGGACGGTCCGGACGGCCGGCGGCGCGGGCTGAACTACCGCGACCTTCACCCGGAAGCACCGCCGGAACCGGTGCCGTCCTGCGCCGAGGGCGGCGTGCTGGGCCTCACCTGCGCCGCGGTCGCCTCGGCGATGGGCACCGAGGCCGTCAAGCTCATCACCGGAATCGGTGAGTCGCTGCTGGGCCGGCTGCTGATCTACGACGCGCTGGGCATGTCCTACCAAACCCTCGATCTACGCAAGGATCCTGAGGCACCGCCGATCACCGCCCTGGCGGACTACCCGGGAATCTGCGCGACCGACGGCGAGGCCGTCACCCCCGGGCAGTTGCGCGACCTGCTCGACTCGGGAGAGCAGGTCATCCTGATCGACGTCCGCGAACCGGGGGAGTGGGCGGCCGGCCACATCGACGGTGCGGTCCTGGTTCCACTGTCGGATATCGGATCCGGTGCGGGACTGAGCGGGCTCCCGCGGGATCGAATACCGGTGCTGTACTGCAGGACCGGGACCCGATCGGCCGCGGCGCTGGCGCTTCTGCGCGGCGCCGGGTTCGCCGACGCGGTGCACCTGCGAGGCGGAATCGTTGCCTGGGCCGCCCAATTCGATCCCGACATAGGCGTCCACTGACGCCGTCTTGACCCCGGCACGCTTTACCCTGGCCATGTGATCGACGA